>CAZMHU010000014.1:0-44731 GCA_964566175.1 uncultured Eubacteriales bacterium
TTTATCGATATTGACCTATCGGCAGAAAGTGCAAAAGAAAATGTACAAAAGTATTGGAGAGCGGTTTTTGTTTTGCATTATATTCATCATTAGTTTCAAAATCGACAAGTCACATTTGAGATTTGCCGATTTTACTTTTGTATTAATTCATCTTTTTTTCATAAAAACAGTGCCCATGTGATAATCACACGGACACTGTTTTTAAACAATTATATTTTTTAGGCTTTGCCGTTGCAGCCGAGAACGTCGACAATCTTGTGCTCAACCATTCCCTTAATAGCGGTTCTGCCATCACCGAGGTACTGACGGGGATCAAAGTGATCCGGATGCTCTGAGAAATGCTTTCTGATAGCACCTGTCATTGCAAGACGAAGGTCAGAGTCGATGTTGATTTTGCAAACAGCCATTGTGGCGGCTTTGCGGAGCATCTCTTCCGGAATGCCGATAGCATCGGGCATTTTTCCGCCGTAGGTGTTAACCATCTCAACAAATTCCGGTATAACGGAACTTGCACCGTGAAGAACAATCGGGAAACCGGGGAGACGGTTTGAAACTTCTTCAAGAATGTCAAAGCGAAGCTGGGGTTTCTGACCGGGTTTGAACTTGTATGCGCCGTGGCTTGTGCCGATAGCGATAGCAAGAGAATCAACGCCGGTGCGTGTTACGAAATCGTAAACCTGATCGGGGTTCGTGTAGGAAGCATCCTCTGCGCTTACGTTAACGTCGTCTTCAACGCCTGCAAGTTGTCCGAGTTCGCCTTCAACGGTTACGCCGCGCTCGTGAGCATAGTCAACAACCTTTTTGGTGAGGGCAACGTTCTCTTCATAATCAAGGTGTGAACCGTCGATCATTACAGATGTGAATCC
Organism: uncultured Eubacteriales bacterium; assembly: GCA_964566175.1. Lineage (GTDB taxonomy): Bacteria > Bacillota > Clostridia > Oscillospirales > Acutalibacteraceae > SIG589. Next base: position 867 of record CAZMHU010000014.1, read on the forward strand.
GCCGTCGATACAACTTTTGCAAAGTTCAAAGGAATCGCCGTGGTCAAGGTGAAGAGCAATCGGAAGACCAGTTTCTTCGATAGCAGCTTCAACAAGTTTAACAAGGTATGTATGGTTGGCATACTTACGTGCGCCGGAAGAAACCTGCAAAATAAGGGGAGCGTTGAGTTCTTTTGCAGCTTCGGTAATACCCTGAATGATTTCCATGTTGTTCACGTTAAAAGCGCCGACGGCATATCCGCCTTCATAGGCTTTTTTGAACATTTCTTTTGTGTTTACAAGTGGCATAATATGAACCTCCGTTATTTTTATAAACTCATTATACTACACACTTTCCGAAAAATAAAGTATGTTTTTTGATTTTTGACACTAAATTTCCAATTTTGTCGTTCTGGCATAGTGAAAAAGGTATTGTTGTGCTATGCCGGCATAGGGTTTAATACATTCGGGCAGAACACCGCCGAAAAGTTTTTCGGTTGCACGTTTTATCCAAACATCTTTAGGAAAAGCATCTATCCGTGCAAAGGCAAAGAGCAGTACACAGTCGGCAACCTTTTCACCGACACCGTAAATTTTCATAAGTTCGCACCGAGCCTCATCGGTAGGTAGGGCTTCAATATGTTTTACCGATATTTCATCCGATGAGAGTTTTTTTGCGGCATCGAGAATATATTTTGCGCGGAAACCGCTGCGTATGACCGCAAGGTCGTCGAGAGAAAGTGCCGATATGCGCTCTGCCGACGGAAATGTGTATCCGCCGTCGATTTCATTGCCGAAGTTTTGGCACAGCCGTTCGATTATTCCCTTAATGCGGGGGATATTGTTGTTTTGCGATATTATAAAGGAGCAGACCGTTTCCCACGGCTCTTGTCGCAGTATTCGTATTCCGCCAGCAACAGCGCACGCTTTTTTCATAACGGGGTCGTTGCCGAGGGCGTCTATTATTGCGGCGTAGTCGCGGTCGATATCGAGATAGGTTCTGAAAAAACCGTCAAACTGTTCTCTGTCGCAGTTAAATACCGTAATATCACTTCCGCACTGCGAGAGTTTGCAAAGTTTTCCGTTCACAACTGCACTCCAAATGCCGCTTTCGTCCGTCGACCAACGGAAAGCCTGTCCGCAGTCGAAGGTTTGCGAAAGGTCAAAGTTTTCAACACCGTGTATTATAAGGTTGTTTCCCGATTTTTCAAAAATCATATTTATCACCGTTTGCTATTGTAACACAAATGTTGTATAATGACAAACAGGAGATGAGAAAAATGCGTAATGATATTTGCACCATACCGGTAAACGAAGTGTTTGAGGTGGTTGACGGTTGTCCGATATGCCGAATGAAAAAAACGGTTGAGGAACATATTCTTGATTATATTATGGGTGCGGCAATGATGGAACCCGATGTCAGGATTGAGACCAACAAGAAAGGCTTTTGCCCCGAACATCTTGAAAAACTTATGGCCCGCAGGGGAAGGCTTCCATTGGCGCTTATGCTCGACAGCCATTTAGAAGAACTTAAAAGCGTTTTGAAAAAGGCAGACAAAGCGAAAGCAGCCGAGAAGAGTTGTTTTGTTTGTGACAAAATTGAGTGGGGAATGAGCCGTATGCTCGAAACGGTTATACGCAGTTATGAAACCGACCGCGATTTTCGCTCGCTTTTCGACAGTCAGGACTGTTTCTGTCTTGAACACTACAATCTGCTGATGAGTGTTGCCGATAAAAAGAAAATGCGCCGTTATTATAAAGATTTCACGCATTCGCTCTACGATACGACCTTTTCATATTTGGACGCTCTTGAAAAAGACCTTAAAAAATATTGCTCGATGTATGATTACCGCAACAGCGGTGAAGATGCCGATTGGGGGACATCGCGCAATGCGGTTGAACGCACCGTTACTTTCCTTGGTAACGATCAGTTGACATAACATCCCCTAAAAATACAAAATGTTAGTAATTTTTCGCCTTAAAAGGGGAAGTTATTAAGGTTATTAACCGAGTTGTTAACATTTTTTATGTAAACCGTTCTGTCCATTGTGTATATATTTTTTATTCTCCGTCAAGAATATTTATATTCCGAAACGGAGGTTTTGATATATGGTAAAGGGTGTCAACAAAACAATAATAGAGGTTAACGAAACAGGAAACAAATATTTTGAGCGGGTGCTGTTTTTTGTAAAACCCGATTATGCCGATGTTTTGCACGAACGGCTGAAAGCAAAGGCGGTAACATATATAAAAGAGAGCGCTTTAGTGCCTGTTGCTACGGTGAAGAAACCGAAGAAAAAAAGAAAAGCACTTCCGATTGCGGCGGCGGTGCTTTTGGCGGCGGGTATTTTGTCGATTGCTGTGTATTTAATAATATAAAGTATAAAAAAGTACAGTCGGCTGACTGTACTTTTTTGTTACGGTTTCTTTATTATGTTTCCGAAATTTACGCTGTCATTATATATATTGTATGTGACAGACGAAAGATTTTTGCTGTGGCAGAGTACGGTTGGAGTTGCCGCAACGGGTATAATCGAATAATCCGAAAGCAGAATATCTTCTGCGTTTTTAAGCATTTCGGTGTAGATGGTGATGTCTGTGCAAGCGGAGAGTGAGTTTACCGCGTCATTGAACTTTGTGTTTGAAAACGCAAGGCGGTTTCCGCTTTTGAAGTTTTGCAAAAAGTCATACGCGTCGCTACTTTTCGCCTCAAGTGAGAAGAAAGCAACGGTATAGTTTCCGCTGTTTATGGCACTCAGCACACTTTCGTTGCTTTCAAAGGGACTTATGTTCAAAAAGCAACCGAGCGTTTTTTGCCAACCTGCGGCAATATCGGAAACGATACCGTCAACGCCGTCTGCGCCGGAATATATTACCGAAAGCGGTGCGGTTTCCGCCGAAACAGCCGAAGAGTAATTTTCATATGCTACGTCCGGGTTGTATGAAATATATGCACTTTCACACAGTCTGTCATGAATCTTTGTGCCTTCAAAAGAAACATCAAGTGGGAAAATGCAGTTTTGCAGCAGTGCATAATCAGGCATACGCGCTTCAAGATTCTTTCGGTTTATTGAGGTTGCAAGTGCGTGTCTTATCGGTAGACTGCCGAGTTGTGCGTTCTTGTTGATTGCTATAAACCAATATCGATTGAAATATTTGTCGGTCATAAGACCAACGTCGGTCAGTTTTGCCGTTTCGGTCGTGCTCACAAGTGCAGTATCGATATCGCCGTCGGTTAGGGCGGTGATACGGTCTTCGTTGCTTGTTATCAAAACCGCCGCGGGTATGGCGTTTGCAGTGCCTTTATAAACGGCGTTGCGTTTAAGACGAATGGAATATTTTTCGGTGTTCCAACTGTGAAGTCGGTATGTTCCGTTTGCCAATACGCTGTTGCCGTCACGTCCGTATGTGCCGTTTGTGCTTGTGAAAAAGGCTTGATTGCAGGGCATACAAATCGGCTTTGCGAGGGTGTAAAGCAGAGTTCCGTCATCATATGAGAGGGTAATGTTTATTGTTTTATCGTCAACGGCGGTAATGCCCAAGTTTTCACTGCTTTTTCCCGCGCGTACACTCTCAGCACCTGCGATACAGGCAATACTTTCAAAATCGGGCGCGGCGGTTTTGGCATCGGCGGCACGGCGGAAAGCAAAGAGAAAGTCATACGACGTCAGCGGTGTGTCGTCTTCCCAAAGCAGACCGTCCTTCAGATAAAACGTATAGGTATTTCCGTTTTGTTCATAGCGTTCCGCCGCCGCAAGTACGGGTTTGCCGTTTTCGTCAAGTCTTGTCAGTCCCTCAAAGATATTAAGAACTATCGTGCGGTCGGGCATTGCTGTTACAAGTTGAGGGTCGAGGGTTGAAACTTTTCCTCCGATGTCCGCATATACCGTCTGTTCATATTCCTCGTCGCCGCATCCACAAAGCGAAAAAAGTATGATTGCCGAAAGTAAAAGTGCGGCTATTTTAAAAAGTTTTTTCAAAAAAATCTTCCTTACAAATATAATAGCAAGAATAATTATATAGTAATTTCCGACATTATTCAACAAAAAAATAAAAGCCGTCGTGCGACGGCTTTTATCATTACTTATTCTCGTTATATTTGTCGACAACTTTCTTAATGCGGTCAACGGGGTCGAGAAGTTTGCTTATCGAATTGTCGCAGTTGAGAGTGTCAACCAAGAGTGCGATATATTTCGACATATTAACATTGCAGTACCATTCACGCTTTAAAAGTTCGGGTGTCTGATAGATGAGGTTTGTGGTGAAAACTTTGTCGATGTATCCGTTTTTGTAATACTCGTCAAACTTATCAAGACCCTCAACGAACAAGCCGAATGTTGAGAACATAAATATGCGGTTTGCACCCATATCTTTGAGTTTCTTTGCGATATCGAGCATAGACTCGCCGGAAGAAATCATATCGTCAACGATAATAAGGTCTTTTCCGGCAACGTCGCTACCCAAAAATTCGTGTGCTACTATGGGGTTTTTGCCGTTTACGACAACCGAATAGTTGCGGCGCTTGTAGAACATTCCGAGGTCGAGTCCAAGAACGGAAGAGTAGTATATACATCTTCCCATACCGCCCTCGTCTGGGGAAACAATCATAAGATGCTCGCGGTCGATTTTAAGATCGTCTACGTTTTTCAAAAGCGCTTTAATCATTTGGTAGGCGGCTTGAACGTTGTCAAAGCCTTCAAGCGGAATAGCGTTTTGAACACGCGGGTCGTGAGCGTCAAATGTGATGATGTTGTTAACACCCATATTCATAAGTTCCTGCAACATAAGAGCACAGTCAAGTGACTCTCTTGTGGAACGGCGGTGCTGTCTTCCTTCGTAAAGCATAGGCATAATAACGCTTATACGTCTTGCCTTGCCTCCGAGTGCCGCAATAACACGCTTTAAGTCTTGATAATGGTCGTCCGGTGACATCGGAACGGTCTGACCGTACATTTTGTATGTTATACCGTGATTGAAACAGTCACAAAGTATGAAAGCATCAAGTCCTCTTGCCGAATGGTGAAGAACGCCCTTGCCTTCGCCTGTGCCGAAACGTGGGCAGTTTGCTTCAACAACAAAACTGTGTTCCTCCGGAGTCTCGCGCCACTGCGAAAGATAGTAGTCAACGCTTGATGCAATGTCCTCACAGCCGCGCATACTGATGATTGCAAGTTCACCGAAAGGTGCGTGTGTGGAATCGAAATTAGCCATTTAATTAACCTCCAAATGATTATTGTATAAGTATTTTACCATACATTGCGATTTATTAAAAGGGGTAAAACGACAAAATTTTATCTTTTTCAAAAAATATTTTAATTGATAATACATACTCGTTTTGGTATAATGGAGACAAATTACGAAAAGGGTGGTTAAAAAATGGCAAAAGTCACACTCATAACCCATACACCGGATCCCGAAAAGGCTGTCGCCGCGGCGGCGAAACTTTGCTACTCTCCGGCAACTATCGACGATATTCGTGACGGTCTCACGGATGAAAAAACAGCCGCATTTGTTGATATGCTCGCATCAATGGGACACGAAAGTCCCATTGAGCACGTTTCTTTCACTTTTGGTATTGAGGGAGTCTCTCGTGCTTGCACACATCAACTTGTGCGTCACCGTATTGCATCATATTCACAAAAGAGTCAGCGCTACGTCAGTGAGGGCGGTTTTGAATATATCGTCCCGCCCGAGATAGCCGCACTGCCTGAAGCGGCAGAACTTTACAAAAAGGCAATGGTGGAAGACCAAGAATATTATGAGCATCTGACTGCGCTTTTAAAGGAAAAACATAAAAAGACATTGCTCGATACAGGTAAAGACGAAAAATCAGCCGACAGAGCGGCGGAGAAAATGGCTATAGAAGACGCGCGTTTTGTTTTGCCGAATGCCTGTGAAACTAAAATCGTTGTCACTATGAACGCAAGAAGCCTTTTGAATTTCTTCCGTCACCGTTGTTGCAACCGTGCACAGTGGGAAATTCGCGATGTTGCAAATCAAATGCTCTCCCTTGTGAGCGAGGTTGCGCCCAATCTCTTTAAAAAAGCCGGCCCATCCTGTGTGAGCGGCCCGTGTCCCGAGGGGAAAATGACCTGCGGACATATGACCGAAATGCGCGAGTATTTTGAAAAATTAAAAGGAAAAACCGAGTAATATGGGTAAACTTATAGTAATAGAGGGACTTGACGGCAGCGGCAAGTCGACACAACTTGAAATGTTGGCGAAGAACCTCAAAAACGAAAAAATCGATGCAAAGACAATTTCTTTTCCGGATTATTCGGATAAATCAAGCACGCTTGTAAAGATGTATTTAAACGGCGATTTCGGAAAAAATCCGAACGATGTCAACGCATATGCCGCATCTCTTTTTTACGCCGTTGACCGCTTTGCCTCGTTTCGCTGTCATTGGAAGGATTATTACGATGCCGGCGGCACGGTAATAGCGGGCAGATATGTCACCTCAAACGCAGTTCACCAAACGGCAAAACTAAAAAAAGAAGAATGGGAAAATTATATCTCTTGGCTTTATGAACTCGAGTATGAAAAGGTCGGCATTCCGAAACCCGATCTGGTTATTTTTCTCGATATGCCGACGGAACTTTCAAAACAACTGCTTGAAAAGCGTTATTGCGGCGATGAAGCCAAAAAGGATATTCACGAACGTGACATAGCATATCAAAATGCCTGTCGTGATGCCGCATATTATAATGTAGAGCACGCGGGTTGGTGCGTTATTCCGTGCAGTGAAGAGGGCAAAATACGTAGTGTTGAAGATATCTCCGCGGATATTTTGGCGTATGCTCTCAAGGTCATAAAGGAGTAAAGAATGATATATTTGTTTTTAGCCAACGGGTTTGAAGAAACCGAGGCACTTGTCACGGTTGATGTTCTTCGCCGTGCCGAATACAGCGTTACGACGGTCGGCGTCGGCGGTGAATATATAACCGGCGCACACGGTATAACCGTTAAAAGTGATGTGACTGTCGATAATGTTTCTTTTGAAGAAGTTGAGGCTGTTATTCTTCCGGGAGGAATGCCCGGAACGCTCAATCTTGAAAAAAACGAAAAAGTTATATCAGCGGTCGAGTCTGCCGCAAAGAGCAGTGCCGTTGTGGGAGCGATTTGCGCCGCTCCGTCAATTCTCGGCAAAATGGGACTGCTTAAAGGCAGAAACGCAACCTGCTATCCGGGATTTGAAGAATATCTTCTCGGTGCAGAGGTGACACATGACTCGGTCTGTATAAGCGATAATTTTGTTACGGCAAACGGCGCCGGCTCTGTTTTTGATTTTGCGTTTGCCTTGGCGGATATGGTTGCGTGGTATAGCGGCAAAAAACCGTACGGAGATTTTTCGGTTTCCGACCTAATCGGGGAGTCAATGCAATGCGGCCGGTAGATATACGCAAGTATAAGCAGGACATTCGCGAGGATAGCCGAAAAAAGCGAGCGTCCCTGCCGAGCGAACAGAAACAAAAGCACGATGCCTGTATAGCGGAGAACGTAAAACGTCTGCACCAGTATGCACCGTCCCGCACACTTTTGATTTATGTTTCCACACCGATAGAGGTTGATACAAGGGAAATTATAAAGGCAGCTTGGGCGGACGGCAAACGCGTTGCGGTACCTCGCTGTATTCCCGAAACACGGCTTATGGAGTTTCATTATATAACCTCGTTTGACGATTTGGAATCCGGTATGTTCGGCGTTCTTGAACCCTCTGCCGAACTTGAAAAGGTTGATAATTTCGACGGCTGTCTTATGATAGTTCCGGCAATGCAGTTTGATATTGACGGTTACCGTCTCGGATACGGCAAGGGATATTACGACAGATATATGTCGCGTTTTACGGGCGTTTCGGCGGGTCTTTGCTATTCGTGGGAACTTCGCCGTCATATGTATCACGGCAGATATGATAAGCCTGTTGATATTATCGTTACGGACAAATTTATCCGCACTTGCAAAAAGCAGACGCGTTCTGGGCGTTAGGAGGAATAAAAAATGGATGACAACAATATTAAAAACGGCGTACCTATACCGCCTTCCGCAGATGATTTTGTAATAGGCGAAGGTTTTACGGTCGATGAGTCCGCCGATACTGTCATATCGGATACTGTCGGTTCACTGCCGCCGAAAAAGAAAAAGAGAAAAAAGAGCGGTGTGGGTTCTGCCCTTGCGAGAATTTTTTTGATAATTGCCGTTTCGCTTTTGCTGGCATTTATCATAATTCTCTTTTTGGCTGAATATTTGGGAATAGGCGTAAACCGCGGAAATGAGGTTGTGCTTGAGATTAAAAAAGGCGCCTCAACTTCGGCAATAGCCGAGGAACTCAAAGAGGTCAACGCCATTAACAGTCCGCTTATGTTTAGAGTTTATTCAAAACTGAAAGGTTATGACGGACAGTATCAGTACGGTGTTTACACCTTTAAAAACGAACTCGGTTATGATGAAATAACCAAAATGCTCCGCACCGAGGGTGCGACTGCGGAAACCGTTACGGTTACTATACCCGAACGTGCTTCGGTTGACGATATTATAGCATTGCTTGAAGAATACGGTGTTTGCAAGCGTTCGGATTTTATAACGGCGATGAACAGCGACCGTTATAATTATTCTTTTGTCGACGAACTGCCGAGCGAGCAGGTCTATTATCGTTTTGAAGGTTATCTTTTCCCCGATACATACGATTTTTACTGTTATGACGATTCGGCTGAATGTGCTTTTTTGGCTATTGATAAAATGCTTGCCAAGATGGATAGCGTGTTGACCGACAGTATGTATAAACGTGCAAAAGAAATGGGTTATTCGCTCCACGAGGTGCTGACGATGGCATCGATTGTCGAATTAGAGGCAAGCGGTCAGCCTGCGGAAATGAAGAATGTCGCACAGGTGTTTTACAACCGCCTGACCGAATGGGAAAACCCGCTCCTCGGTTCTTCTCCCACCGCAAAGTATAAATACGGCAAGGGAAGATACAACACCAATACCGCTCCGGGAATACCACCGGGACCTTATTGTTCACCGAGTGCAAAGGCTATTGAGGCGGCGTTTTATCCGAATGCGGAGTGCAAGGCAACATATTTTGTTACCGATGCTTCGATGAATTTTTATTATACCTATTCGCTTCAAGAGCATAATCAGATTATCAAAAAATTAAAGGCAGAGAAAAACTGGATTTATGAATACTACGATTAAACTGCCGGAACTTTTGTGTCCGGCGGGGGATTTGTCCCGACTTAAAGCCGCTGTTGATTTCGGCGCGGATGCGGTATACCTTGCCGGTGAAGAATTCGGAATGCGTACCGCGGCAAAAAATTTTGATGAGGAAACACTGCGAAAGGGCGTCGAATATGCCCATTCGCACGGCGTTGCCGTTCACGTTACCTGCAATACAATACCGCATAACGATGAAATAGCGCGTCTTCCGCAACATTTGGAAATGCTTGCCGATGTCGGGGTTGATGCCATTATCGCATCGGATATCGGCACTATGGGTCTTGTGAAAAAATATGCCTCAAAGCAACAACTTCACGTATCGGTTCAGTCGGGTACGTGCAACTATGAAACGGCACGTGCATTTTATAATATGGGTGCTGACCGTGTTGTTGTGGCGAGGGAACTTTCGCTTGACGAAATTGCAGAAATACGTGCCAAGACTCCGAAGGAACTCGAACTAGAGGCTTTTGTCCACGGTGCTATGTGCGTTTCGTTTTCGGCAAGGTGTCTGCTTTCGAGTTATATGACGGGCAGAGATGCCAACCGCGGCGACTGTGCACAGCCTTGCCGTTGGAGTTATGCTCTTATGGAAGAAAAGCGTCCGGGGCAGTATTTTGATATTACCGAAACCGAAAAGGGAACATATATACTAAATTCCAACGATTTGTGTATGGCAGAGCACCTTGATAAAATGGTTGCTGCCGGTATCAGCAGTTTGAAGATTGAGGGTAGGGCAAAATCGCATTACTATGTTGCCGTTACGGCAAACGCATACAGAGGTGCGGTCGACAGTCTTGCGTGTGACGGCGAGTGGCAACTTCCGAAATGGGTCGAAGAAGAACTCGGAAAAATCAGCCACCGTACATATTCAACGGGATTTTATTTCGGCAGACCGGAAAACTCCCAAACCTACGGCTCGGCGGGATATATAAGGGATTATACCGTTGCGGGCGTTGTTGACGGTTGGAAGGACGGAATGCTTTTTGTAACACTGAAAAACAAGTTTTTGCGCGGACAGACCTTTGATTGCCTGTCTCCGAAGAAAAAACCGTTTTTGCTGACGGCAAACGAAATGTTCGATGCCGACGGTGTGCCTATCGATTCCGCACCGCATCCGATGATGACGGTGAAAATTCCCTGCGAACACCCGATTGAAAAGGGCACGCTGCTCCGAATGGAAGGATAGATTTTTATATTGCTTTGCGACATCTCATCATAAGGGGTGTCGCATTTGTTTTATCTTAAAGTCAAATTTTATTTCGCATTTTACAGAGAATGTTTGTCAATAATATCAGCGGTGATTTTATGAAAAGAATTACGCTTATCGAAAAACGCAGTGCCGCTTGTATGTTTTTGATGTTTTTGCTTTTTACTGTCAGCGTTATAAGAATAATGTTGCTTTGCGAAAAGGAAGATTATAAAAGTGTTGCGGAGAGACAGTCGTCATATAAACTCACGGTTTCAAGTCAAAGAGGAACGATTTTCGATACAAATATGCGTGCGCTGACAAATTCAGAGAAGAAAACCGTAACGGCGGTTATGCCGAACGATGACGGTAAAAACACGGCAAGTCGATATTTGGATATTGAAGAAATGAGAGAACTCTCGGCAAAACTGTCCGCCGGCAAACCTGTGTTGGTAGAAACCGAGCGCGAAATCGAAGGTGAGGGCGTTAAAAGTATTACCTATTCGGTTTGTGAAACAAAAGACACTCTCGCTCCTCACCTGATAGGGTATCTTGACGGCTCGGGACACGGCGTTTGCGGACTGCAAAAGGCTTTTGACCCTTTGCTTTACAGCGACAGCACGGTTGCTTTTCGCTACGTAAGCGATGGCAAAGGCGATATTCTTTTCGATTTTGAATGTGATGTTTCGGGCGATGAATCGGTAGAGGCAAGCGGTGTAAAAATAACGATAGACGCGGATATACAGACGGTTGTCGAAGAGATATCGTTGCCGCTCAAATCGGGGGCTGTGGTGATAAGCGAGGTCGGAACCGGCAAGATTCGCGCCCTTGTCAGCCGGCCGGCTTTCGACCCGAGCGACGTCGCGAAATATCTGGGCGATGAAACATCGCCTCTTTTAAACCGTGCTTTCTGTGCTTATAATGTCGGTTCTGTGTTTAAACCTTGCGTTGCCGCCGCGGCGCTTGAACAAGGAATATACGGCGCGATGATTTATGAGTGTGTCGGCGGAAAACAGATAGGCGATAAATATTTTGCCTGCCATAGGTCAGTGGGGCACGGACTAATAGACTTAAAACAGGCACTTGCCTTTTCCTGTAATACGTATTTTTATACACTTGCCGCAAAAACGGGCGCGGAAGCAATATATTCGACAGCGTCATCGCTCGGGTTTGGTCAGCGTTATGAATTTTGCGACGGTCTTGCCACCGAAAAGGGAAATATGCCCACCGTCGATAATTTCGGTACTACCGAACAGGGCATCGCCAATGTTGCGATAGGGCAGGGTTCGCTTATGCTGACGCCTATATCTCTCTTAACCCTTTACGACGCTATTGCGGGCGGCGGATATTATCGCAGGCCTACGCTCATCGAGGGAATTGTAAAAAACGGTGTTGTTACAAAAAGCGAGGATAACCCGCCTACCGAAGTTATGTCGGCTGAGAGTGCCGAATATCTGCGAGAGGCGCTTTGCGATGTTATAAAAAGCGGAACGGGAAAGAGTGCGAAAACGAGTCTTTGTACCGCTGCGGGAAAGACCGCCACGGCGCAAACAGGCTGGAAACGCGATGGCAGGGCGGTTGACCATTCGTGGTTATGCGGATTTTTCCCTGCAGAAGAGCCGAAATATGTTGCGGTTATAATAAGCGAGGATACGAGCGGCGACGGAACGCCCTGTGCACCGCTGTTTGCACAACTCGCCGATGCGATTTATTCCTTGAAATTGAGTTGACAAAGCGGCTTTAGAGTTATATACTATAATAGATTAAAAATGCTTTGTAATATCAAAGAAAGAGGAATTGAAAATGGAATGGACATCACTTAACGATTTAAGAGAGAAATATTTATCGTTCTTTGAATCAAAGGGTCATCTGCGTTTGAAAAGTTTTTCGCTCGTACCCAACAACGATAAATCGCTTTTGCTTATAAATTCGGGTATGGCGCCCCTTAAAAAGTATTTCACAGGTGAGGTAACTCCCCCGAGAAACCGCGTTACAACCTGTCAAAAGTGTATCAGAACGCCCGACCTTGAGCGTGTCGGAAAGACTGCACGTCACGGCACATATTTTGAAATGCTCGGAAACTTCTCCTTTGGAGATTATTTTAAAGAAGAGGCTATTCCGTGGGCTTGGGAATTTTTGACCGTTACTCTCGGTATACCGGAAGAACTTTTATGGCCGTCGGTTTATGAAAGTGATGACGAGGCATACAATATTTGGCGCAACGTTATAGGCGTTCCGGCAGAGCGAATAGTACGTCTCGGCAAGGCGGACAACTTCTGGGAGCACGGCACAGGTCCTTGCGGTCCTTGCTCCGAGATATATTTTGACCGCGGTGAGAAATACGGTTGCGGCTCTCCCGATTGCAAACCCGGATGTGACTGCGACCGATATATGGAAATTTGGAACAACGTTTTCTCCCAGTTTAACAATATGGGCGACGGCACATATACTGAACTTGAGCATAAGAATATCGATACTGGAATGGGTCTTGAGCGTCTTGCCTGTGTTATGCAGGGCGTTGACAATATGTTTGAGGTTGACTCTGTTCGCAACATTCTCGACCACGTTTGCCGTATTGCCGGATGCGATTACGGTCACGGCGGCGAAACGGACGTTTCTGTTCGTGCCGTAACCGATCATATTCGTGCTTCGACATTTATGATTTGTGACGGTATTATACCGTCTAATGAGGGCAGAGGTTATGTTTTGCGCAGAATACTGCGCCGCGCCGCACGCCACGGAAAACTTCTCGGTATCAAGCATGCATTCTTATGCGAACTTTGCGATACCGTTATCGCCGAAAACAAAACGGCATATCCCGAACTTGTCGAAAAAAGCGACCTTATAAAGAAGGTAATATCCTTTGAAGAAGAGGCTTTCGGAAAGACTATCGACCAAGGTCTTTCGCTCCTTTCAAATTTGACAAAGGACGGCGGAGTGCTTTCCGCAGAGGACGCTTTCCGTCTTTACGATACCTACGGTTTTCCGCTTGATTTGACAAAGGATATTTTGAGTGAGCGCAATATGACGGTTGACGAAGAAGGCTTTGCAAAACTTATGGAAGAACAGCGCAACCGTTCGCGCAACGCAAGAAAGGCAAGCGATGGCGAATCGTGGAAGAGTGATGGCATAGCCTTTGATAATATTCCCGCAACGGAATTTTTGGGTTATAAAAACGACACGGCCGAGGCAACCGTTCTTGCTATTGTTGCCAACGGCGAGCCGAGTGAGATTATCGGCGAGGGTCAAAATGGTGTTTTGGTGCTTGATAAAACCGTATTTTACGGCGAAGGCGGCGGTCAGGTTGGCGATACCGGTGTTATCATTTCGGGTAATGCCGTGTTTACCGTTAAGAATACCGAAAAGACCGGCGGCGGAATTTATACACATATCGGAACGGCATCGGGTGCTGTTGCGGTAGGTGATAAGGTTGAGGTAAAGATTGATACCGCGCGTCGTAATGCAATACGTCGCAACCACACGGCGGCTCACCTTTTACAGGCGGGACTTCGTGCCGTTCTCGGCAATCACGTTGAGCAGGCGGGTCAACTTGTAAACGAACACGCGGTACGATTTGACTTTACACATTTCTCCGCTTTGACCGATGAGGAAAAAGCGGCTGTTGAAAAATATGTCAACGATGCGATACTTGACGGCATTGTGGTTGACAACCGTGAAATGCCTATTGACGAGGCAAAGCGTCTCGGCGCTATGGCGCTTTTCGGTGAGAAGTACGGCGATGTTGTTCGTGTCGTTGCTGCGGGGGACCGCTCGGTTGAACTTTGCGGCGGAACACACGTTGACAATACCGCAAAAATCGGACTCTTTAAGATTGTAAGTGAGAGTTCGGTTGCATCGGGCGTTCGCAGAATAGAGGCATATACAGGTACTGCCGTTTTGGAATATATCGAGCGCTATGCGGCACTTGCCGAGCAAACTGCTGCGGCACTCAAATGTCAAAATCCGTTTGCCGTTGCCGAACGTGCGCAACAACTTGCAAACGAATTAAAGCAAAAGGAAAAGCATATTGAAAAACTCGAAGCACAACTTGCAGGAAGCAAGGTAAAGGACATAATCGGAAATGCCGTTGAGATTGGCTCGCTTAAACTCATAGCAGCTCTGCTCAAGGGTTCGTCTTCCGACGATGTCAAGAATATGTGCGAACAGTTAAAGGCGGATATGCCCGACTCGGTAACACTTCTCGGTGCTGAGAACGGCGGAAAACTCACCTTCTGCGTTGCCTGCGGTAAAGATGCCGTAGGTGCGGGAGCGCACGCGGGAAATCTTGTTCGTGAGGTTGCAAAACTCACAGGAGGTAACGGCGGCGGCAGACCGGATTTCGCTATGGCAGGCGGTAAAGACGTCTCAAAGGCTGAGAGTGCTATAGCGGCGGCAAAAGAACTGCTCGCGGCACAGATTGGAGAATAATATGGATTGTTTGTTTTGCAAAATAATTTCCGGCGAAGTCCCGAGTACGAAAATCTACGAGGACGACTTTGTTTACGCATTTGCGGATATTGCTCCGCAAGCGCCTTTTCACGCCGTTATTGTGCCTAAAACGCACATTAAAAGCGCGGATGAAATAACCGCCGACAACAGCGAAACGGTTGCAAAGGTTTTCGAAGCGGTTGCCAAAATCTCAAAACAGGAAAACCTATGTGACGGCTACCGCGTTGTGAATAACTGCGGAGAGCAGGGCGGACAGACGGTAGGTCATTTGCATTTTCATTTGCTTGCGCGCAGAAATCTTGCGTGGCCTCCGGGTTAAGCGGTGTCTCGAATTTTGTTTTCAAAGGAAAGGAAAATGATTATGGCAGATACATATAAGATAACGATTGCCGGTTGTGAACGTGTTTTAAACAAGTTCCCCGTCAGCGATACATTGGATATTGCCGCTTTTATAATTTTCGGTGATACCGAACTCACGGTAAAGGGCAGTGAAGCACTGCTTGCCATGGTGCCGGATTTCGATGTCATACTCACACCCGAGGCTAAGAGCATACCGATAGCATACGAAATGTCACGTCAGTCGGGCAAACCGTATGTTGTTGCGCGCAAGGGTACAAAGGTATATATGCGTGACCCTGTTTCGGTCAGTGTGCGATCTATAACGACGGCACGTGAACAGAAACTTTATCTCGGTCAAGACGAGGTTGATATTATAAAAGGCAAATGCGTTTTGATTGTTGATGACGTTATCAGCACCGGCGAATCGCTCAGTGCCGTGCGTGAACTTGTTTCTGCGGCAGGTGGAATTGAGTCGGCGGCTTGTGCATTTTTGGCTGAGGGCGATGCCGCAGACCGAAAGGATATTGTTTTTCTTGAAAAATTGCCGCTGTTTTTTAAATAGTAATCAAAATCCCCGCCGCTGACGGGGATTTTTTGGAATTGATATGAAAAGACCTATGATTTTTGCCGGTATGGCATCGTTGCTTATATCGGTTGCGGCGGTAAACTGCACGTCGGAAGTTTTGCTTTTCTTGATGTTCTTTATGTTTGTCGCCGCTTTGATTATATTGCTCTTTGGCAAACGCTTTGGATTTTACCGTATACTTCCCATTGTTTTACTGCTTTCCTTAACATCTGCACATTCTTTTTGTGCCGTGAGTAATGTTGAAAGCGTAAACACTTCCTCGGGAGCGATTGATGTTTGCGGTATTGTCAGAGATGTTGACTATCACGAGAACAGTGTCGGCTATACCGTAAATTCGGGTGGCGTAGCCTATTATCTTATAAGCACCAAGGGGTTGCAGTGCGAAATAGGTGACAGGATTTCCGTTACCGCAACTCCAACGCCCGAAGATACCGCACAGAAGACGCAGATTACTGCCTTTGTCAAAACACTTAAACACAAAGAGAAGACACGTTCGGTTTATTCTCTTTCCAATCGAATACGGAGCGGAATACGGAATGTTATCTTTGATAATACTGATTACAATACCGCATCGGTTCTTCTCGGACTCACGATAGGCGACAAGGAATATATAAGCGATACGCTTTCGGAAAATATTCGCCGTGCGGGAATAAGCCACGCAATGGTTGTGTCGGGTATGCACCTTGCGATAATAGCGGGTGGATTTATAAAACTTTGCGAACGGTTTCGTATGAGCAGACGCGGTATAGGCGTTGTCGGGTTGTTGCTCATAGTACTTATATCGGTGGTTACGGGTTTTACACCGTCGGTACTGCGTGCGGGTATTACGTATGTTATTATGCTCTTCGGAATGCTCTTGAACAGAAGACCCGATGCCGTAAATTCGCTCTTTGCCGCCGCTACTTTTATTGTACTGACAGACCCGTTTGTCTGTGTAAACATTTCGTTCCAACTTTCCTGTTCCGCAACCTACGGAGTGCTTGTGCTTGCACCGAAACTGACGGGGATTTTGACACGTCGCCTAAATGAACGCAAAGGTGCAATTTATAATGTAATATCGGTTGCGACCGTTTCGGTGAGTGCGCTTTTGACAACACTTCCTTTCACCGTGTGGCATTTCGGAACGTTTTCCGCTGTCTGTGTTGCAACGAATATTTTCACCTCATATGCGACAAGTGCGGCACTCACCTTTGCGGTAATCGGAACGGTATTTTTCTTTATACCGTTTTTGGGAAAGTTGTTTTTACTCTTATCGGGTCTATTTACGAAATATATTATTTTGATTATAAATTCTCTCGGCAGTTTGCAATATGCCGAAATTGCTTTGAACGACGGCAAACTTGCGGCTGTTTTTATGGGTGCCGCAGTGCTGTTGCTCGCTGTATACTGTTTTTACGAAAAAAAGGAGTTTGATTATGACGGTTATGCCGGAACAGGAACTTAAAAAGAATATTGCCGGCGGTGCGTTTTTGTCGGTCTATTTGCTGTTCGGTAATGACGACGGATTAAAGCGGCTTTACAATTCTGCGATAATCAAAACAATCGTCGGCGAGGACGATTGTTTCAATCTTCAGCGTTTTGCCGCCGATTGCGATTTGCAGACCGTTTACGATGCGGTAATGCAATATCCCTTTATGAACGAGCGAAAATGTGTTACGGTGTGTGATTATGATTTTGAAAAGTGCGGCGATACCAATTTTAAGCGCCTTGTTTCGCTGATAGAAGAAATTCCAGACACGTCAACCCTTATTTTGTGGTTTGACACGGTTGAGATTGACGAGAAAAAATCGAGTCGTTTTAAAACGCTGACTGCGGCGGTTGAAAAGGCGGGCGGAATGGCGGTGCGGCTTGACCACAGAACTCAGACCGACCTTGTGCGAATGCTTTGTGCCGCCGCGGCAAAACGCGGATGTAAAATGGAAACTTCAACCGCAAAATATCTGGTTGAGGTCTGCTCTGCCGATTATAATATTTTGAAAAACGAAATCGAAAAACTCACGGCGTTTGCCGGTGACGAACTCATAACCTGTGATATGATTGACAGGGTTTGCGTTAAATCGGTTGAAGCATCGGTTTATAATATCTCGCGCGAGTTGGTTGCAGGCAATATCGGCAAAAGTCTTAATATGCTTGACGAGTTGCTCTTTTTAAAGGTTAAAGCGCCTGTGATACTTTCTGTTCTGTCGAACGCATTTATAGAGATGTATATCGGAAAAACGGCGTCGGCGGCGGGAATAAAACCGGCAGATGCGGCGGCGGATTTCGGCTATAAAAATCGCGTGTTTGTAATAACCCGCGCGGTAGATAATGCAAGACGGCTTGACGAACGTGCGCTCGGGCTTGCACTGAAGGAGTTGCTTTATGCCGATGAAAGACTTAAAAGTACAGCCGCAAAAGAACGTGTGATACTTGAGGAATTGATGGTAAAATTGGTTTACATAATGTCAAAGGGTGAGTGTATTGATAAGGCTTGACAGCGCGGTCGTAGTTGAAGGAAAATATGATAAAATACGTTTGTCGAATATTGTCGATGCGCCTATTTTCACAACCGACGGTTTTCGCATTTTCAAGGATAAGGAAAAATCTGCAATGCTTTGTGCCGTTGCGAAAAAGAACGGAATAATCGTCCTCACCGACAGCGACAGTGCAGGTCAGATAATACGCAATCATCTTCGCAAAATTATAGGCGACGAATATATAACAAATGTATATCTGCCTGAAATACACGGCAAGGAACGCCGAAAGCAAAAGCCGTCTTCCGAGGGACTTTTGGGTGTTGAGGGTACTGCCGATGACATTATCGTTTCGGCACTTGAACGTTTTTCGGCGAAAAGGCAGAAGAGTGAAAAGAAAATTGAAAAGCGCGATTTTCTTTTTTGGGGTCTTACGGGTGACGGTAGCAATGAGAAGAGAGAGCACCTTAAAAAAAGGCTTGCGCTGCCGCAGGCACTGTCGGCAAACGGCCTGCTTGAAGTCGTAAATTATCTTTACGACTATGACGAGTTTGAAAAAATTGTCGGGGAGATGTGAAAAAATGGGCGGTAAAAAGGGAAACAAAATACGTCTTTTATACCTTGCGGATATACTGAAAAAATATACCGACGAGGATAACCCGCTTTCTTCGGCCGAACTCATAGAAAAACTTGAAGAAATGGGCGTTTTCGCCGAACGCAAGGCAATATATGACGATATTTCGGTGCTGTGCGAATACGGAATGGATATTATAAAAACACGATATCCGAAGGCGGGATATTATCTTGCAAGTCGTGAATTTGAGGTGCCGGAGATATATCTTCTTGCCGATGCGGTACAGGCGGCGGGATTTATTTCTCATGGTAAGACAAGGGAACTTGTTAAAAAACTCGAAAATATGCTTTCGCAAAGTCAGGCAAAGAGCATTAACCGAAGTGTATATATCGACAACCGCAATAAATGCGCGAATGAGGAGATTTTTTACAGCATCGATGCCGCAACGCGTGCCGTGAGCGAGGGCAAAAAACTTGCCTTTAAATACTGCCGACGTGCGCTTGACGAAGCGGGGAAAATCGTGACAGATGAAAAGGAAATGACGGTCAGTCCTTATGCGCTCACGTGGTCGGGAAACCATTATTATCTCGTCTGTAACAACGGAAAATACGACAATCTTATGAACCTGCGTCTTGACCGTATGAAAAAGGTTACGGTGACAGACGAGTCTTCACGGCATTTTTCGGAAGTCAGCGATTATAAAAATTATTTTGATACAGCCGATTATGCACAAAAGACTTTTAATATGTTCGACGGTGAGCAAACCGAAGTTACACTGCGTTGCAAGGCGGGATTGCTTGAACAAATTCTCGATCGCTTTACTGATAAAGTTTCGATAACCGATGTGCGTGACGGTTATTTTACCGTCAGAACTCAGGCACATATAAGCGACGGCTTTGCTGACTGGATTGTCCAGTTCGATGACGGTATAGAGGTTTGTTCTCCGAAAACGCTTAGTGATATGATATATGACAAGGCACGCAAGATTCTCGAAAATTATGAAAAATAACACTTGCATTGAGTCATAAGGTATGATATAATTTTTAGGCTGTCGTATTATGCCCGACAGCAAAATATAACACACATTGTGCGGTTTGCGGTAAGGTGCCTTCGGGTAAACCGTATAGCACAGTGGAGGAAAAACCTTGGAGGTAATTAAAATGGCAGTAGTATCAATGAAACAGCTGCTTGAGGCCGGTGTTCATTTCGGACATCAGACTCGCCGCTGGAACCCGAAAATGGCAGAGTACATTTTCACAGAACGTAACGGTATCTATATTATCGATTTGCAGAAGACCGTTAAGAAACTCAACGAAGCATATCTCTTCGCTCGCGACATTTCCGCAGAGGGTAAAGATATTCTCTTCGTAGGAACAAAGAAGCAGGCTCAGGACTCCGTTAAGGAAGAGGCTATCCACTGCGAAATGCCTTATGTAAATGCACGTTGGCTTGGCGGTATGCTCACAAACTTCCGCACCATTCGTCGCAGAATCGACCGTCTTGCACAACTTCGTACAATGCGTGACGACGGCACATTTGACCTTCTTCCCAAGAAAGAGGTTATCAAACTCAACCTTGAGATTGAAAAACTTGAGAAATTCCTCGGCGGAATTGAAAATATGAAGAAACTTCCCGGCGCTATGTTTATAGTTGATCCCCGCAAGGAGAGAATTGCCGTTAAGGAAGCAAAGAAACTCGGTATTCCGATCATCGCTATTGTTGATACAAACTGCGATCCGGACGAGATCGACGCTGTTATCCCCGGTAATGACGATGCTATCCGTGCAGTAAAACTTATTGCCGAGACAATCGCAAACGCCGTTATCGAAGGCAGACAGGGCGAACAGGGCTCTGCCGCTGAAGAAACCGCTGTTGCAGAGAACGAAGAAGCAGCAGACGCTGAATAATTTTAAAAGGGGAAATTAAAATGGCTTTTACCGCTAAAGACGTACAGGCTTTGAGAGAAAAGACCGGTTGCGGAATGATGGACTGCAAAAAGGCTCTTACCGAATGCAACGGTGATATGGATGCCGCAGCAGACTACCTCAGAGAAAAAGGTCTTGCTTCACAGGCCAAAAAGGCAAGCAGAATTGCCGCAGAAGGTGCTGTATGCGCTATATACGAAAACGGCGTAGGCGTTGTTGTAGAACTCAATGCCGAGACCGACTTTGTTGCCGGCGGTGAAGAGTTTAAGGCTCTCACCAACCGTGTTGCAAAGGTTGTAGCAAAGGAAAATCCTGCCGATGTTGATGCACTTCTCAAGTGCACAGACAACGGACAGACCGTTGAAGAAATGGTACAGGAACTTTTCTTGAAGGTTCGCGAAAACATCAAGGTTCGCCGTTTTGCACGTTATGAGGGCGCTGTTACCACATACGTACACGCAGGCGGAAAGATTGGCGTTATGGTTAAGTTTGATACCGATGCCGATGTTAACAATCCGGAGTTTGCCGCAATGGGCAAGAACGTTGCAATGCAGATTGCCGCTATGAATCCGGCATATCTTGATGAGGCTTCTGTTCCGGCAGAGGTTCTTGACAAGGAGAAGGAGATCCTCATTGCTCAGATGAAGGAAGACCCCAAAATGGCTAACAAGCCGGACGCTGTTCTCGGCAAAATCGTTGAGGGCAAGATTGGCAAGTATTACAAAGAAAACTGCCTGCTTGACCAGCAGTTCGTTATGGACGGTGAGGTTTCGGTCGGCAAGTATATTGCCAATACCGCAAAGGCTATCGGTGTTGATATAAAGGCTGTCGGCTTTGTTCGTTTTGAGCGCGGCGAGGGTATTGAAAAGCGTCAGGACAACTTCGCTGATGAAGTTGCAAGTATGATTAAATAAATTCATCTTCGCATAACGTATAAATTAAACGCACGGTTTTAAAGCCGTGCGTTTTTTTGCGCTTGTTTTGCATTATTGGCAAAATTTTAGGCCTTTTAGGTGCATTTTGCCGGTAAAATGCAATATTTTTAGTTGACATACGCCATACGTTTTTTGTCGAACATATAAGAGTGAGGGACACGGCGGTCTTTCAGGATTATCGGATTTTTGCCGCACCGCTTGCGAAAATGTTGCGGGCGGTGAATACGGTGATAAAAACGAGAATGCTGTTATTTCAGCGCTCGAGAAAACAACATTCGACAATAAACTTTCCCGTCTGCCGAACGGAATACAGACACAACTGACACGTGGGTTTAAGGACGACGGAACGGCACTTTCGGGCGGCGAACAGCAAAAGGTTGCAATAGCGAGGGCGTTTTACAAAGAGGCCGATTTGTTAATTCTCGACGAACCTTTAAGTGTTCTCTACCCCGATGCGGACTATGAACTCAACCGTGCGATAACGCAATATGCCGAGGACAAAACGGTTATATTCATATCGTACCGACTCTCAACAACACGCCACGCCGATAGAATATATATGTTCGACGGCGGAAGGCTTGCTGAATGCGGAACGCACGAGGAACTTATAAAGCAAAACGGAAAATATGCCTATATGTTCAATTTGCAGGCGGAAAAATATCGACGACAGGACTGAAAACGGACGGCGGAGATTATTTCTTCGCCGCCCGATTTTTAATTGACTTTATCGGAAGTATATTGTAGAATATATATAAATAAAATAATATTAAGGGCGTGATTGCTTTGAAGCCTGCTTATAAGCGTGTGCTTTTGAAACTCAGTGGTGAGGTTCTTGCCGGAAAGAATAAAACCGGTTTTGATTTTGACGTGGTTCATACCGTATGCGAAGCTGTAAAAAAATGTGTTGATATGGGCGTTGAGGTTGGTATTGTTATCGGCGGCGGAAACTTCTGGCGTGGGCGCAGCAGCGGCAATATGGACCGTACACGTGCTGACCAAATGGGTATGCTCGCAACGGTTATAAATTCACTTGCACTCTGCGACGAGTTGACACAACTCGGCACACCGGCGCGTGTTATGACTGCCGTTAATATGCCCGCATTCGCCGACCTTTTCACAAAAAGAGAGGCTGTTAAAAGTCTTGAAAACGGCGAAATTGTGATTTTCGGTTGCGGAACGGGAAGCCCCTATTTCTCAACCGATACCGCGGCGGCACTGCGTGCGGCTGAGATAGGCGCCGATATAATCTTTAAGGCGACAAATGTTGACGGCGTTTATGACAGCGACCCCAAAACAAACCCGAATGCCAAGAAGTATGATTCGCTTGAGTTTATTGATGTTTTGCGTGACGGACTGCACGTTATGGACAGCACGGCTGCATCCCTTTGTATGGATAATAAGTTGCCGATTTTGGTTTTCAATCTTAACGATCCGGAAAATATAGTTCGTGCGATAAACGGCGAAAGCATCGGTACAATAGTAAAATAAATTAAGGAGCAATATAATGGATACAATATTACTTACCTGTGAAGAAAAAATGGAAAAATCAATAGCCGCGCTTGAGCGTGACTTCGCAACCGTACGCGCTGGACGTGCAAACCCATCGGTACTCGACCGTGTAACGGTTGACTACTACGGCGCACCCACCCCGATAAACCAAATGGCGGCTGTTTCGGTTCCCGAACCGCGCCTTTTGCAAATTCAGCCTTGGGACGCTTCAACACTCAAGGACATTGAAAAGGCTATCAATATGTCGGATATCGGCATTAATCCCAGCAACGACGGCCGCGTTATCCGCCTTGCGTTCCCGCCGCTCACAGAGGAACGCCGCAGAGAGCTTGCCAAAGACGTTAAGAAAATGGCAGAGGACAGCAAGGTTGCTATCCGTTCTATCCGCCGCGATTCCATTGAAAAAATTAAGGCACTTCGCAAAAACGGCGATATAACCGAGGATGATCAGGCATCGGGCGAAAAGAAAGTTCAGGATCTTACAGACAAGTTCTGCAAGCAGGTTGATGTTCACGCCGAGAAAAAAGAAAAGGAAATAATGGAAATCTAATTAAATTCCCACCGGTGTGAGTCATCCGGTGGGTTTTTGGGAGTAGGAGTTTTATGGCTTTTTTAAAAAAGAAGAAAACCGCAGAGCGTATACTGCCGCAACATATAGCGATTATAATGGACGGCAACGGACGATGGGCAAAGCGCCGTCATATGCCGAGAACGGCTGGTCATGCCGCGGGTTCGAAAACTTTTAAAGATATTGTGAGATATTGCAATAAAATCGGCATCAAGTATCTCACGGTATACGCCTTTTCAACCGAAAACTGGAAACGTCCGAAGGAAGAGGTTGATAATATAATGAACATCTTCCGTCAATACTTAAAGGATACCGAAAACTTTAAGGACGAAAACATCAGTTTGCAGTTCATCGGTGACAGGAGCAATCTCCCCGATGATATTGTAAAACTTATGGAAAAGGCGGAAGATGACTCGAGGGATTATACCGGAATGCACCTTAACATTGCGATGAACTACGGCGGCAGGGATGAAATTGTCCACGCTGTTAAGAAAATCGTTCGTGACGGTGTGCCGGAGAGCAATATAACCGAAGAGTTAATATCGAAAAATCTTTATACCGTCGGTCAGCCCGACCCCGATTACATAATCCGACCGAGCGGAGAATACCGCCTGTCGAACTATTTGATATGGCAGTCGGCTTATGCCGAATATTGGTTTTCTGATGTGCTTTGGCCTGATTTCCGTCCAAAACATTTGGAAGAAGCACTTGACAGTTATAACAAACGCAACCGTCGTTTCGGCGGAGTATAGGAGTTATTATGAAAACGAGAATTATATCCGCGCTTTGCGGCGTTTTGATTTTTGCCGCGATTATCATACTGAGTACCGATTTGGTTCTGAGCACCGGCTATCCAATAATAATGATTGTCGCAGTTTCACTGCTTGCGGCTATCGGTGCATATGAAATATTGCATAACACAGGCATTGTTAAAAATAATATTATAGCGGGCATATCTTGTGTTTCCGCCTTTATGATGACACTTTTGTTCTCGGTGACATCCGGGACAACAATCGCAATAATGGCATATTTCGCTTTTGTCGCAGTGATTTTGACGGTTTCGCTCTTTATTCACGATAAAACCTCATACGCCGAACTTGCGGCGGCGCAGGCATATACGTTTTTTCTGTCTTTTGCGTTTTCCTGTATGGTAAATGTTTTAAACTTTTTCGGTTTCGGAGCATTTTTGCTGATATTCGTTTTTGCGTGGGGAAGTGACACCTTTGCATATTTTACAGGTGTCTTCCTCGGAAAGCATAAACTTTGCCCCGCACTCAGCCCGAAAAAAACGGTTGAGGGTGCTATCGGCGGAATACTCGGCTGCATGATCTGCACACTTATCGTATGCCTTGCGCGTAACGCAAACGGCGCCAATGTCAATGTTGTTGCCATAACCCTTTTTTCGGCACTCTTTTCGGTGCTCGGTATGGTTGGGGATATAAGCGCATCATATATTAAGCGTGCCGTTGGAATAAAGGATTACGGAAATATAATGCCGGGACACGGCGGCGTGCTTGACCGTTTTGACAGCGTTTTGCTTATTGCTCCGGTTTATTATACAGTTTTAAGTTTGATTGCGGTTTTGGGAAGTTGATAAAATGAAGACTATATCTATACTCGGTTCTACCGGTTCAATCGGAACACAGGCGCTCACGGTTGCACGTGCCGGTGATTATAGGGTTTGTGCGCTTGCCGCGGGAAGTAATATAACACTGCTTGAACAGCAGGCGAGAGAGTTCTCACCTGCACTCGTTGCCGTAATGGACGAAAATGCGGCGGCTGACCTAAAAACACGTCTTGCCGATACCGATATACGTGTTGTGTCGGGCAGTGACGGCGTTTGCGAGGCGGCATCTCACGCCGATGCGGACATTGTGCTTAACGCGATTGTCGGAATAGCGGGCTTGCGCCCGACTTTGTCGGCTATAGGGGCTAAAAAGACTCTCGCACTTGCCAATAAAGAGTCGCTCGTTACAGGTGGATGTCTAGTTACCGATGCCGCAAAGCGATACGGTGTTGACATACTGCCGGTCGACAGCGAACATTCGGCGATTTTTCAGTGCTTGCAGGGTGTGCCGAAAGGCGCACTCGGAAAAATTTTGCTGACGGCATCGGGCGGGCCTTTTTACGGTTACAGCCGCGAACAACTGAAAAACGTTACCGTTGAGGATGCCCTTAAACATCCGAGTTGGAGTATGGGAAGAAAAATCACGGTTGACAGCGCAACGCTTATGAACAAGGGTTTTGAAGTTATCGAGGCTGTTCATCTTTTCTCGGTCCCCGCAGAGGATATTGAGGTGCTTATTCACAGGCAGAGTATCGTGCATTCGGCGGTTGAACTCTCCGACGGTGCCGTTATAGCACAACTCGGAATGCCGAGTATGTGTTTGCCGATACAGTATGCTCTGACCTATCCCGACAGGTCACCCTGTCCGTGCGAGCGGCTTTCCCTTGCCGATATCGGAACGCTCACTTTTGACCGTCCCGACAGAGAAACGTTTGAATGTCTTGATTTGTGCATTAAGGCGTCGCGCGAGGGCGGACTTAAAGCG
Source organism: uncultured Eubacteriales bacterium (assembly GCA_964566175.1). GTDB lineage: Bacteria > Bacillota > Clostridia > Oscillospirales > Acutalibacteraceae > SIG589. The sequence goes on from CAZMHU010000014.1 coordinate 27,135, forward strand.
GCGGCTGTAAACGGCGCAAATGAGGCGGCTGTTGCACGTTTCTTAAACGGCGAAATCGGTTTTCTCGATATACCGCGACTTGTGCGTGCCGCATATGAGGCACAGAAAAAGGTCGAGTCATTTAAAATTGATGATGTTTTTGATGCGGATAAAGCCGCAAGGGAAATTGTTTTTAGTAGGTGATTGTTATACTTTCGTTTTTATCGTCCGTTTGGCCGTATGCTGTTGCGGTTATAATGTTTCTGTTGCTGATACTGATACACGAACTCGGACACTTTATTGCCGCGAAATCGGTCGGAATACGTGTTAACGAATTTTCCGTGGGTTTCGGGCCGAAACTTTTTTCAAAGAAAATCGGAGAAACGGAATATATGCTCAAAGCAGTGCCTTTCGGCGGTTACTGCGCTATGGAAGGTGAAGACGAGGACAGCAACGACGAAAACGCATTTTGCAACAAAAGTGCGCCGCGCCGTGCGCTGGTTGTCGTTGCGGGTGCGGTTTTCAACCTTTTGCTCGGTCTTATTATTGTTGCGATAATTCTAGCACCGCAAGAGCGTTTTACAAGCACAACGGTTGCCGAATTTGCGGAGAATTCCGTTAGTTCGCAATACGGACTTCGCGTTGGCGACCGTATTATCGAGGTTGACGGCAGACATATTTTCTCGACCTATGATTTAAGTTATACCTTTACGGGCGTTTCGGACGGAACGGTTGATATGGTTGTTATCCGTGACGGCAAGAAGACCGAGTTGAAAGACGTTAAGTTCAATACCGAAACCGAAGAGGGTATGGATTATATATCGGTCGATTTTTGGGTTGAGGGTATTGAAAAGAATTTCGGTATTTTTATATCGCAGACATTCCGCACGGCGCTGTCCTACGGTAGGGTGGTTTGGTTCTCGCTTATCGACCTTATAACCGGAAAATACGGAATAAGTGCCGTTTCGGGCCCCGTCGGCGTTACTGCGGCTATCGGTACTGCCGCTAAGCAGAGCGTTTTGAATATACTGCCTATGATGGCACTGATAACAATAAACTTGGGAATTTTCAATCTTTTGCCGTTGCCCGCACTTGACGGCGGCAGACTTTTGTTCTTGATAATAGAAATGGTTTTTCGCAAGCCTGTTCCGCAAAAATATGAGGGGCTTGTGCATACAGTAGGATTTTTGTTGCTTATACTTTTGATGATAGCCGTTACGGCTAAGGATATATGGGCGTTGGTGGTAAAATAATGTTTAAGAGAAACGATACACGACAGGTTGCTGTCGGAAAATATAAACTGGGCGGCGGCGCACCGATATTGATACAGTCTATGCTGAATGTCCCCGCACACGATTTTTGCGGTAATGTCGAGCAGGCAAAACGCCTTGCGGCGGCAGGTTGCGAAATTATCCGTGTTTCGGTTCCGGACGTCGAAACCGTAAAACTTATTCCTCTGCTTAAAGAGGCAGTTGATGTTCCGATAGTCGCGGATATACATTTTGATTACCGCCTTGCGATTGAAAGTGTCGCGGCGGGTGTTGATAAGGTTCGCATAAACCCCGGAAATATCGGCGGCGACGATAAAGTAAAGGCCGTTGCAGCGGCTTGTGCCGCAAGAAATGTTCCCATAAGAATAGGTGTAAACTCCGGCTCTGTACCTAAGGACATTCTTGCAAAGTACGGCGCACCGACACCGCAGGCCTTGGTAGAAAGCGGAAAATATCATATTTCACTACTTGAAAAATTTGATTTTAACGATATTGTACTGTCGCTTAAATCTTCTGATACCGATATAATGTATAAAACATATATGCTTGCCGCCGAAACCTGTCCCTATCCGCTCCATCTCGGTGTTACCGAGGCGGGTACGAGCAAAATGGGCGTTATCCGCTCTGCCGCGGGAATAGGCGGTCTGCTTTTGGCGGGAATAGGTGATACGGTACGTGTATCACTCACCGATGATCCCGCAAATGAGGTTGCCGCCGCGAGGGATATTCTTTCGGCTGTCGGTTTGCGGCGTGAGGGTGTTCGAATTGTTTCCTGTCCGACTTGCGGCAGAACAAAGGTCGATTTGATAGGTCTTGCAAACCGTGCGGAAGAGGCACTTGCGGGATTTAAGCAAAACATAACAGTTGCTATAATGGGCTGTGTAGTAAACGGCCCCGGTGAAGCGCGCGAGGCGGATATAGGAATAGCCGGCGGCGACGGTTGCGGACTTATATTCAAAAAAGGCGAAATTATACGCAAGGTAAAGGAAGAAGATTTGCTTTGCGAACTTGTAAACGAAATTAAAAACGAGTATGGAGAATAGTAATGCAACAAAGGTTTTTTTCGGAACTTTTCGGTGATTACATAGCCGACATATCCGCTCTTCCCGAGGGTGAGGTTACGGCGTGCGATTTGTTTGTTGAAAACAGAAGTTTGGCGCTTTGCGTGCATTTTAAAGATTATGTAAATCAATCTGTTTTGAACTCGATGCGTGACAGCATTAAAAACGGTTTACAACTTAATAATATAGATTTTTCGGTAACATTTTCTCCACAGGCACTTTCTATCGAGGCGGTTGCCGATGTTACCGGTCTTGTAAAGACAAAAAATCCCGCCTTTAACGGTTATTTTAACGGAGCGGATTTTGCCCTTGCGGACGACAGCGTTACCGTAACCTTAAAATACGGCGGTCTTTCAAGCGTTAGGGCACTGCGTTTTGAAGATCTGCTTGCCGCCACTGTTAAAAAAATGTTTTCAAGGGATATTACCGTTACGGTTGCGGGTGAAGAGAATATTGATTCCCCCGAACCGCCGCCGATTGCCGCCGAGCCGAAAAAAGCGTTTACCCCCGCGCCGAAATCTGCTGCTCCCGCCAAAAAGGAAGAGCCGAAACGTGTTTTTTCTGGCAAGCCGGCAGACGGTTTGCCGGTATATCTTGAAAGCGCATCGCTTTTTTACGGCAGAAGTATTGATAAAAACGTAACTCCGCTGTCGGAATATATTCCGCTCGGCAGTCCTGAAGAACGCGCAAAATTTATCGGTTGGGGCAGGGTGTTTGATTTTGAGTCACGCACTGTTAATACCAAACGCGGACCGAGTCTCAGTTGCAAGTTCTGCTTTAGCGATAATACAAATTCTCTTAATGCGAGTCTGTTTGTCGACGAAAAACTGAAATCGCAAATCGCCCCGCTAAAAGACGGTGCGGTTTTGCTCATAAACGGCAGTTATGAATATGACCGTTGGATGGGCGATTTTGTTGTTAAAGTCAGTGCTATGGCAACATTGCAGGAATATGAAGAGGGCGACGACGCTCTCGAAAAGCGAATAGAACTTCACTGTCATACCAATATGTCGGCCAAGGACGCTGTTTCAAGTGGTGAAGATATTGTAAACTGTGCTTTCAAGTTCGGTCATAAGGCGGTTGCCATTACCGACCACGGCGTTGTTCAGGCGTATCCGTCTGCCGCCGCCGCAGTTAAAAAAATCCGCAAGGGCGGCAGTGACTTTAAGGTCATATACGGCGTTGAGGCATATTTCGTCGATGATGAGCGGTACGATATCAGCAAACTGAATTCAAAGGAAATCGGCAAACTTCGCCGTCACCAAATTCTGCTTGTCAAGAATTTAGAGGGACTTAAAAATCTTTATAAACTTGTATCGGAGGCTCATCTCAAAGATTTTCACGGAAAGCCGTGCACACTTAAAAGCAAACTTGTAAAGCACAGAGAGGGCCTTATTGTCGGCAGTGCCTGTGAGGCGGGCGACCTTTATACCGCTATCGTTGACGGCGCATCCGATGAGGAACTTTTGAGGATTGCAAGTTTTTATGATTATCTTGAGATTCAGCCTATCGGCAATAACGAATTTATGATACGTGCTTCGGCAGAGCCTGATAGGATTGATAAAAAAACAGGCGCAGTTATTAAAAACCGTTATAGGTCGGTAACCGATGCCGAGGTTATAAGAAACTTTAACCGCAAGGTTGTCGAACTCGGCGATAAATTAGGATTGCCTGTTGTTGCGACTGGTGACGTGCATTTTCTCCGAAAAGAAGATGCAGTGATACGAAAGATTTTGCTTGCGGGGCAAGGTTTTGAAGATTTTGACAATCAAGCCCCGCTTTGGCTTAAAACTACCAATGAAATGCTTGAAGAGTTTTCGTACTTCGGTGAGCGTGCAAGAGAATTTGTTATTGATAACCCCGCAAAGATAAACGCTATGATATCGGACGATGTTATTCCCGTTCCCGACGGAAACTATCCTCCTGTTATCGAGGGTTCTGATGACGAACTTAAAGAAATCTGTTGGAAACGCGCTCACGATATGTACGGTGATGAATTGCCGTCTATTGTTGAGGAACGCCTGAAAAAAGAACTCGACGGTATTATCAACAACGGCTATTCGATAATGTATATGTCGGCGCAAAAACTTGTTCAGTACAGCGAAGAACACGGATATCTCGTAGGTTCGCGTGGTTCGGTTGGTTCGTCCTTTGCCGCTACAATGGCGGGAATATCCGAAGTTAATCCTTTAGCACCGCATTATTACTGTAAAAACTGTAAACATAACGAATTTTTCACAAAGGGTGAAGTCGGTTCGGGATTTGATTTGCCCGAAAAAGACTGTCCTGTTTGCGGAGAGCCTCTCTGTCGTGATGGTCACGATATTCCGTTTGAAACGTTTTTGGGCTTTAACGGTGATAAAGTTCCCGATATTGACCTTAACTTTTCGGACGAGTTCCAAACCAACGTACAGAAATATACCGAAGAACTGTTCGGCAGTGAAAACGTTTTCAAAGCGGGAACTATTTCCACTATTGCCGAAAAGACGGCTTTCGGTTTTGTTAAGGCATATGCCGAAAAGAAAAACATCGTCCTGAACGGTGCGGAGTTAAAACGTCTTGCATATATGGTGCGTGACTCCGAAATCAAATCAACGACCGGTCAGCATCCTGCGGGAATGGTTGTTGTTCCGCGCGACAAAGAAATATACGATTTCTGTCCCATACAGCACCCCGCGGACGATACATCTTCCGATGTTATAACGACCCACTTCGATTTCCATTCCATTCACGATACGATTTTGAAACTCGACGAACTCGGTCACGTTGTACCGACCACATATAAGTATCTTGAAGAGTATTCGGGAATTAAGGTCAACGATGTTTCGATGAGTGACCCCGACGTTTACTCGCTTTTCACTTCGACAAAGGCACTCGGCGTAACGCCCGAGGAAATATATTCGCAAAACGGCACTTTCTGCATACCGGAATTCGGAACGGATTTCGTACGCGGAATGTTGCTTGACTGCAAACCCAAAACCTTTGCAGATTTGTTGCAGATTTCCGGTCTTTCACACGGTACGGACGTTTGGCTCGGAAACGCAAAGGAACTTATCGACAACGGAACTTGTACCATTTCCGAAGTTATCGGTACGCGTGATAACATAATGGTGTATCTTATTCATAAAGGGCTTGACAACGCACGCGCCTTTAAAATTACCGAAACGGTACGTAAAGGTCTTATTGCCAAAGGCAAGGTGAGTGCGGAACAGTGGGAAGAAATGGCGCAGGAAATGCGCGACCACGAAGTTCCTGAATGGTATATTCAAAGTTGCCGAAAAATTAAATATATGTTCCCGAAAGCTCACGCCGCGGCATATGTTATATCGGCTTTGCGCCTTGCGTGGTATAAGGTACATAAGCCTATTGAGTTTTACTGTGCATTCTTTACCGCTCGCCCCGAAGATATCGAGGTCGAAACTGTTATGAAGGGAAAGGAAGCAGTAAGACAGCGCATTAACAGCATTCGCGCAAAGGGTAAAGAGGCAACACCGAAAGAAACCGACGTTTATAACAAACTGCTTATTATAAACGAAATGCTCAGTCGCGGACTCGAGATTTTGCCTATTGACCTTAAAAAGTCGCACGCTACGCACTATCTGCTTGAAGATGGAAAAATGCGTTTGCCGTTCTGCGCTCTTTCGGGCGTAGGTGAAAAGGCGGCATATTCGCTCTATGATGCCGCCCAAAACGGTGAGTTTATCTCAAAAGATGAATTCCAAGCCGTTGCGGGTGTATCTAAGACGGTCGTGCAGGCGCTTTCGGATATCGGCGCACTCGGGGATTTGCCGGACTCCAATCAAATGTCACTATTTTGATGTGGTGTTTAAATATGTTTGATGATAAAACTTAATAACTTATATCTAAAATGACGAAAATCAGTCTTAAAGGTTGCAATTTTGTAATAATTCGGTATAATAATAGTAACGCGAGGTTACAAAATTGTAATTTTCAAAGGACTGATTTTTATTTTTAAAAACCTTAAACTCTTTATGAGTAACACAAGGGATGTTTCAAAAAATATAATATCGGCATTTGCTACATCGAGTTTGCGTGTTAAACTTGTAGTAGGTACTGCGGCGGTTGTTATGACTGTTTCGCTGCTTTGCACTCTGTTTAATGTCAGACTTGCATACAAGGTAACATACAATGATACAACAGTCGGTTATCTTGCGACATCGGACGAAATTTCGAGTGTCAATGATACATTGCTTTGCAGTATCAAGGCGGACGGTGCCGAAGATTATATCGGCGATACTGTATCGACTTTGACTCTTGCCGTCGGCAACAGCGTATCTACAAGCAAAACGGTTGCATTGAAAATTTTGAACAGCGACACTTCTTTGGTAAAGGCATCGGTTATCACGGTTGACGGCGTTGCGCTCTGTGCAGTCGATACCGATAAGGGTTCGCTTGCTGAGGTTATGGATGCGCGTCTTGACTGTTTTGCAAGCGGTGACGGCGAAACGGTTGATTTTTTAAATGAAGTTTTGGTTGAAACAGGATATTTTCCGTTATCGGAACTTTCCACCCTCGCAGAGGCATATGATGCCTTGTCTGCTGTCGATGTCAAGACGGTTAAAACCGTGACATACAGCGAGGCTGTTCCTTTTGAAACCGTAACTACCGAAAGCGCGTCTTATCTTAAAGGTTATAAAAGGGTAACAACAAAGGGCAAGGACGGTGAAAACACTGTAACGGCTACCGTTACTTGCGTTAATGGTGAAGAAACCGACCGTACTGTTTTGGAAACCGTGACAGTGTCCGAACCCGTGTCACAACAGGTGCTTGTCGGCACTGCCACCGCATCAAAGGTTTCAAGCACACAGAAGGCGTCGGGAAAAGCCCTCTTTATATGGCCGCTAAAAAAGGTTGCGGGTGAAAATATTTCGGCATATTTCGGTGACGGCAGAAATCACCAAGCGATTGATATTGCCACAAAGAAAGGCACACCTATTTATGCCGCGCTCGGCGGAACGGTGACCTTTGCCGGATATGACTCATCATACGGCTATCACGTTATCATCGACCACGGCAACGGATACCAGACCCTTTACGGCCACGCAAGCAGTTTGTGCGTCAGCAAGGGACAGGTTGTTGCAACAGGCGATATCATTGCTCTTGTAGGCTCAACCGGTAGGTCTACCGGCAATCATCTTCATTTTGAAGTACGTATTAACGGAACGAGAGTAAATCCTATAAGTTATTTGCAAAAGTAATAAAATCCTTCGAGTGTTTTTAAGGCTCGAAGGATTTTTTGTTGCTTGACACCCCACAACATATGGTATATTATATAATAGAGATTTTATGCGAGGTAGTGTATATGGTAAAGAAGGCTGAATACGGCAACGACAGTATAAAAAAACTTGAAGGCCCGGACAGAGTTCGCAAACGCCCCGGAGTAATTTTCGGTTCGGATGGACTTGACGGCTGTCAGCATTCGGTTGTTGAAATTATTTCAAACTCAATAGACGAGGCACGTGAGGGTTACGGCAAAAAAATTGTCATAACACGTTACGCCGACCATTCTATTGAAGTTGAGGATTTCGGCAGAGGTGCGCCGGTTGATTTCAACAATAAGGAAAACTGTTACAACTGGGAACTGCTTTACTGTGAACTTTATGCCGGCGGAAAGTATGATACCAACAGCGGCGGAAACTATGAATATTCTCTAGGACTTAACGGATTGGGCCTTTGCTCAACACAGTATTCTTCCGAATATATGGACGTTGAAATTAAACGTGACGGATATAAATATACACTTCATTTTGAAAAAGGATATAATGTCGGCGGACTGAAAAAAGAACCGTACAGTGGTAGAGCAACGGGTACTAAAACCCGCTGGAAACCCGACTTGGAGGTTTTTACGGATATTGACATTCCCGCCGAGTTTTATATTGACCTTATAAAACGACAGGCTATCGTAAACGACAATTTGCTTTTTGTTTTCCGTAATCAGGTCGGAAACAAGTTTGAAGAGCAAGAGTTTGTTTACGAGGGCGGTATTAAAGATTACGTAACCGAGGTTGCGGGGGACGATGCGCTTTCGTCGGTTCAACTTTGGCAGACCGAACGTGAGGGTCGCGACCGCGCCGATATGAAGGATTACAAGGTTAAAATAAATGCCTGTCTATCCTTTTCAAACAAGCGCCAACTCAAAGAGTATTATCACAATTCGAGTTGGCTTGAATACGGCGGCTCGCCCGAAAAGGCGGTGCGCAGCGCCTTCGTTTCGCAGATTGACAGTTATATTAAGCAAAATAATAAATATCAGAAGAACGAAAGTAAAATTTCTTTTGCCGATGTTGAGGAATGTTTGATTATTGTCGTTTCCTCTTTTTCAACACAGACTTCTTACGAAAACCAAACCAAAAAGTCTATAACCAATAAGTTTATATATGAGGCTATGGCAGATTTCTTCCGTCGCCAACTTGAGATTTATTTTATAGAAAACAAGGCGGAAGCGGAAAAAATCGTCGACCAAGTGCTTATCAACAAACGCAGTCGTGAGCGCAGTGAACGCGAGCGTCTTAATATTAAGAAAACGTTGCAATCAAGCAACGATATGCTAAACCGCATTGAAAAGTTTGTCGATTGCCGAAGCAAGGATAAAGAAGTCAGAGAACTGTTTATCGTTGAGGGTGATTCGGCTCTCGGTTCGGTAAAACTCGCCCGCAATGCCGAGTTCCAAGCGGTTATACCTGTCAGAGGAAAAATACTCAACTGTTTAAAGGCTGAGTACGAGCGAATATTCAAGAGCGAAATAATCACAAATCTCATAAAGGTTTTGGGTTGCGGAGTTGAGGTCAAGGCAAAATCAAACAAAGACCTCTCGACCTTCGACCTTGAACAACTTCGTTGGAATAAGGTTATAATCTGTACCGATGCCGACGAGGACGGTTTCCAAATTCGCACATTGATTTTAACTATGATATATCGTCTTATTCCCACTCTTATCGAGGTTGGAAAGGTGTTCATTGCCGAAACACCGCTTTATGAGATAACGACCAAGGATAAAACCTATTTTGCTTATGACGAAAAGGAAAAAGCGGATATTATGACGAATATGGTGGGCGATGTGAAATGCACCGTTCAGCGTTCAAAGGGTCTTGGTGAAAACCAGCCGGATATGATGAGCCTTACAACGATGAACCCCGCCACACGCCGACTTATAAAGGTAACACCCGAGGATGCCGAAGCAACGGCACATATGTTTGATATTCTCCTCGGCGACAATATTGACGGCAGAAAAGAAATCATTACCGAAAAAGGCTATCTCTATATAGCCGATGCGGATATCAGTTAAGGAGAGAACATATGCCTCCGAGAAAGAAAAAACAAATCGAAATCAAGCAGACCGCCAACGCGGACAACGCATATATTTCGGGTGCGGGCACGGTTGTCGAACAGCCTATTACCCGCACGCTTGAAACCAACTATATGCCCTATGCGATGAGTGTTATACTCTCGCGCGCAATACCCGAAATTGACGGATTTAAGCCCTCGCATCGCAAACTTTTATATACTATGTATCTTATGGGTCTTTTAAACGGTGCAAAAACAAAATCGGCAAATATTGTCGGACAAACTATGCGCCTTAATCCCCACGGAGACGCCGCTATTTATGAAACTATGGTGCGTCTGACCGAGGGCAATGAGGCTTTGCTTCATCCGTATGTTGAGTCAAAAGGTAATATGGGCAAGGCGTATTCGCGCGATATGGCTTATGCCGCTCCGCGATATACCGAGGCAAAACTTTCTCCTATTGCGGCGGAACTGTTTCGTGATATAGACCGTGACACGGTCGATTTCACGGACAATTATGATGCCACAATGAAAGAACCGACGCTTTTCCCCGTAACATTCCCGACGGTGCTTGTAAACGCAAACAAGGGTATTGCCGTCGGTATGACGAACACTATCTGTCCTTTCAATCTGCGAGAGGTTTGTCGTGCCGAGATTGAACTTATCAAGGACGATGAAGTTAACATTGCGGATTATCTCACAGCACCCGATTTCCCCGGCGGAGGTGAACTTTTGTATGACCGTGCCGAAATGGAACGAATTTACAAGACAGGTACCGGCAGTGTTAAAATAAGGGCGGTTTATGAATATGATAAATCGCAAAACTGTATTGATATTAAACAAATTCCGCCCTCCACGACGGTTGAGGCGATTATCGAAAAGATAATCGACCTTGCAAAACAGAAAAAGATTACCGAAATCAGCGATATCCGTGACGAAACCGACCTTTCGGGTCTTAAAATCACAATCGACCTAAAACGCGGAACTGACCACGAAAAACTAATGCAGAAACTCTTTAAGATGACTCCTCTGCAAGACAGTTTTTCTTGCAATTTCAATATTCTTGTCGGCGGTACACCTCGCGTTATGGGCGTTAAAGAAATTTTGACCGAATGGACGGCTTTCCGCGTTGATTGCGTAAAGCGCAGAACCTATTATAATCTCGGCAAGGCAAAAGAGAAGTATCACCTCTTAAAGGGATTGCAGAAAATATTGCTCGATATCGACAAGGCAATAAAAATTGTCCGTGAAACTGCCGAAGAGAAAGAGGTTGTGCCTAACCTTATGATAGGCTTCGGTATTGATGAAATACAGGCGGAATATGTTGCCGAAATTAAACTCCGTCATCTGAACAGAGAGTATATTTTGAAACGTCTTGAAGATGTTGGAAATCTCGAACGTGAAATAAACGAACTTGAGGGTATTTTAGCCGATCGACGCAAGGTGCTTAAAATAATAATAAGAGAACTTGAGGCTGTTTCGGAAAAATACGGTATGGATCGAAAAACAAAGATTATTTCCGCTGAGGAAAACCGCATAACGCTTGAGCCGGAGCAAGTGCCCGACTACGCGGTAAATCTTTTCTTCACAAGAGAAGGCTACTTTAAGAAAATCACACCGCTCTCATTGCGTATGAGCGGCGAACAAAAACTTAAAGAGGGGGACAAAATCACCCAAACCGCAGAGGTTCAGAATAATTATGAACTTTTATTCTTTACCGATAAATGTCAGGTTTACAAAACCAAAGTGTCGGATATGCCGGACGGAAAAGCGGCCACGTTGGGCGATTACGTTCCCGCAAGGCTCGGCTTTGATGAGGGCGAAAACGCGTTATATATGGTCGCAACAAAAGACTATAGCGGTTATCTTGTTTTCGTTTATGAAAACGGCAGAGTTTCAAAGGTTGCGCTTTCGGCGTATATAACCAAAACCAACCGAAAGAAACTCATTAACGCCTATACTTCCAAATTCCCGCTGTCGGCAGTGCTGTATATCGAGAGTGACTGTGATATACTTCTGACTTCTACAAACGGCAGAATGTTGTTGCTCAATACCGGAGCGTTACAGGCAAAGGTCACAAAGGATAATACCGGCGTTGCCGTTATGACACAGAAAAAAGGACAGCGTATATACTCGGCGGAACTCTATTCTGACGGTATGCTTTCCGACCCGCACCGCTACCGCACACGGACACTTCCCGCCGCGGGAAGTATAAACCGTGAGGGTACGCAGGGCGAGCAAATGCAAATATAAAAAAGCCGTCCGTTTCCGGACGGCTGTCAGCCGAAAAACAAACGCAAGCAAATTTTTTATTTCGTCTGACAGTAAAATTATATGCAAAAGCATTTAAAATACGCAAGGCAATATTTGACAAATCGGAATATTTGGTTTATTATGTGTCAAGTATTTTAATTGATTTATACTTTTTAAAAATTTTGGGGGATAAAAATGGCAAAGGAACTTGCAAAAACCTATGATCCCAACGAGGTTGAGGATCGAATATATAAATTTTGGCTTGACGGCGGTTTTTTTCACGCCGAGGTTGACAGCAACAAAAAGCCTTATACTATCGTTATACCGCCACCGAACATAACCGGTCAACTCCATATGGGTCACGCTCTTGACGAAACCCTGCAGGATATCTTGATACGCACAAAGCGTATGCAGGGTTATTCCGCGCTTTGGATGCCCGGAACGGACCACGCATCAATAGCCACTGAGGCGAAAATCGTTGAGGCTATGCGTGCCGAGGGAATAACAAAAGAAGATATCGGTCGTGAAAAGTTTTTGGAACGTGCTTGGGAGTGGAAAGAGAAGTTCGGCGGAAGAATAATTTCCCAACTGAAAAAACTCGGCTCTTCATGTGACTGGGAACGTGAACGCTTTACACTTGACGAGGGATGTTCAAAGGCAGTACGCGAGGTTTTTGTCCGTCTTTACGAACAGGGACTCATTTACCGCGGTGAGCGTATCATAAACTGGTGCCCGCATTGCCATACTTCTATTTCCGATGCCGAAGTAAGTTATGACGAGCACGACGGAAGTTTTTGGCACTTGCGCTATCCGCTTTCCGACGGAAGCGGTTATGTTGAACTTGCAACAACACGTCCTGAAACGATGCTCGGCGATACAGCCGTTGCTGTTCATCCCGATGATGAACGTTATAAGGCTCTTGTCGGCAAGACGGTTACTCTTCCGCTTTTAAACAAGGAAATTCCGATAATCGCGGACGAATATGTTGAAATGGATTTCGGTACGGGCGTTGTTAAAATCACACCCGCGCATGACCCCAACGACTTTGAGGTCGGTTTGCGTCATAATCTTCCCATTATCAACGTTATGACCGAAGACGCAAAAATGACCGATGACTGCGGTAAATACAGCGGAATGGATCGCTACGAAGCGAGAAAGACCATCGTTGCCGATTTGGAAGCGGGCGGTTATCTTGTAAAGGTTGAACCTATGAAACACAACGTAGGTTCTTGCTACCGTTGCAATTCTATCGTTGAACCTCGTATATCCAAGCAGTGGTTCGTAAAAATGGAACCCCTTGCAAAGCCGGCTGTTGAGTCGGTTAAAAACGGCGAAATTACCCTTATTCCGTCGCGTTTTGAAAAAACATATTATAACTGGATGGAGAACATCAAAGACTGGTGTATTTCACGTCAACTTTGGTGGGGTCACCGCATACCTGCGTGGTATTGCGAAGATTGCGGTGAGGTTATAGTATCGCGCAGTGATGCAACCGTTTGCCCCAAGTGCGGCAGTACGCACCTGCGTCAGGACGAAGACACACTTGATACTTGGTTCTCATCTGCCCTTTGGCCGTTTTCAACACTCGGTTGGCCGGAGGAGACTCTCGAATATAAATATTTCTATCCCACAAGCACGCTTGTAACGGGATATGATATTATTTTCTTCTGGGTTGCGAGAATGATTTTCTCCGGCCTTGAGTACACGGGAAAAGCACCTTTTGATACCGTATTGTTCCACGGAATAGTACGCGACTCACAGGGAAGAAAAATGTCAAAATCGCTCGGAAACGGAATTGACCCGCTTGTTGAGATTGAAAAGTATGGCGCCGATGCTCTGCGCTTTACTTTGGCAACAGGCAACAGTCCCGGAAACGATATGCGCTATTCTCCCGAGCGTGTTGAAGCAAGCCGAAATTTTGCAAACAAGATTTGGAATGCGGCACGTTTCGTGCTTATGAATTTGTCGGATGAAGAACCCGCACCTCATATTCCGGAAAATCTTTCGCTTGAGGATAAGTGGATACTTTCAAAGTACAACGATGTTGTTGCGGCTGTCACACAAAATCTTAACAAGTATGAACTCGGTCTTGCTGTAAGCAAACTCTATGATTTCATATGGGATGTTTTCTGCGATTGGTATATCGAAATCGCAAAAATCCGTCTCAATTCCGACGATGACGCGGCAAAAGTAACCGTAAAGGCTGTTCTTGTTTATGTTTTCTCGAATACGTTAAAACTTTTGCATCCTTTTATGCCGTTTATCACCGAGGAAATTTGGCAGACTTTGCCGCACGAAGGAAAATCAATTATGATTTCCGAATGGCCGGAATATAATGAGGAACTTTCTTTCTCGGAAGAAACAGCCGAATTTGAAAAGGTTATGACTGCTGTTAAGGCGGTTCGTAATCGCCGTGCCGAAATGAACGTTCCGCCGTCAAGAAAAGCACAACTTTGTGTTGAGACGTCCTGCATTGATACTTTTAATTCGGCTGCCCCCGTGCTTATGCGTCTTGCCGGAGGTTCGTCGGTTGATGTGGATGTTGAGTTTTCAATGCCGGATGCCGTTCGTGTTGTCACGGATGCCGCAACTATTTATATCCCGATGAACGAACTTGTTGATTTTACGGCTGAACTTGAGCGTTTAAACCGTGAACTTGCCAATGCCGAAAAGGATAAAGATTTCTTCGAAAAGAAACTCAACAATCCCAGATTTGTTGCAAAAGCTCCCAAGGAACTTGTTGAAACACAGCGTGCACAACTTGAAAAGACCTTGGATAAAATCGCAATGCTTAATGACAGCATCGATGCAATAAAAAAACAAATGTAATAATTTTAACACAAGCCGTACTTTAATGTGCGGCTTGTATTTTAGGCGGTGTAATATGGATTACAATAAAGCACTTGAATATATACATTCGCTCCCGCGTTTTTCGGGTAAAGCCGGACTTGAGCGGATACGCAGACTTCTCTCGCATTTAGGAAATCCGCAAAACGATTTAAAATTTATACACGTTGCGGGCACAAACGGCAAAGGCTCTGTCTGTACAATGCTTGCGAACACCCTTAAACTTGCCGGTTATAGAACAGGTCTTTATATTTCGCCTTTTATAACCTGTTTTCGTGAGCGTATGCAGATAAACGGCGAATATATTTCGGAGAGCGAACTTGCTGAAATTACACAACTTGTGCGTTCTGTTTCGGTTGAGGTTAATGAGTTTGAATTTATAACTGCGGTTGCATTTTTGTTTTTCAAAAGGCGCGGTTGCGATGTTGTCGTGTTGGAAACGGGACTCGGCGGCAGACTTGATGCCACAAACGTTATAAATGCGCCGATTTGTTCGGTAATAACGGGGATAGGACTTGACCATACGGCAGTGCTCGGTGAAACGCTTGAAGAAATTGCAAGGGAAAAATGCGGCATTATTAAAAAAGGCTCGCCTGTTTTCACAACATATAATCAGTCTGCCGACGCTATGCGGGTTATATCGAAATATCCGTCGGTAGTACAGCCTGATATAGCAAGTGTTTCTGAATGCACTTCAAATACCGATGGTAATACCTTTATGTATAAGGGTGAAAAATACGAAACTTCGCTTATCGGAGAACATCAAATTGAAAATGCACTTTTGGCAATAGAAGTTTTGTACGGTTGTGGTCTTAATATCAATGCCGAAAATATTAAAGCAGGACTCAAAACCGCCGTTTTTCCCGCTCGGCTTGAAATATTATCGAAAGAACCGCTCGTTCTTCTTGACGGAGCACACAATCCTCACGGCGCTGCGGCACTCGCAAGGGAAATGAAAAAGCATTCGGGTATCACACTTATTATCGGTATGATGCGTGATAAAAATTGTGCCGAGGTAATCGGTATGCTTGCACCGCTTTGCAAAAAGATTATAACCGTTACGGTAGAGGACAATCCACGTTCTTTGTCGGCTGAAGAACTTAAATGTTTGATAGAAGAATTTAACGCGGACGTAACGGCGGCACAAAACTACGGTACGGCACTTGCGTTGACCGAAAACGAGAAGACAGTTGTTATAGCGGGTTCGCTCTATCTTGCGGGCGGAATACGCAATGCGGCTTTGAAATTCTATAATAAATAATAATTCGACAACCGAATATGGCAATATTTTTAACGGGCAGACCTTATAATTATTAAGGCTTGTCCGTTATTTTTTTGAAAGGAGTAATAAACATATGTCGGTGAAAATCGAAAAAAGCGGCGAAGTAATAGTAGCGTATCTCAGCGGAGAAATTGACCATCATACCGCAAAACCGATACGTGAAGAGATAGACAACACGGTTGAAAGAGAAATGCCAACGCTATTGGTGCTTGATTTTAAAGATGTCTCTTTTATGGATAGTTCGGGAATAGGTCTGGTTATGGGGCGCTATAAAATTCTTTCGGCAAACCGTGCAGAGTTGGCGGTCATAAATCCGTCACCGCAGATTTACAAGGTTATGCACTTGGCAGGTCTTGAGCGATTGGCAAAAATAGAGAAAGGCGGATTGAAAAATGAAACAATTAAATAAATTTACACTAACATTGCCCTCGCGTTCATCGAACGAAAGTTTTGCGAGGGTCGCGGTGTCGGCGTTTGTAACGCAACTCGACCCGACGATTGATGAGATAAACGATATAAAAACGGCGGTTTCGGAGGCGGTCACAAACTGTATCGTCCACGCCTATAAGAACGAAATCGGAAATATTTACATAAGCGTACGCATATTGGAATGTAACATCGTGGAAATTAAAATCCGCGATAAAGGGTGCGGAATACCTAATATCGAAAAAGCGATGGAACCACTTTATACGACTGCGGGCGGCGAGCGTGCAGGTCTTGGCTTTGCAGTAATGCAGAGTTTTACCGACAGTCTTCGCGTAACATCAAAGGTGGGAAGCGGCACAACCGTTACAATGAAAAAACGCATAAGCGTCAGGATGAGCAATGCAAAACAGGGATAGGTTTATAAACAAGAATATCGGACTTGTTCACGCCTGTTGTAAAAAGTTTGTCGGAAAAGGCGTTGAATACGACGATCTGTTTCAGGTCGGTTGCATAGGTCTCATAAAAGCGGTAGACGGCTTTGACGAAACACGAGGACTATGCTTTTCAACATATGCCGTTCCGGTAATTCTCGGAGAGATAAAACGCATTTTTCGCGACGGGGGAAGTGTAAAGGTCTCACGCTCGCTACGGGAACTGTCACTGAAAATCAAAAACTTGCAGGAAAAGGCGATTAAAGAAAACGGAGAAGAACTTTCTGTTTCGGAACTCGCAGAAAAACTTTGTGTGTCGGCAGAGGAAATCGCCGAGGCGCTCTGTGCCACCCAACCGACGGTGTCGCTGACATATGAATCGGATGATGATATGTACGAACTGCAACTCACGACAGGTGACGGCGGAGACTTATTGACCGACCGTATTATGTTACACGAACTTATAAACCGTTTGCCGGAAAAAGAAAGTCTGCTGATACGGCTGAGATATTTTGATGCAAAGACGCAAAGCGAAACCGCACAGGCACTTTCAATGACACAGGTTCAGGTTTCCCGCGCCGAGAAAAAGATACTGAAAAGTCTAAAAAGTATGCTTTGTGAATAAGTTTTTCCAAAAAACGCGAGATTTGATGTGCATTTTCACGAGGTTCAAATTTTTTAAAAAATTTTTGAAAAAAAGAGTTGACAAAGGGGGAAGTATGTGGTATTATAATCGGGCGCT
>CAZMHU010000015.1:0-44222 GCA_964566175.1 uncultured Eubacteriales bacterium
ACGGATATGCAACGCAAATTAAAAATGAGCTTGGTGTTGAAGTCGATTTCATCAACCTAAACTACGATTTTGACAAGTGTGTAGCCTTGTTATGTGCGAACTGAGGAGGCTATTGCAATGTTAGAGTTTTTAGGAATTATTGTGGTTATCGGCACATTGGTTCTTGCCGGTCGACAGGGCGAACACGAAACAGGCAAAATTATAACAATAATACTTTGCGGGTTTATGCTCCTTTCGCTACTGGCGGAGATAAAGTATTAACTGTAAAGATTGGAGGTGGCTGAATTTGGGCAAAGATTTCTGGGGCGGAATGTTCGATTTTAACGGTGACGGAAAAACGACATGGGATGAAGAAATGCTCGGCCTTTCTCTTTTAGAGGAAGACCGCAAAAGAACCGCTAAAAATTTAGAATCCAAGCCGACATACAAATATAAAGAGCCAAAAACAAAAAGTATACCTACGATAAAAGCGGTTCCAGAAGTTGTTGACGAGACCAATTATAAAATCCTTTGCAGTGATTATCGAACCGAATGCATCTGTGCTGTTGTTGCACTCATTTTAATGCTTATACCGGCTATTCTCATACTTTGGGCGGTTTATTCCACCTATGATCCCAAAAACAGTGCTAGCGATTTTATAACAATTGTTTTTACTCTTGCAGGACTGGCCTATGGCGGTGTTGTACTTCATACCACCTTCAAAAGTATAAATACCAGTATGGAGAACCTTAACCTGGTGAAGGAAAGGTATACCGGACCGGAACTCCCAAAGAAAAAATCCAAAGCTGCGTGGTTGTTGCTGTTGCTTATCCCGCTGTTTATCGGCTCTCTTGCTTCTTGTTTTCATCGAAGGATGATACAGAAAGTAATAAAGATTATAGTTACAATAACGGTTATTCTTATAGCGGTTACAGCAATAACACGTATTCGTATAATTACAGTGACGAATGTATTTTGAACCACTGCGATTTTAAAGCCAAAGAAGGCAGTCCGTACTGTAGCAGACACGGATGTTGCAAAGATGGATGCCGTAACCAAAAAGACCCTATGGTACACTGCTGTAATACACATAATTGTGCCGAACCTGGTTGCGGTTTGCACAGATATGATTACGCTGGCAGCAAGTATTGCCAAACTCATTATGTTCATCACTATAACGACTAATAATACTCTCAATAAACAACGAGGCATACAATAGAATTATGGAATAATTCTATCCGTTCACCTTATAATTATTCCTATACTTTTTAACGAAAACCTTGTAGTCCGTTCAATCGTATCCGAATAGGTCTTTTTCAATTTTGTTTTATTTAATTTTTTACGCAATATACTTTTCAAAATCGCCGCCGTAGACGCAGGTGCCGTCACTTAATACCCAAAGCACCGAAACATCGGGATAACATTCTATTAAACGTTTTCCCTGCTCTATCGGCATATTGAAAAGTGCAGTTGAAAGCGAGTCACCGAGCATACAACTGTCTGTTATTACCGAAACCGAAAGATAAACGTCCTTCGGCATTAGTGTATCGGGGTCGATAATATGATGATAACGCTTGCCGTCAACGGTATAATACCGCTGATATGAACCGCTCGTAATGAGTGATTTGTTTGAAAATTCAAGTGAGAGTATTATTTCTTCGTTCTTTTCGGGGTTTTGTATGCCGGCATTCCATTTGCTGCCGTCTGCCTTTTTTCCGAGCGCACTAACCATGCCGCCGATATTAAGCGCATATCCGTCTATACCCTCGGCTCTCAGCATCGTAACAATAACGTCTGCGGCATATCCCTTTGCAACCGCCCCGACGTCAAGCAGCATTTTATCGTCTGCAAGACAGACAGTCCCCGCCGTATCATCAATTACTACCTTTGAGATATCCGTGTGCTCTGCCGCCGAAGATAGCGCATCGGCACTCGGCAACGCCGCCGTATCGGGATTGTTAATTCCGCGCGTTCGACAGTCGTGCCACAGCGACAGCACCGACCCCAAAGCGATATTGAATTTGCCGTCGACAGTGCGGTACATATCTTTTGAAAAAGTAACAAGACGTATAACCTCGGCATTAACTTTTACAGGCGTTCCGGCGTTTTTATTAACAGTACAAAGATTGTTTATCCCCTCATACTCGTTATAAATATCGAAAAGCCTGTTGTAATATTCGAGTTTTTCTTTAATTTTCTCGCACACGGCAGAAAACTTATCACTGTCGGACTCATATCCGATGACAGTTGTCACGGTATCAAAATAATCAATATAGGTTTCAGTAAAACGACTCTTGTTTTCGGAACAAGCGGTCAATGTGAAAACAAGACAAACCGAGCAAACGAAGCACAACACACGTTTAAAAATTTTTCATCAGTCCCAAACAGGTTATTGGAGCGATTTTACAACAGCACGCATAAATCCGTCAATCGCAATGGTACAGCCCGCCGACAGATATTCCTCTGCCGCCTTCAATGAGCCGTTCACGTCACTTGTTATTATACCCGAAACTCCCGCCTTGTCAAGTCCGACAACATAATCTTCAAAGACTCCCGCCTGTTCGTACCATTCACGTCCGATACCGGAATACTTTTTCATACCGTAACCGTCCCCAAGAGTGCGTTTGCTTTTATATTCGCTCTCAACTTCGGTTGGCGTGCCGTTATTTTCAAATTTTATTTCGGCGTTTACCGCATCAAGCGCCAGTGCCTTAATCTTTCCGTTGTTTTCACAAACCGATGCCGCAAGAGTAACATCATAAACCGCAACACCGTTCTTTTCGGCCGTAGCGTCTGACGAATCGCTTGAAAGAACGGCATCAATGCCTAGGCTCAAAGAATATTCGTTCAAGGCAAACTTTTTCCGATTTTCTTTCTCGCAACCCTTTATGACCGCTTTTGTAAAATCCGAAATATCAACGGTGCAGCCGGCAAGCAAAAAACTCTCTTCCGGCTTCTCTCCGCCGTCAGCACGCGTTACGGTTTTAATTTCCGCCACCTCTGCCGCAGTCATACCGACAACGTAATCGGCAAAAAAGTCCGCCTGTTCATACCATTCTTTGCCTATACCGGAGGCGACACGCATACCGTAATTTTCCTTCAACTGACCTCTGCTTTCAAAAGTGCTTTTGCTCTTATCAAGCGTTACATCCTTTGTGTCGGCGGCACACTGCACGGCATCGATTTTACAGTTTAGAATTTTGCCGTTTTCATCTGTGACAACCGCCGCGACAGTAACATCAATCGCCGCACTGCTTTCGCCAGAGGTTTCCCCCGTCGCTACAACACCAAGCCCCAAAAAATATTCCTTTTCGTTCTTTTTACCGCACGCACAAAGCGAAACCGCCAGCAGCAGCGCGCTTAAAACCGAAATAACTTTTTTCATATAACACCCGTCCTTTTCTGTCCTTTCTCACACAAGATATTTTTTTAAAAGGGCGAGAGAATATACATAATTTTTCAAAGAAATAAAGTGAATTACTAATCCTCAATATCAACCGAAATATCTTTGCAAGTTTTTTTACATATTCATCGAATTTCGCTTCGCGGATATTTTATCCGCACCGAGTGCTTTTCCCACGGCAAAGTGTTCGATGAGCATATTCTTAGCCGACTCGTAATCCGATCGAATACTATACTCTTCATACCGTTCTTCACTCGCAGATCTGTTAGACGTATTTACCGCAAAAAACTCTCGGAAAATTTTAAAAAATATTTGTTTTTACATAATTTATTGTAACAGCGCAGAACTAAAGCTGCAATGAATTTTGTATAATTTCAGAAAAACCATATCATTATTAAAGGCACGAACAACAAAAAGTTCGTGCCCTTAAATCAACATAATGGTATTTTTAACTATTTCACCAATTCAACCGTTTTATATTCCGTACAAAGACTGCTTTTGCCGATATAAATATTGATTTCGCCCTCTTCCCAGACATATTCCATATCGACATTATGAAACCGAAAATCGTCACAGGCAAGCGTGAACTCAACATTAACGGTCTCGCCCGCCTTGACATAAACTTTTTTAAATCTTTTAAGTTCTTTAACAGGTCTCGAAACAGCCGCGAAAACATCACAGATATAAAGTTGAACCGTTTCACTTCCGTCTCGTTCGCCGATATTTTTAACGGTAACGCTTGCGGTGAGAGTCTCACCCGAATGAAGTTTATTCTTATCAAGCAAAATCTCGCCGTATTCGAAATCGGTATAGGTCATACCTTCACCGAAACTGTATAGCGGTTCTATAGGCGAATCAATGTATCCCGTTACAAAATGTGACGAAGAGTCCGCGGGGTGGTCAGTAGGCAGCATATTATAGTATATCGGACACTGTCCGACACTGCGCGGAAAGCACATTGCAAGGCGACCTTCGGGAGCGGTATCGCCGAAAAGCATATTAACAATCCCCTCAGCACCCTTAGTGCCCGGAAACCAAACATCAAGAATTGCTTTCGATTTTTTGGATATTTCACGCAAATCAAGCGGACGGTGATTAAATAAAACCGTTATTATATTTTTGTTGGCTGCCGCAACTTCTCTAAACAACTCCTGTTGAATAATCGGAATATCAATATTAACCCTTGAAGCCAATTCGCCGCCAAAGCGCGAATGCTCACCGAGGAACATTACAACAACATCTGCTGTTTTTGCTATTTCGACCGCCTTTTGATTTTTTTCTCTTCTCGATACTGTATCCGCTTCAAAATCGGTTATGCCGCAAAAGTCATTATCGGGCTGTTCTTCACCGACCATAGCACACCCCTCGCTATAGAAAAAGTCAGCACTGTTAAAACGTTTTTTAAGCACTTCCTCAACAGTTTCGGTCTCGTGTTCCGGATAGGCGGTCCACGCGCCGAGAATATTCGGCTCGTTTAAATACGGGCCGATAAAGGCAATTTTGCTTTTAGGATTAAGCGGCAAAATTTTACCGTCGTTTTTAAGCAATACAGAAGATTTATTGACGGAATTTAACGCAACATTCATCATTTCATCATTGCGTATAATCTCGTTCGCTTTTTCCGGGTCGGCAAAATGAAACGGATTTTCAAAAAGGCCCAAGCGATTTTTGAGTTTTAAAACCTCCCACACACGTGCATCAATTTGCTCAATGGTAATTTTTCCGTCTTCAAGTGCTTTGGGCAAACCCTTTGCATAACGTCTGATGCACATTTCAATATTGACCGTCGCCTCTAAAGCGAGGCGTGCGAGTTTATCATCGCGGTCGGAAATACGATGGCTTTGCATACCGCTCATTGAACTGTAGTCTGTAATAATAACGCCGTCAAAACCCCACTCATCACGCAAAACATCTTTCATTAAATGTTTGTCAGCAGTCGCGGGAACGCCGCCGATAGCATTAAAAGCACACATAACCATTCCGCTTCCTGCGTCGCAAGCCGCCTTGTACGGCGGAAGATAGTATTGACGAAGAGAACGTTCGGAAATATCGACAGAACCGTATTCCCTACCGCCTTCGACACCGCCATATGCGGCAAAGTGTTTAACACAGGCGCACAGAGTTCCCTGCTTTGAAAGGTCATCACCCTGATAACCTTTTACTGCAGCCGCCGCCATAACCGAACTCAAACACGTGTCTTCGCCGTATGATTCAGTAACTCTTCCCCAACGTGCATCACGTGAAACATCAACCATCGGTGAAAATGTTACGTGATAGCCGGAAACACAAGATTCATTAGCGGTTGCTCTGGCAATTTCTTCAACTGTTTGGGGATCAAAAGAACAACCCTGCGCTATCGGAACGGGAAACGTTGTATGCAGTCCGTGAATAATATCAAGCATAAAAAGCATTGGGATATGGTGCGGATGGCGCTCAATATGCTGCTTTTGAATTTCAATTATCAACTCAGGTGTTCTGACATTCAAAGTTGAACCGATAGTATCAACAATCTCTTTTGGAAAGCGGAGAGTGGGATTTTCACCCGTTGCGACAACATCAGCGTTATAATATTCCCCCGGCATCTGGTGCAATTCGCCTATTTTTTCCATTAGCGACATTTCGCTGAGTAATTTTCTCAAATCATTTTCGAGCATCGGTTCTTCCTCTTCCATAAAAAGTTATATATAAATTATAACAGTGCAAAGCCAAAGTTGCAATGAATTTAATTCACAAAAAGTAATACTGTTGAAATTACTTATATCACGAGTTATGCAAAGCGGCAAGGAAGTTTTTATGGAAAACAGAATTAAAAAGTTGAAAATTGCAGGCGTTGGTACAACCTCGCTCAGTATACTCACGCCTATCATCAAAACCAAAACTTATACCGCTCAAAACGTTCTCTCAGGCGTCGAACGGCTTGCGAAGCAAGGCTTTCGCTAACGCCGTGAGGTTATTATAACATATCGTCAGTTCCTACATAACATAATTTTGATTTATTATTTAGCGATAAAAGAAAAATTTTGTTTTATAGTATATATTTACCTTTAATATTGTTCCACTGTCGGCAAAAGATAATATTGCAAACGCAAAAAACACTGACAAGGAGTGAAAAAGAAATGGCTAAAAACGTAGTACCCGAGGCTAAAGAAGCACTCAACCGTTTTAAGATGGAGGCTGCCAACGAGGTTGG
This sequence comes from uncultured Eubacteriales bacterium, assembly GCA_964566175.1. GTDB lineage: Bacteria > Bacillota > Clostridia > Oscillospirales > Acutalibacteraceae > SIG589. The sequence goes on from CAZMHU010000015.1 coordinate 6,573, forward strand.
CGTAAACCTCAAGCAGGGTTACAACGGTGACCTTACCTCTAAACAGGCCGGTTCTATCGGCGGTCAGATGGTTAAGAAAATGATCGAATCCTACGAAAACGGTATTAAGTAAATTGATTCATCGGTAATAGAAGGCAGGCGGCGATAATTTAGGTTACTGCCGCTTGCCCAACACAAAAAGCCTTCGGCTCTGCCGAAGGCTTTTTGTTATTTTGAAAGATAATCGTTTATAGAGTCTGCCGCTTTTTTTCCTGCGCCCATTGCAAGGATAACCGTTGCGGCGCCTGTTACGGCATCGCCTCCGGCGTAAACGCCGTTTTTGGTGGTCATAAGGTTGTCATCAACAACAAGGCAACCTCTGCGGTTTGCCTCAAGTCCACTTGTCGTGGTGCGAATAAGCGGATTGGGTGATGTTCCGAGCGCCATAATGACACTGTCAACATCAAGCATAAATTCCGAACCCGCAATCTCTTCGGGACGGCATCTGCCGGAAGCATCGGGTTCGCCGAGTTTCATCTCGACACATTCCATTGCCTTAACAAGTCCGTTTTCATCACCGATAATTCGCTTCGGATTGTTGAGAAGTTTGAACTCTACTCCCTCTTCTATTGCGTGGTGTACCTCTTCTTTTCGTGCGGGCATTTCGTCCATCGAACGACGATAAACGATATATACGTGCTCTGCGCCCAAACGTTTTGCACAGCGCGCAGCGTCCATAGCAACGTTTCCGCCGCCGACGATAGCCACTGACTTTGAACGCTTTATCGGCGTATCGTATCCGTCAACATATGCCTTCATAAGGTTAATTCTTGTCAAAAATTCGTTAGCCGAATAAACGCCGACAAGATTTTCGCCCTCAATGCCCATAAACATCGGCAAACCTGCACCTGATGCTATGTATACCGCTTTATAACCGTCGTTTATAATCTCATCAACCGACAGTATTTTACCGATAACCATATTGGTTTCAATCTTAACACTGAGTTTTTTAAGTCCCTCAATTTCGTGTGCAACAATCGACTTAGGAAGTCTGAATTCGGGAATGCCGTAAACCAAAACGCCGCCGGCTGAATGGAACGCCTCAAAAATCGTAACATCGTATCCGAGTTTTGCAAGGTCGCCCGCACAAGTGAGTCCCGACGGACCGGCACCGATAACGGCAACCTTTATTCCTTTTTTCTCAATTACTTCCTGCTTTTCTTCCTTATTATTTCTGAACCAGTCTGCCGCGAATCGCTCAAGTCTGCCTATTCCGACGCTCTCACCCTTTATTCCGCGTACACACTTGCCCTCGCACTGCGATTCCTGCGGACAAACTCTTCCGCAAACCGCGGGAAGTGCGCTTGTTTCCTTGATTTTGTAATATGCACCCTCAAAATCGCCATTAGCAATCAGTGCGATAAATTCAGGGATTTTAACATTAACGGGGCAACCCGACATACAGGGGCGATTTTTGCAGTTTAGACAACGCTTTGCCTCTTCTATTGCCATTTCCTCGGTATAACCGGTTGAAACCTCTAAAAAGTTTTTGTTGCGAACGTTAGGGTCCTGTTCGGGCATAGGAACCTTGTTCATTGCCATATTTGCCATTACATTTCCCCCATTCTGCAAGCGTGCGCTTCCTCTTCCTTATAGAAAGTATTTCGCTTCATAAGTCCATCAAAATCAACCAAATGACCGTCAAAATCAGGGCCGTCAACACAGGCAAACTTAATCTCGCCGCCGACATTGACGCGGCAACCGCCGCACATACCCGTTCCGTCAATCATAATAGGATTGAGCGAAACTATTGTCTTAACGCCGAACTCTTTGGTTACAAGCGAAACAAACTTCATCATCGGGATAGGTCCTATTGCAATAACCAAATCGTATTCGCCGTTTGAAAGCAAATCACGCAATACATCGGTAACAAAGCCCTTTGTTCCGTACGAGCCGTCATCGGTCGTGATATAAAGATTATCGGAAACTGCCTTCATTTCCTCTTCTAGAATAACAATATCCTTGCTTCTGAAACCTGCGATAACATCAACCTTAACGCCCATATTATGAAGCGTTTTAGCCTGCGGGAATGCGATTGCACAGCCGACACCGCCACCGACAACAATAGCACGCTTTGGTGTTCCGAATTCGGTAGGCATACCGAGCGGGCCTGCGACATCGGAAATATAATCGCCCTCACAGAGCGTTGCTAAACGCTTTGTGGTAGCACCGACAGCCTGCACCATTATGGTAAGTGTGCCCTTATCGGCATCGAAATCCGCAACTGTCAGGGGAATTCGCTCACCCTTTTCGTCTATTCTTATAATTACAAATTGACCCGCTTTAACCTTTTTTGCAATCATAGGCGCATCAAGCGTGTATGCGGTTACAACGGCGTTGAGTTGTTTTTTTTCTAATATTTTATACAATGTTATCACTCTTTTACAGCAGATTTAAGGGCGTCAACCTTATCGGTTTGCTCCCATTTTACGGAAAGGTCTTCTCTTCCCATATGACCATATGCGGCAAGTTTTTTGTAAATAGGATTGCGAAGTCCGAGTTCACGTATAATTGCCTCGGGGCGAAGGTCAAAGACGCGGTTTACGGCATCGGCAATTTTCTCATCGTCACAAACGCCTGTTGAGAATGTGTCAACCATTACCGAAACAGGTTTTGCCACACCGATAGCATATGCAAGTTGAACCTCACACTTGCTTGCAAGTCCCGCCGCAACAATATTTTTTGCAATATAGCGTGCGGCATATGTTGCGGAGCGGTCGACCTTTGTGGGGTCTTTACCCGAGAAAGCACCACCGCCGTGGCGTGCATAGCCGCCGTAGGTATCGACAATAATCTTTCTTCCGGTGAGACCTGTATCACCCTGCGGTCCACCGACAACGAAACGGCCTGTCGGGTTTATGTATACTTTTGTGTTTTCGTCCATAAGTTCACTTGGAACGATAGGACGGATAACCTGTTCCAAAACATCGGCACGAAGAGTATCAAGCGAAACATCGGCACTATGCTGTGAGGAAACGACAACAGCCTCAACGCGGGCGGGGTTGCCGTCAACATACTCAACCGTTACCTGTGTTTTTCCGTCGGGACGCAGATATGACAATGTGCCGTCTTTGCGAACTTGTGACAGGCGCATTGCCATTTTATGTGCGAGCGAAATCGGAAGCGGCATAAGTTCCGCCGTTTCGTCACAGGCATAGCCGAACATAATACCCTGGTCGCCTGCGCCGTGAAGATTCAGTTCGTCCTCATCTCCATTTTTAATCTCAAGCGATTTATCAACGCCGAGAGCAATATCGGACGACTGTTTATCGATAGAAGTCATAACCGCACAGGTATTGCCGTTAAATCCGGCATCGGGGTTATCATAACCGATTTCATTAACAACATCGCGTACGATTTGCGGAATGTCAACATAACAGGACGTGGTAATCTCACCCATAACATTGACAACGCCGGTAGTGCAAAAGGTTTCACACGCAACACGCGCGTCTTTATCCTTTTCGATTATTGCATCGAGAATGGCATCTGAAATTTGGTCACACACCTTGTCGGGATGACCCTCGGTTACCGATTCCGACGTGAATAAAAACCTACTCATAAAAAATCCTCCAAAAAAACAAACCCGCCTAAAACGAGGCGGGAAAATTACCTCATCTTCAGGATTTAGCACCTTGCTTTCACAGGTTGCCGGACATCACGGGGCCTGTCCCTCCGCCACTCTTGATAAGGAAATATAAAATTTTAAAACCAAGTTAAACAAAGCATTAAATTTTAATAGAGTAATTATACCCGCATTACATCGGTTTGTCAATACCCAAGATGTACTAAAACAGTTCAAATGCGCCGTTCATATACAGTATTATAAACAGAACCGCAACGATTATTACGATAACGGATACCGCGGCTATGATCACAGTCTTCATATTGAATGTGTGCCTATTCTCACCCGAGAGCACGCCCATTCTCCGCAATGCCGAGGTAACGGGTTTGTATATCAACATTGTGGAAGATGCGTTTATTATTGCCTTGCAAAAGTTAAAAGGCAATAGGAGCGTTGGAATGAGTTTTATTACATCACCGCGCTCAACACCCATATAAAACGGAGTTATAAAGATATTGGCAATCATCATAATACCCGTAACGGCAAAGACCGAAAAAACAACGCCGAGCACAGCGCCTGAAAAGGTTCGCTTGTATTTATAAACCGTTCCGCAAACAATCGCAAAGGTGCAACTTGAAAGTGCGTTCATGATAAGCCCGTAAACGCCGGTATCGCTGACCGACAAAAACTCCAGCACGGCAACCGTGAGTGCACTCGCAATACCGTATATCGGGCCGTAGAGCAGTGCCGAAACCGAAATTATCGCATCCTTTAAATCAAAGGTCAGAAAAGACACCTTAAACCTAAATAAAAATGTCATCAAAAACGCCATTGCACACAGCATTGCACTGACCGAAAGTTTTTTCAAATCTGTTTTGCCTGCCATAAAAGATCCCCCTAAAAAGCAAGAAAACCCGCAACTTCTGCGGGCAAAAAGACACATTTCTTTCTTCTTTCATCCGGACTGTACCGTCGGCTTCGGAATTACACCAAATCAACCGCACAAAGCGGCTCGCGGGCTTTAACCGCCGGTGAGGAATTACACCTCGCCCTGAAGATAAATTTATTGTATCACAAAAAACGGGTTTGTCAACCGAATTTGTAAAGTAAAAACAGTAAAATCACCTGTAAAACAAAAATAGCCGGTATACCGAGCATAAATTTTTTATGAAGAGTTTTGTGCCGTATAAACTTCATCGCAACATACATCGCAACCGAACCGCCAAATGCGGCAAGCAGTAAAAGCGTTCGCTCACGTATTCGGCGAATACCGTGCATTGCAGCACCCTTATCATATACCGTTACCGCAATTGAAACAAAACTTATTATCAAAAAATATATTCCAACATATTTCATATTAACACCGTATATAATATAATACCTAAAGAATAACACACTTGCTCAATTTTTTCAATAAAACAGAGGTAAAAATGAAAAAAGCCGTGATTTTTGCAGTTGCGGCGGTCTTGATTTTTCTTGCCGCCTGCACTCCGTCCGAAAAGTATCAAAACAAAGAAAAAACGTCCAATGAAGAAATAAAGGCGGTATGGATATCGGTATACGAATACTGTTTTTCGGAACTGAACGCCGACCTTGTTTCGCAAAAAATCGATACTATGTTCGATAACATATCGGCACTCGGCCTTAATACGGTTTTTGTTCATATGCGTGCCAATGCCGACGCTCTTTATAAATCGGATTATTTCCCTTGGTCGGAATATTGCACGGGAACGCAAGGCGCTGTGCCGGAATACGACCCGCTCGCCTTGATGACAGCGGCGGCACACAGCAGAGGTCTTAAAATTCACGCTTGGATTAACCCCTACCGTATAAGTAATTCGAGCGGCGATATAAACACCTTGTGCGATACGCATATCGCAAAGCAGTGGACTGCGGACGAAAACACCGCCGACCGAGTTGTCTCCTACGGTGAAAAACTGTATTTTAATCCCGCATCTCCCGAAGTCAGAACACTGATTTTAAACGGTGTCAGAGAAATTGTCGATAATTATGATATTGACGGAATACACTTTGACGATTACTTTTATCCCACTGCCGACGAAAGTTTTGACAGTGCGAGTTATGCCGCATATGCAAACACATCGAGCAGTCCGCTTTCGCTGTCCGAATGGCGAAAAGCCAATATAAGCACGCTTGTTTCGGCAGTAAAAGGTATAACAGAGCGGGCAGACGTACTGTTTGGGATTAGTCCGAGTGCACACATTGACGGCGAATACACTGAAAAAAACGGCTATGCTGATATTGAAGCCTGGCTTTCCGACAATGGTTTTGTCGATTACATAGTTCCCCAGATTTATTGGGGTTTTGAATATCCCGACAGCAATTATCGGTTTAATAATATGGTGAAAAAGTGGGTATCGCTCAAACGAAACGACGGCGCGAAACTTATTATCGGACTTGCGGCATACAAGGCGGGAACGGAAGACAATTCCGACGAATGGCAAAAAAACAGTGATATTTTGAAACGTCAGATAACAAATCTCCGTCAAGCGGAGTGTGACGGATTTTCGCTGTTTTCCTATTCGTATTTGTTTTCTTCAAATTCAGCCAACACCGCCGAGCGTGACAATTTGAGAGATATACTGAAACACAGGTGAGGAAAACCCTCACCTGTGTTCTTTTTTACGGATTATTCACAACGCCTGCAAACATCGGCATACCGGTAAGACCGGTTACAACATATACAAACGGCCTGTCAAGAACAAAATCAATCACATCCGGTGCAATACTCGTTCCTGCTTCTTTAAAAACTGTAAAAGCCGCCGCCTCGCAACCGCCCTCGTCGATTTTCACTCTGCACGCGTGCTCGACATCGCTCACAAAGAGTGACTCATCGGTCGTAACGCGAGAAAAATCGGCACGTGACACATCAAACACATCGACAACGCCCAAATTGCAAAGAGCATTTTTCAAATTGATTTTCGACGTAACATCAAACCTCGGAACAGAGAGTTTTACCGTCATTTCCTTTTTGTCCTTAAAATTATCGAAATCGAGTACAGCGTCAAGCAGTTCACCGCTTTTTATAACATCGTCGGTCGTTTTTCCTTTATTCGGTAGGAAAAACCACATATTTCCGCTGTTTTCAAAGGACTTTCGTACAGCAATAAAATCACTGCCGAAAAACACCGTTCCGACGTCCGAGCCCTTCATAAAATCACAGGTTTTGTCCCCTCTCTGTGTGTGGAAAACCCGTTCTTTTGTGTTTTCTTTCTGAAACGTTTTGTCCCATTTCGCTTTGAAATATACCGTGCTGACAAGCGCCAAAACAGTATCGGTCAGCGACAAATCATCTGCCTGTTCCTTTAGGAGTCCGCCGGTTTGCTCGTTGACCCACGTCTGCAAACGCTTTGAAAAAGCACTGTCCGACGGATCGCCCGAAAAACTTGAAGCATAGTATTTGTCTTTTAAGATATTTAGCGTTTCGGCATTGTAATTCACGGAATTGTTAAGCCAAAGCGAGTTAGCCAAAATGCTTTTAACAGTTCCGTCATCGCAGTAGTTTGCGTTCCAAGCCGCACCGACAACCTCTCTGAGTTCAGAAAGATTTTCAACCCCCAAAAGGGTTAGTATCTGTTTTTGCGTGTTGCCGCCTGAAGTCTCCGCAAGCATAGCAAGAGCAATATATATATTAAGCGGCGAATATGAAACGTTAACTTCCCTCGCCTCAAGCAAAAATTCGTTAAGCGTTTTTTCGTAAAAAGCGCGCAGAGCTTCGGGTTTTTCGATTTTAATGTTGCGCCGCTCCCGAAGGCCATCAAACCATTCTTCATACGCCGCATCCGTTTCGTCGTCGAAATCTTTCGGATATTGTGCCATTTTCGGATATTCCGCCTCGATAGCCTTTACGGTGCCAAACGGATTTATGCTGTCTGTCGAAGAAAAAGTCGGACTGTTCAAAAAACTCGGTGCCGATAAAGCAACACCTATTATCAACGTGACACAGGCGGCAACGGCGCAAATTTTTATAACCGTACCGTTTTTACGCTTTTTTCGTTTCTTGTCGGTTTTGATAATAATAGAATCGTCAATTCTTCCCATTGCATCGCTGAAATCGTCTATGTTCATAAATCAAAGCCCTCCTTTAACAAATATTCACGCAATTCTTTTCTCGTCCTAAACAGAAGACTTTTAATTTTCGGCACGCTCATACCGCTGTAAAGCGAGATATCCTCGAGCGAATCCGAAAAATAATATCTGCATACAAAGGCGGTTCTCACCACAGATGACGTGCCTTTCAAGAAAGTGCTTATTGCCGCCGCCAAGGCATCAACTTCGGCTTTACCGACGGTTATATCGTTTCCGCCGATAATCTCATCAAGTTCGTCAAGCGAAATGGCATACTGCGATGCCGCACGCTTGTCGGCGTTCTTCTTTCTGAAAACATCAACCGAAAGTCGGCGGGTGATTTTTCCGAGATATGTCGAGAGCACGCTCGGTCGGTTTTGCGGCATACTGTTCCACGCCTTCAAATATGTATCGTTGACACATTCGTCGCTGTCGGCAGGGTCTTGCAGGATATTAAAAGCAATTTTGAGCAGATATCTTCCGTACTTTTCTTCTGTCAGTTTTATTGCCTGTTCGTCCCTTTGCCAATATCTCTCAACAATTTTACTGTCTTCCATTTTTATCCCCCCTCACCCTTATACACGCAAAAATCGGGTAAAAGTTGCAAAAAAATTATTTTTCGTGAAAATAATCGTAAATATTATTTGCCACAGGCAGCGTTATACCGTTGACGCTTGCAAGTTCTTCGACCGTAGCGTCCTCAATAGCGGTGAGTGTCTTAAAATGACGGAGCAGTGTTTCTGCGCGCGTCTTTCCGACACCCTCAATCTCGGTGAGACGGGTTGAGAGTGCTGTTTTGCGTGAACGGCGGCGGTGATACTCAATCGCAAAACGGTGGGTTTCTTCCTGAATGGTAGCAACAAGGGTGTATGCTCGACGGTTCGCTTTGATAACAATATCCCCGCCGTCCGCCGCGATAGCACGTGTACGGTGCTTGCTGTCCTTAACCATACCGAAAATAGGAACATCTATTTTTATTTCGCTCAAAATCTGTCTTGCGGCGGAAAGTTGACCCTGTCCGCCGTCAAGCAAAATAAGGTCGGGCATTCTGCCGAAGCCTTCGTTTTCGCCTTTATGGGTTTTATATTCGGCAAATCTGCGACGCAGCACCTCACGCATTGACTCATAATCGTCCTGACCCTCAAAAGACCGTATTTTAAAACGCCTATATGCACTCTTAAAGGGTTTTCCGTCAAAGAACACCGTCATTCCCGCAACGTTTTCGTGTCCCGCAGTATTGGAAATATCATACGCCTCTATATACCGCGGGGATTTTTTCAGTCCGAGCAAAGCGGCAAGTTCATCAATCGCCTGTGTTTGCGCGCCTGTGCGATTATTCTGTTGGCAGAGATACTCTGCGGCATTACTTTTGCACATTTCGACAAGTTTATATTTATCGCCGATTTTCGGAACGGAAAGTTCGACTTTTCCCTCACGTTTCATCGAAAGCCAACGCACAAGGAGTTCCTCGTCCGCCACAACACCGTCGGTCGCAATAACCGGCGGCACTTCCCTATCGTCCGAATAATAGCCTTGTATAAATTCATACCGCAAAACTTCATCGCTGTCATTGACATCTGTTATATACTGCGAACAGTCGATAAGATGACCATAACTGAACGAAAGCACACAAAAACAGCACTTTTCGTTTTCTTTGACAAACGCAATAACGTCTTGCCGAGGATATTTTGAAGATATAACTTTTTGTTTTTCTCGTATTCGCTTTATAGCCGCAATGCGGTCACGCAGACGTGCGGCAGTTTCAAAATCGAGTCTTTCGGCACACTTTTCCATACGCGCAGTCAATTCACCTATGGCATCGGCGGTTTCGCCCTTTATAAAGGACATCGCCGAACGTACACTTTCCATATAATCGCTGTGCGCTATCTTTTTACAGCACGGCGCACTGCAAAGGCCGATATGAAAATTAAGACAAGGCTTATCGTAACGGCGGTCAAAAGTGCGGTTGCACTGCGGTAGTTTGAAAATTTTATTTGCCTCATCAACCGTCTGATTGACGACAAAGCCCGAATTATACGGACCGATATACTGTGCCGAGTCGTCCTCTTTCTGTTTGACCGAGCGAATACGCGGCCACATCTCATCGGTAATTTTAATATAAAAATACCCTTTATCGTCCTTTAAAAGAATGTTATACTTCGGCTTGTGCTGTTTTATCATTGATGCTTCGAGTATAAAGGCTTCAAATTCGCTGTCACAGAGAATATATTCAAAATCCTCAACGCATGAAACCATTTGTTTTACCTTCGGCGTATGCTGATTGCCGAGTCCGAAATACTGTGAAACACGGTTTTTAAGAACTTTTGCCTTGCCGATATATATAATCTCGTCCTTTTTGTTTTTCATAATATAAACGCCGGGTGTTGTAGGCAGTCCCGCCGCTTTTTGTTTCAGTCTTTCAATGCGCTCCATTTGTATCACCGCCTGTTACTAATACTATACCAAAAAACAGCGCTGTTGAAAAGAACATTTTTCAAAAAATAAGTTGCGTGCCGTCCAACGAAAAATCGGTCAATGCAACACTCTGCACCGTGGCGTTGTCATAGGTTTTATAATGATAAACACCGCTTGCGGTATCGCAACAGGAAGTATAGAGCGAATATTCGTTTTTGCTATCAACCCTCACACAGCCTTTTATCTGCGTGACCGATTCGAGAATATGAAAAAAGCGAGTTATGCTTTCTTCTCGCTTAAAACACGACTCTGCCGTAATTTTATTAAAAGCAGTGCGAACAAAACGCGAAACCGATGACATATCCCCAGGCAGGCCCAGTGCTCCGGAACCGAAACTGCAAGGCTTTTCGTTATAAAAGCCCGACGGTCTTTCGCCGTTTCCGAGGGCGTAATAGTTTGAGAGATTGGTCATTTGATAATCAAACGGAGGACTGTTTGTGAGTACGCCGAGCGAATTATCGAAAATCTTAACACCTCCCTGCAATGGTTCAACGGTTATAGAGCGGGTCTTATCCGAAATTATCCAGTGTAGCGGCGAGGGCGGAAGTTCGCTGTCGAAAGCGGCGTCGATTACTGCGATATTTTTCAAGATCCTTTCGGCGGCATCGACAGACGGGCACTGACCCAAAATCCACGGAATGAGTTCAAACGATGCGATTTTGTACTCAGTCTCTGCCCTGCTTTCATAAACAGCGTATTTGGGAAAATTGAGTCCCGCCATACAAAGTCCTTTTTCGTTAAAGGCGTCAAAATATAACGGATAGTTTGATTTTTCAATTCCCATACCGATAACGGCATAGTGTTTGCTCATTTCACCGCCCTCGCGAAATTTCAAAGGACAGTTTCTCGGCGTTATGATAATTTTTTCTCCGAACGACTCCATCCAGTCAAGAGTCCTTCCAAAAAGATAATATCCCTCAAAAGCCGAAACAGCCGTACACATAACAAAACCTCACTTTTGAGATTAGTATGCACTTAAAATATAAAAGTAATAATTTTTTTACCAAAAAGAGCAAAGATAAGAAAAAATAAATAATTTCGACTTTGGCTTTGCCGACGATACATAAATCCGTGCCGTGGTCACACGTTAATTTTTCATTTTTTTAACAAAGTGTTAGAAAGAAACTTTTTATTTCCGTATACGTGAAATAAAAAAAGAGAAATCCCACTGTTTAAGCGGAATTTCTCTTGGTGACCCATCGGGGATTCGAACCCCGGACACCTTGATTAAAAGTCAAGTGCTCTGCCAACTGAGCTAATGGATCACAACGCTGACTATGTTATTATATCAACCTGTAGTGTAATTGTCAAGCATAAAAATGAAAATACGGCATTATTTTTTAAAATTTCTTATTTTCAACGGCACATAATCGATGTGTTTTTTGAAATTGCACGACTGTTTTCGGTTTTGCCCACCGTCTTTCAGTCGTGCGTCAACCCTGTACCATTATTATTTTAACACTCAAAGGCATCCTTTTCAAGCACATTTTGCCTATGAAAGACAAAATCCGCCGTTTTTCTTGCTATTCAAAACAAACTCAAAAAATCGCCTTTTGGAGATTATCGCAAGATAGCCGTCGGTATCTACATCAGGATATTCTTCTTCGATAATTTTGAGCGTTTCACGTAGTTGCAACATAACGGCAAATTCGTGCTTGCACACCTCTGCACGATAGCATTCGCAAACAAGACCGCTTATATCACCGTTTGAAAACTCAAATTCAATCTCATATGCTCTGCTGCCTGTAACAACGGCTCTGCCGTGTCCGGCGTTCAGTTCAATATACTCAACACAGTTTTCCTCATAATATTCAGCGCCGCCTTCGGCAACTTCTTCGTCTATACCCATTTCGCTGAGATTGTTAATATTAAATACCTTATCGTCAAACGAAGAAACCGTTTCCTCTTCCCCGCTTTCGGGCGCTTTAAACCAAGTAATCGCGCGCTCATAATTCAGGGCGTATCTGTCGGTGGTTATCAAATGTGAACCCGCAAAATTGAACTCGCCGGAAACATTTGTATTAACAACGCCTATAACACGTTTGTAATCCGAAAGTTTAATCTTAAAATTGTGACCCACGGCAACAACTCTGCCGAGCATACCGGCAAGTTTGCCGTCAACATAAACGCAGTCGCCGACCTTAAGGTCAAACATATCGTTGTAGTAACTGCAGGTGAGATGTCTTTTTGCAAAGAAAACATCAACAACCGATTTTCTTGCAACTAAAGACTCTTCGCTGTTTTCCATAGCGGCAATTTTATTAACCGTACTGTCCGCTTTTTTGTCTTCAAAAGTAAAACCTATTTTAAAACTCATCTTTTCCATCCTTAAAAATCATCGTCATCAAAATCGTCGTCATCATCCGAGTCCGAACTTGTCAATTCGTCCAATAATTCAAACTCGGCGGCCTGTTCGACAAAATCTAACTTTCCGTCACCGTTAAAATCAAATAAATCTCCGAAAATCCCCATTTCTAAAATCTCCCTTCGTTTATTTGAGAATATAATAACAAGTATATAGTCCTAATATTGGGACTTTAAAAGTGAGTTTCCAAGATTTTTACTGCATTTTGTCAATTTTTTGCTTTATTACACTAATCAAGAAAATATATGCGAAAACGGCAGTCAATACCTCGGCAATCGGAAAAGTCCACCACAGGATCTCCAATACATTTTCGCTTTGCACAAAAAATAACGCGGTCGGAAAAACAAACACGACCAATCTCAAAAAGGATAACACAAGCGGCTTTACTGCATATCCGAGTGCCTGCAAGACGCCCTGTACCGCAACCGAAAAGCCCATAAAGACAAACCCTATACTTGCCGTACGCGTTGCCCGAGCGCAAACATCTACCAGTACCTCACTTGAGCCGCCGGTGAGCGAGAAAAGTTGCGACAGCGGATGTGCCGTTATTTCAAACAGTACAGTTATTACAAACATTGTCACAGCCGTATCGATTATTCCGTATTTTATACAGTCGCGTGAGCGCTCTTTACTACCCATACCGTAATTAAACGAAAGTATGGTAATAACGGTATTGGAAAGACCGAAAGCCGAAAAAAGCGCAACCTGTTGAATTTTATAATAAATTCCGAAAGAGCCGACCAAAATCGAGGAATCAACATCGGCAGTGCCGAGTATAGCGTTCATACCCGCCATCATAACCGAAAGCAATGACTGCATCAGTGCCGCCGATGCACCGATTTTATATATTCCGGTTATAATACCCGCCGACGGCTTTATATATTTTGGACTTCCGCCGATTTCGGTGTTTTTAAGATAATGAAACGCCATTGCGGTAAAAAGTGATACAAACTGACCTATAACAGTCGCCCACGCTGCGCCCGCAACACCCATTTTAAGCGAAAAAATAAAGATATAGTCCAAAAATATATTTGTCAGCGCACCCGAAATCTGCGATATTGTAGAATAGACTGTCTTTCCGGTTGCCTGTAAAAAACGTTCATATATCGTATAGCCGATTGAGCCGAATGATAAGCAGGTACAGATTTTCAAATATGATGTTCCCATATTCAAAACTTCGCTGTTATCGGTAAAAAGTCCTATAAATGCTTTTGAAAAGAAAAATCCGAAAATCAAAAACACCGCATAAATAACGAACAAGAGAAATATTCCGTTGCCGGCAATGGAGTTGACCTTTTCACGATTTCCCTCGCCCAGACTTTTCGAAAGCAGTGCATTGAGTCCCACTCCTGTGCCGACGCCTATGGCGATTATCATAATTTGTATCGGAAAAGCGATAGTCAGTGCTTCATTCGCAAGCGTACCTACGCCCTCGATATTTGCCACAAAAACACTGTCAACGACGTTATAAAGTGCCTGCAAGACCATTGATATTATCATTGGCAATCCCATTTTCAAAAACAACTTTTTCAAGTGTTCGGTTTCCATTTTGTTTTGTTTGATTTCTTTCATAAATACCTCCGAAAACGCAAAAAAATAATGCGTAAGTCCATAACCGGACTTACGCATTTCTGCTACACGTTAGGAGAATTATAACACATTTTCAAAAAATTTTCAAGTGAAACCTTCAATTTAATATTTGCATTTAATATTTGCAGTATTCTTCAAAGTGCGCTTCCCAATCCTCGGTATTGTTCGGGGTAAATGTTTTGATATCGGTGCTGTTTATAATAATCTGCTTTGCCTCGCTGTCGTCCATTATAAGACCGAACGCCATAAGTTGATTTATTATATTGCCCGTAACCGTTGCCTCAACAGGGCCGGCAACGACGCGCATTCCGCAGGCATCGGCAGTCATCTGGCAAAGGAGTTTATCCTTAATACCGCCGCCTATCATATGAATGCACTCATACTTCTGTCCTGTGAGTTTCTCCATTTCGGCTATTGCGGCACGATACTTCATAGCCAAACTCTGATAGATGCAGCGCAATATTTCACCCATATTCTGAGGAACGTACTGGCCGGTTTTTCTGCAAAATTCGACAACACGGCTCGGCATATTGCCGGGTGCTACGAAATCGGCAGCATCGGGGTTTACAAAACACTTAAAGGGTTCTGCCTCGCGGGCGCTGTTTTCCATTTCGTCAAAGGAAACATTAAGTCCCTGACGTTTCCACTCGCCGCGTGATTGCTGAATAAGCCACAGACCCATAATATTACGCAAATATCTGATTTTTCCGTCATATGCACCTTCGTTTGTAAAGCCGACATTGCAAGAAGTTTCGGTTGTAATGGGATTGTCGATAACAGTGCCGATCAATGACCAAGTTCCGCAACTTATATATGCGTAATCCTTTGATGTGGTGGGAACGGCGCATACCGCAGACGCAGTATCATGTGTCGGTGCGGCAATTACCGGAACGCTTTTACAGTGAAGTTCTTCGCAAATTTCGGGCAGGAGCATTCCGTATGTTTCGCCGGGAAAAATCATTTTCGGGAAAATATCCGTCCTTATACCGAGTTTTTCAAGCATACCGTAATCTATCTGCTTTGTTTCGGCATTGAGCATATTTGTGGTTGATGCGTTGGTGTATTCAAGACGCTTTTCGCCTGTGAGGAAATATGCAAAAAGGTCAGGTATCATCAAAAAGGTCTTTGCCTGTGCAAGGGTATCGGGACGGTACTTTGAAAGATAATAAAGTTGATAAAGGGTGTTAAAACTCATTCTCTGTGTACCGGCAACCGAATATATATCCTTCTCGGGAATGATTTTGAAAACTTCTTCCGGCATACCTTCCGTGCGAGTATCGCGATAGTTTGCCGGATTTCCGATGAGTTCACCGTGTTCGTCAATCAAGCCGAAATCGACACCCCAAGTGTCAATACCGATAGAATCAAATCCGCCGTCCTGAACTGCCAAGACTATTCCCTGCTTAATCTCGTGAAAAAGCCTGAGTATATCCCAAGAGAGTCTACGTCCGACAAGCACCGGGTCGTTTGCAAAACGGTGAATTTCCTTTGTTGTGATTTTTCCGTCCTTTAATTCGGCAATCATCGCTCTTCCGCTTGATGCGCCGAAATCGAACGCCAAAATTCTTTTGTTTTCCATAATAATACCTCCGTCGGTAATTTAAAATTGAATATTTTCAAGCACATCTGTGCAAAATATATACAAACGCTAAAAGGAGTTGAATTTGATGCTTGACAGAATTTGCCTTATACTCACAATAATCGGCTCGCTCAACTGGGGCAGTATCGGACTTTTTCAGTTTGATATTGTCGCCTGGCTGTTCGGCGGCGCCGATTCCGTCATCAGCAGAATAATATATACGGTAGTCGCTTTGGCGGGTGTTTGGTGCATTTCACTTCTCTTCAGAGAAAGAGACAGCGCCGTTACCGAAGCCGACTGAGAGTAATGCAGCCCATTTACGGGTTGCATTATTTTCTTGTGCAAAAAATGCTTTTATCTTCCGTATTAACGGTAATATCGCCGTTTTGTGCGGTAGTATAAAGTTTTATTCCGTGTGCGGAAATACGTTCACAAAAGCCTTTTGCGGGAAAGCCGTATATATTGTCCTTGCCACAACAGGCAACACAGTATTCGGGCGATGCCTCAGACAAAAAGGTGTCACAACTGCTTCCGTTACTTCCATGGTGCGATGCTTTTAGTATATCGCAATCAACCGAAATTCCGCTGTTTATAATCTCTTGTTCGGTTTTCCTCGAAATATCGCCGCCGAAGAATATGCGAACGCCGCCGCAATCCGCAAGAGCGACAAGCGAACTGTCGTTTGCGTTATCGGTTGCACTATGCCAAATAAAATATATTTTAGTATTGCCGAGCGAGAATGTGTCTCCCGCCTTCGCAGTTATAATTTCCGTTACGTTTTCACTTGCGATATTTTTTATACTGTCCGCCAAAACGCCGCATTCGTCAAAGAAACTGTCGGAACATATTATACGCTTTACGTCTACACTTTGCATAGTGCGGTAAAGTCCGCCCGCGTGGTCGCTGTCACCGTGACTGACGATAATCGCCTCAAGTTCACTCACGCCGAAACTTCTAAGTTTGCGTTCAACCTTAAAGCCGTCATCATTATTATTACCCGCGTCTATCAGCAAATATTTACCCGATGTGTGTATAAGCGTACAATCGGCTTGACCGATATCCAAAAAGCGTACATAATCATAATTTTCGTTTCTGCCGAACACAAGAGAAATCGCCTTATCGGTAACACCGCACACATCAAGCAAAAATAGCAATGCCAGAGCAAGAGAGACAAATATAATTCTTCGGCTTTTATTGTTCTTCATCGGTCATGGCCATTCGTTCTTGAAGTTGCGCCTTCGAGATTAAAACCTGACGAGGTTTTGAACCCTCATATGGGCCGACAATTCCTCTTTGCTCCATTTCGTCGACGATACGCGCGGCACGGGCATATCCGAGTTTTAATTTTCGCTGTAAAAGCGATGTTGATGCCTGTCCCGCCTCGACGACGACAGAAATGGCATTTTGCAACATCGGGTCATCGGAAGGGCCGTCCTCCGCAAGACCTGTTTTCTGTTTTTTCTCAATCGCCGCCTGACGTTCTATCTCGTTTATAACATCCTCGTCATATTCGATCGTGTGATCTGCCTTGACATATTCGACAACCGCCTCAACTTCATCGTCGCTGACAAAGCAACCCTGAACGCGGTTTGCTTTTGTTGCGCCTACGGGACTGAAAAGCATATCGCCCCTACCGAGAAGTTTTTCCGCACCGCCGACATCGAGTATTGTTCGGCTATCGACCTGCGACGAAACCATAAAGGCTATTCTCGACGGAACGTTTGCCTTGATAAGTCCTGTTACAACATCTACCGATGGACGCTGTGTTGCGATTATAAGGTGCATTCCCGCAGCACGTGCCTTTTGGGCAATACGGCAGATTGATTCCTCAACCTCATTAGGTGCGGTCATCATCAAATCGGCAAGTTCGTCTATTATTATGACGATGTGCGGCATTTTTACGATTGTATCG
Source organism: uncultured Eubacteriales bacterium (assembly GCA_964566175.1). Classification (GTDB taxonomy): domain Bacteria; phylum Bacillota; class Clostridia; order Oscillospirales; family Acutalibacteraceae; genus SIG589. The sequence goes on from CAZMHU010000015.1 coordinate 24,184, forward strand.
TCCTTTTCGGCGAGTTTATTATAACCCGAAAGGTCACGCACATTGTTTTCGGCAAACATTTTGTAGCGTTTTTCCATTTCGCTTACCGCCCAACCGAGCGCACCCGATGCTTTCCTAGGGTCGGTAACAACAGGAACGAGCAAGTGCGGTATGCCATTGTATATTCCGAGTTCGACAACCTTTGGGTCGATGAGTAAAAGTTTAACCTCATCCGGAGACGATTTATACAAAAGACTGATTATAATCGAATTTATACAAACCGATTTACCCGAACCGGTAGCACCGGCAATAAGTCCGTGCGGCATTTTCGCAATATCGGTAACAACAACGTTTCCCGCAATATCACGTCCGAGAGCAACAGTGAGTTTGCTTTTCGAATTTGCGAAAGCGGGCGACTCGATAACCTCACGCACGCAGACACTGCAAGTGTGCTTGTTTGGCACTTCAATGCCCACAGCCGCCTTGTTGGGTATCGGTGCTTCTATTCTGACACCGGCGGTTGCGAGGTTCAACGCAATATCATCGGCAAGGTTTGTAATCTTGCTTATCTTAACGCCGGCACAGGGTTGAAGTTCATATCTCGTTACAGCAGGACCGCGGCTGATATCGACAATGCGGGTTTCAACGCCGAAACTCCTCAATGTGTCAACAAGATGTGTTGCGGTAGAATCAAGGTCGGCGTTTGCCTTTGCCGCATCGCTGCAATTCGGTTCTTTAAGCAAAGAAAGCGGCGGAAAACGGTAACCCTCGTCGGTTATCGCAATGCCGTTGCTGTTTTTGATTTCGGCACTCGATACCGTAAACTCTTCGACCGTGTTTGAAACTTCCGCGGTTTTTTTCGCATTTTCCGCTTTTTCGGCAACGGAATCGGTCACATCGTCATCGGACAGTGAAACTTCACTACTCTCAACATCGTGATACGTCGCAACAACACGCTGCTGCATATCGTTCATATCGGGACGTATCGGATTACGTTCTTCGGGAATATCGTCAACCGGAATATCGATAAGTCTGCCCTTGCCCGATTTTTTCTGTTTTTTCGAAGCAGGCTTTTCCTCAACTTGCTCGGTTTCGCCCTTTTCTTCTTCCTTGGCGATTTTCTCGGCATATGCGATTTCCGCCTGTTCACCGAACTTTTTAACCGAACCGAAAAGCAATTTAAAAAGCGATATAAGTGTTGTTCCGGTTATGAGCATTAAAAATACACAGCAAAGCAACACGACGGTAATTCCCGCACCTGTCGCGCCGAAAGCCTTAAAAATCGGTGTGCCTATAAGTGCACCCAAAAATCCTCCGCCCTTTATTCCGAGTGAATAGGCGTGGGTCAAGTGTTCCCAAAATGTAGCGGACGGGTCGCGTTTTGTGAAAATATCGATAGCAGCGCCGATAAGCATTATCAGCACGGCAGACTCGGCAATCTTCGCAAAAAGCGTGCCGAAAAGTTTATCAAGCGCATACAGCACCGTTACAAGACCAATCAAGAACGGCAAAAACACGGCGCAAAAACCGAAAACTCCGTAAAGAAAATTATGTAAATTAAGCCACAGGTTTTCACCCTTTATGCAGACCACAAAAAGCAAAAACACGGCAACGGCAAACCATATAACCGAAGACACTTGACGTCTGCCGTTTTTGATTTGTTTCTCACGCTTTGCGTTTTCAATACCTGTTGCGGTACTGCTCTTTTTTGTTTTTCCCCTCTTCTTTGAAGGCATTTCTACATCTCCTCTTTATGTAAAGCGCACGGTGTGCGCCTTTATTTGTTTTTATCAATCATACTCTCAAGGCACGCAACCGCATCCGACAGCGTTCCAAGCCTATCGATAAGCCCCAGTGATACCGCTCTTTCGCCGTCAATAACCGTGCCCATATCGGTAACAAGTTCTCCTGTGTTCATCAAAAGGCTTGTAAAATCGGTTTTGGTGATTTCGGAATTTGACGTTACAAAATCGGTAATACGATTTTGCATACGTTCAAAGTAGTTAAGCGTTTGCGGAACGCCCAGAACAAGTCCGGTTGTTCGCACGGGATGAATGGTCATCGTTGCGGAACGAACGATAAACGAACGTTTTGCCGCAACGGCAAGCGGAACACCTATTGAATGTCCGCCACCCAAAACGAGTGACACCGTCGGAGTTTTCATTCCGGCTATGAGTTCCGCTATTGCAAGTCCCGCCTCGACATCACCGCCGACGGTATTGAGAATTATAAGCAGACCGTCAATATCGCGCGCCTGCTCAATGCTCACAAGTTGCGGTATTACGTGTTCATATTTAGTGGTTTTGCTTTGCGGTGGCAAAACTGAATGTCCTTCGATTTCACCTATCACCGTTAAACAGTGCAGTCGGTGCGAGCCGCTGTCTACCGTTACAAAACCGTTGTCCGATTGCTGACCGAAAATTTCATTTTCGCCGTTTGTGTTATTGTTTTCCGTGTTCATAAGATAACCCTCCAAGGTTATTATTCTAAAAATTCTTATGAACATACATATACAAATTATATTATACTATCAAGTAACCGTTTTTTCAAGCAATAAAAAAGCACACGGACGCATTTTAGCATCCGCGCGCCGTATATTTTTATTCGTCCGCCGAATTAACGGTAAATTTGCCTTCACTGTAATCACAAATCACCTTTTGACCCGCCTTTACCGAACCGTCAAGCATACGCTCGCTCAGCAAATCCTCAATCTGCGTTTGTATGGCTCGTCGCAACGGACGCGCTCCGTAAACATCGTCAAATCCCGCATCGGCAACCGCATCAACCGCCGCCGAAGAAAACTCCGCCGTGATATTCAGGTCAGACAGACGTTTTTGCAAGACAGAGAGCATTCTTCTCGCAATCTCGGTAATATCGCCGTGAGAGAGTTTCTTGAAAACGATTATATCATCAATTCGGTTAAGCAGTTCGGGACGGAATTCCTTTTTCAGTTCCGCCGTTACCTCTTCTTTGATAATATCGTCGGATTTCGCCGTAACTCCCGACTCTCCGAAACCGAACGCCGTCTTCTTTTCGGTTATAAGGCGCGCGCCGATATTGGAAGTCATAATTATTACGGTGTTCTTAAAACTAACCTTTCTGCCCTGTGAGTCGGTCAAAACACCGTCGTCCAAAATCTGCAAAAGGATATTGAAAACGTCGGGGTGCGCTTTTTCGATTTCATCGAAAAGAACTACCGAATAGGGTGAGCGGCGAACCTTCTCGGTCAGTTGTCCGCCCTCTTCAAAACCGACATATCCCGGAGGTGAACCGATAAGACGTGATACTGTGTGTTTTTCCATATATTCCGACATATCGAGTCTTATCATCGCATTTTCACTGCCGAACATCGCCTCGGCAAGCGTTTTGCAAAGTTCGGTTTTGCCGACACCTGTAGGTCCGAGGAAAATAAACGAACCTATCGGACGCTTTGGGTCTTTTAGTCCTACCCTGCCGCGACGTATAGCACGCGAAACTGCGCAAACCGCCTCGTTTTGACCGACAATACGCTCGTGCATAACATCTTCAAGTTTCAAAAGGCGTGTGCTTTCCTCTTCGGTCAGTTGACGAAGAGGGATACCCGTCCAACTTGAAACGATATCGGCAATATCCGTGCCGGTCACCTCGCCCGATATATGCTCTTTCTCGTCGTGCCATTTATCCTGCTTTTCTTTAAGTTCGCTGCGAAGTTTCTTCTCGCTGTCACGAAGTTGTGCCGCTTTTTCAAAATCCTGTGCATTTACGGCGGCAGTCTTTTCGGTATCAAGCAGTGCGAGTTTGTCCTCAAGTTCTTTCAAGGATGACGGAGCGGCAAAGACTTTAAGACGCACCCTCGACGCCGCTTCGTCTATAAGGTCGATAGCCTTATCGGGCAAAAATCTGTCGGCTATATATCTTGAAGAAAGTTTAACCGCCTGATACAGAGCATCGTCGGTAATTTTAACGCCGTGATGAGCCTCGTACTTATCGCGCAAACCTTTTAAAATCAGAACAGAGTCCTCTTCACTCGGTTCTGCAACCGTTACAGGCTGGAAACGGCGTTCAAGTGCGGCGTCTTTTTCTATATTCTTTCTGTATTCCGCAATGGTCGTTGCACCGATAACCTGTAAATCGCCCCTTGCGAGTGACGGCTTCAGTATATTGGCTGCATCGGTTGAACCCTCTGCTGAACCGGCGCCAATTATCGTGTGAACCTCGTCTATGAAGAGAATAATATCTTTATTGGCTGTTACCTCTTCGATAACCGATTTAATTCTTTCTTCGAAATCTCCTCTGTATTTCGTTCCTGCGACCATTCCGGTCAAATCAAGAGAAATAATTCTCTTGTTGTTTAAAACATCGGGTGCTTCCTTGTTGACAATTTTAAGTGCCAATCCTTCGGCTATCGCCGTCTTTCCGACACCGGGTTCGCCGATAAGACAGGGGTTGTTTTTTGTTCTGCGGCAGAGAATTTGTATAACGCGTTCGATTTCCTCTGAGCGACCTATTACGGGGTCAAGTGTTCCCTTGCGTGCCTCTGCCGTCAAATCTCGACCGTATTTGTCAAGTGTTGTGGTGTTCTTGCCCGACGAGCGGCTACCCGACTCATTGCCGTCGGAAGAACGTTCACCCTCTTCCCTGATACCGACAGCCTTCATAAGTTCGCCTGTGAGGGAAGTTACGTCTACACCGAGTTCGGATATAAAGCGGACGGCGTAGTTATCGCCCTCGCTGAGCATACCCAAAAGAATATGCTCCGTTCCGACAAAATTATTTCCGAGACTTCTGCTTCCCGATATTGCCGTTTCTATTACCCTCTTGGCGCGAGGGGTTAAGTTCTCCGGTGTAAGAGAAGTCGGTGTGCCGACACCGATTGTCGCTCTCAGCAATTCTTCAACCTTATCCTCGGTAACACCTTTATTATTAAGCACGCTCGCCGCAACACCGCCGCCGACACGCAACAATCCCAAAAGGATATGTTCACTGCCGACATAGGTATGCCCTAACTTTTCCGCCGCATTTATCGCTAAATTCAGCGCTTCGTTGGCTTTTTCGGTAAAGCCGTTAAAATTGTATTTCATAGTATCACTCCAAACGTTCTCTGACTGTTTTTCCGCGGCAAATGTCCCTGTCGTCGGGCGACATTATACCGTTATATTTTTGCAACATATACGGCTGGCACTCAACAAGCAACTGCATTGGCAGGGTTTTGTCTATATCTATTATGCCCATTGCACTGCCGAGTTTAATCCGCGACACAAGTTTCATCAATTCTTCACTTGATAAAATTCGCTGATTTTTAAGCAATCCGTATGCGCGCATTACCGCATCTTCAAGGGTTATTTTATTGATAAGTTCGCGGTCAGCACGCTCTTTTTTGATTATCTGCATCGAAATCGATTTTAAATTGTCAAGTGCCGACTGTTCGGAAATTCCGAGGGTTATTTGATTCGAGAGTTGATAAAGCGAAGCCGCAGATTTCGAACCCTCGCCGTAAAGCCCGCGCACCGTAAGACCGAATTTCGATGCCGAGTCGCTTATTACCGCAAGAGCACCGTTGCTCTCTATCGTCGGTAAATGAAGCATTACCGATGCTCTGAGTCCCGTTCCGAGATTAGTCGGGCATTGGGTCAAAAAGCCGAAGCGGTCATCATACGCAAAGGACAACTGATTTGAAAGCAGTGTATCGATTTTATCGGCAAGCGCATATGCCTCATCAAGCGCAAGTCCTGCCGCTATAACCTGAATTCTTATGTGGTCTTCCTCGCAGACCATAATGCTGACACTCTCGTCGGGCGAGATTACAAGAATTCGGTTTTTGCGGTTTGCGGCAAATTCCGGACTGATAATATGGCGTTCTACCATTGCGCCCGCCTCTTCGTCCGAAACGCTGTTCATATCAATCGCTTTAAGTTTTCCGCACACACTCTCGTCTATTTTTTCGACAGCTGTTTTTACAAGCAAATTAACCGTTTTCAATTGTTCGGCATTCATACGTGCGGGAAACGGAACAGATTTTAAATTTCTTGCAATTCTGATACGTGTGCTGACGGCAATATCGCCCTCGGGTCCATAGTTTTTATACCACTCACTCACGGTTTTCACCCTCTTCAAGTTTCTTTATCTCATCGCGGAGTTTCGCCGCTTTTTCAAAATTTTCTTCCTTTACCGCTTGCAACATTTCGTCACGCAGACACTCTTTTTTCGGCTTTTCATTAACCGTTGTGAGTGCTACCGACCTATCAGACAAGCGCTTTCCTTTATGTTCTGTCGTACCGTGCAGACGGTGCAAATACGGCAACAGTTTATCACTGAACGCCTTATAACATTCCGAGCAACCCATTTTGCCGGTTTCGGCAATATCCGAAAAGCGTGTGCCGCAACAGTCGCAGTGCGCTTCTCTGATATTTCCTGTCGCGAGTTCATCACTGAACATCGACGCGAGCATTGAAGCAAAGCCGTTATTGACAAATTTTGAATATCCGCTCTTTGCGGCGCAGTATCCGCAAAGATTTTTTTCGGTTACCGTGCCGTTTATCACAGTGCGTATATGCGTCGTTGCGGTGTTCTTTTTACAAATTTCACAAAGCATAACAAAACTTCCTTTCTATATCTGCGACAGCAACATACTCTTGAGTGCCGCCGCACGTGCCGTATCTCTGTATTCAACAGGCAGGCACGACAGTGTGTTGTTTGACACTACCGACATCATCAAAACAAATGCCTGTTCATCGATAATGCCGTTTTGCAAACTGTTTTCGAGCAATATCCTTGCAGACATTGCATCGACCTTAGGTCCTACCGAGTTAATTATATGCATAATCGCCGACGACCTATTAACACGGACACGCCGTATGCGTACAAAACCGCCTCCTCCACGTCGACTTTCTATGATATAACCGTTTTCGGGCGTAAAGCGTGATGATAAAACATAGTTTATTTGGCTCGGAACACAACCGAGAGTGTTTGCAAGTTCGTTACGTTGTATCTCGGCGATGTCCATTTCCGACTCGTCTATTATTTCCATAATTCGTTTTGCAATTAAATCACTAATCTTCATATCTCTTTGACCTTTCTTGACTTTAATTATATTATAGCACAAAGTCTAAGAAAGTCAAACATTATTTTTAAAAATTTTTTCGCCTATTTTTCAGCAGTATCGTAACACTTTTTTTGCGCTGACATAGTATGTTAATGAAGACGAAAGGAGGTCTGTAATATGTGTAACGGAAATAACGGTTTCTTCGGCGGAAACTGCTGCTGGATAATCATCCTTGTTATCCTCCTTCTCTGCTGTGGCGGCTGCGGAGGCAATGGTTGCAACAACGATTGCGGCTGCTGCTGACGAGCAATCCATAAAGAAAACGCCTATCCTCAGGATAGGCGTTTTCTTTATGTAAATATAATATTTACTTGTTGAAAACATCGAGAACGGAGATATAGTCCTCATCGGAATCGTTAGTGTTGATAAGGTCACCGAGTTGGCTTGAAATATCGTTGCTTGCATTCTTCTTTGAGTCACCGAGGCCGGTAGCAACAACGGTAACACGGATGCTGTCTTCAAGAGTGTCATCAAGTTGTGCACCCCAGATGATGGTTGCGTCCGGATTTGCCATTTCGGAGATGATGGAAGAAGCCTGCTCAACTTCTTCAAGACCGATATCGTTAGAAGCAGTGATGCTGATGATAACGCCCTGTGCGTTGTCCATTGAGGTTTCAATAAGAGGACTGTTGATAGCCATCTTAGCAGCCTGCTCAGCCTTATCGCGACCCTCGGCATAGCCAACACCCATATGTGCATAACCTGCATCCTTCATAATTGTGGTAACATCGGCAAAGTCAAGGTTAACCAAAGCGGTAACATTAATGAGTTCGGAGATACTCTGAACACCCTGACGGAGAACATCATCGGCAATTTCAAAAGCGTTCTTGAAGGTTATCTTCTGCTCGGATACGAACTTCAAGCGCTCGTTCGGGATAACAACAAGGCTGTCAACCTGCTCGCGGAGAGCGGCAATGCCCTCTTCAGCCTGTGCCATTCTCTTCTTGCCCTCAAAAGCAAAAGGCTTTGTAACGATACCTACGGTTAAAATACCGAGTTCTCTTGCAATCTGTGCAACAACGGGAGCCGCACCTGTACCTGTGCCGCCGCCCATACCTGCGGTAATGAAAATCATATCTGCGTCGCGGATAGCGGCAGTAACCTCATCACGTGACTCCTCTGCGGAATTCTTTCCACGCTCGGGATTTGCGCCTGCGCCCATACCACCGGCAGACTTCTCGCCGATTTGAATTTTCTGATTTGCTTTTGAAAGGAACAAAGCAGCCTTATCGGTATTAACGGCAACAAATTCAACGCCGCGAACGCCTGCATCAACCATGCGATTGATAGCATTTCCGCCGCCGCCGCCTACACCGACAACCTTAATCTTAACAACATTTTCCAACTCATTTGAAACTTCCAATGACATTTTTTTCAACCCTTCCGATACTTTTTATATAAACTTTGTAGACATAACTGTCATTAAGCAACTACACAAAATGATAATAACACATATGCCGTAAAATTTCAATGATTATTTTCAAAAAAATTATAATTTTTAACTGTTGCGTAACTCGCAAAAATTCACTGTGTCGATTTTTACGTCGCGGAATGTCGATTTTGCGTTACTGCTTGTCCAATTTGCGAGATTTGCGACGCCCTGAGCCGTTTCGTCCATCTTTTGATACATTGCGGCGAAGTGGGTAATTTTATAATCAACATCAACATCGTTTCCGAGCGAGACGATTATTCTGCCGTCGACAATAAACTTTAAATTTATCAAGTCACTGACATCAACACCCGTAACTATGAGTTCTTTTTCCTTGGCAAGACGGAGTATGCGCTCTATAAGTTCCCTATCGGTCTCGTTAAAATCAAGTTTTTCGCCCAAAACCGTTTTCGGCAACTTTTCGGTTTTTAATTGTATACACTCTGCCGGCGCTTCGTGCAATGCCTGTGTGACTTTATATTCACTGTCGGCAACGTAATGGGCATCGTCTTTCGCTATATAATAGGCGGGAACTGCCGTTTTTACGGTGACTTTAACCGTATCGGGCAATACTTTTTCGACGGTAATTTTTCCGCTTTCGGGCAGTTGCTTCGATATTTTTTCGACTATGCCGTTTTTGGAAAGCAAAAATATATTGTCTTTATCTTTAACGATACCGCAGGCGGAAATAATTTCCTCGTCTGTATAAACACTGCCACCGCCGACCGTGATATTTTTCACGGGAAAAAAGACAGTTAGTGACAGTGCTGCTCCGACGACAACGAGCAAAACCGTAAATACGACAAAAAACCGTATCAGTCTTCGTTTCCGTCGGGCGGCACGTTTTTTTGAATTTTTCTTTATTGCAGTCTTTCTTTTTTCGGAGTTACCGCTCATAAATCATTCAAATCCTTTTAATATCGGCACCCAAGCGCCTTAAATTTCCTTCTATATTATCATAACCTCGGTCAATATAGTGAACATTGTCAACAACGGTGCTACCGCCCGCTTTGAGACCGGCAAGTACAAGTGCCGCTCCGCCACGCAGGTCGGTCGAGCGTACAAGCGCACCTGAAAGTTCGCCCTTCCCCTCAATAACCGCCACTCGGTCAGCAACCTTGATGTTTGCACCCAAGCGGCGAAGTTCACCTATATAATTATATCTATTTTCAAAGATATTTTCAACAAACACCGACGTTCCCTCTGACACCGTTGCCAAAGCCACAAAAATCGGGCCTGCATCGGTCGGAAAACCCGGATGAACCATTGTTCGGATATTAAGAAAACGTTTCTGTCTTTTTCGTGATGTCAGACTGATTTCGTTTTCGGCAGTAGCAACGGAACAACCCATTTCGGAAAACGCAGATAATACCGACAGCATATCATCGGGCTGTGCATTCTTGAGTAAAACCTCTCCGCCTGTTATCGCTGCCGCCGCCATATATGTTGCCGCCACAATTCTGTCGGGCATTACAGTGTGTTCGGCACCGTGAAGTTGCCGTACACCGTCTATTATCACAGTATCACTGCCAGCGCCGTAAACTTTTCCGCCCGCCGCGTTTAAAAAGACCTGCAAATCATAAATTTCAGGTTCACGCGCAGCGTTATGTATAACCGTTCTCCCTCTCGCCGTGACCGACGCAAGCATTATATTTTCGGTTGCACCGACACTGGGAAAAGTTAAGTGAATGTCCGCACCGTGCAATCCGTTTTCACTCACACAATCCAAATATCCGTGTTTTTCATTTACTGTAAGACCGAGCCGTCGCAAAGCGGATATATGCAAATCGATAGGTCTAGGACCGAGTTCGCACCCGCCGGGACTGCTCAGGCGTACTCTCCCCTGCCTTGCGGCAATGGCGCCGAGCAAAACAATGGATGAGCGCATTTCCCGCATTAGATTGTCGGGAATACAACAGGAGTTCATACTGTCGGTGTTGACGATGAGTGTCGTGCCTTCGCGTTTACAGGTGCAACCCAAATATTCGAGAATTTTTACCGACGCATCGACATCGGATAGAAACGGACAGTTATGTATTATACTTTCGCCTTTACAGACAACCGTTGCCGCCAAAATCGGCAACACGGCATTTTTTGCGCCTTGCAAAGTAATTTCGCCGCACAGGCGTTTGCCGCCGTTGATATACAGTTTTGACATTATCAGCACCCTTTCGCCGAAATCGGTTTTAAAACCTACATTTCATACTATGAGGTGCTGTAAATTTATGCTACTGTATAAAGACTCATTATTACGTTATAAATACGCGCATTTGCATCGTCGATAGCTGACTTTTTTGCTTTTTCGCTCATCATAGCGAGCAGTTCACCGTTGTCTATCATATAGGAAACGGTTTTAATAAGACGTTCGGCTGAGAGTTCCTTTTCTTCTATAACCTCTGCCGCACCGGCTTTTTTGAGCGTCATTGCGTTATGGTATTGGTGATTTTCCGCAACGTAGGGTGACGGTATCAAAACCGAAGGTTTTCCACAACACTGAAGTTCACTGAGGGTAATAGCGCCCGAACGGCATATTACTAAATCAGCCGCCGCCATACAAACGTCCATATTATCGATATATTCCCTGATTTCGACATTTTCGCAACCGTCAATATCGACACCGCTTTCACGCAAAAGTTTGCAGGTGCTTTCATAGCCATTTTTACCGGTTGCGTGAAGATGAAAATACTTTCCGTTTTCCGCATTTTCGGCAATAAGACCCGCAACCGCTTCGTTTATCGGTCTCGCGCCCAAACTTCCGCCGAAAGAAAGTATCATTTTTCGGTCTCCCACACCGAGCGATTTCCTCGCCGCCTCACGGTCGACCGACATAATCGCCCCTCTGACGGGGTTGCCTGTTATTACGGGTTTTGATTTTAAATCGAGATGTTTTTCAGCCTCGGGCATTGCAAGCATAACGGTATCAACCATTTTTGAGAGAGCCTTTGTTGTAATACCCGGAAACGCGTTTTGCTCGTGAATACAGGTCCTGATTTTCAGTTTTGCCGCTTCACGCAGTACAGGGCCGCTGACATAACCTCCCGTACCGACAACAATGTCCGGGTGCAGTTGCTTCAAAAGACGTCTAGCCTCTGCCGATGAAGAGAACATCTTTCCGACGGCGGAGATATTGCGTTTGATATTTTCAAGCGACAGTTTGCGCTGAAAGCCCGCAACTTCGATGGGATAAAAATCGTATCCGCTCTCACGGACAAGACGCGACTCAAGTCCGCGCTCCGTGCCGATATAACTTATAACGGCATTGGGATGTTTTCCTTTGATATATCCGGCAACGGCAAGCGCAGGGTTTATGTGACCCGCAGTACCGCCGCCCGCAAACAGAATGTGCATAGCCTTATCTCCTTATTTTTTTTCAAGTGAAGATGTGCGTGAAACCGAAATGACAACTCCCATTTCAACTAAGAGCAGAACCAGTGCCGTACCGCCGTAACTGAAGAACGGAAGGCTTATTCCCGTGTTGGGAATTGTGTTGGTAACAACCATTATATTAAGCGCAACCTGAAGTCCGACCTGAAAGGTCAGTCCGACCGCCAAAAGCGAGCCGAACTTATCCTTTGCACGCATAGCTATCGTAAAGCCACGCCAAACGAGCGCACAAAAAATCAAAATTATTACCATAGCGCCTATAAGTCCCAGTTCCTCACAGACGATTGAAAAAATGAAATCGTTGTGCGGTTCGGGCACCCAAAGATATTTTTGTCTTGACTGTCCTATTCCCCTGCCAAGCAATCCTCCCGAACCTATTGCGAGCAGCGACTGTATTGTTTGGTAGCCCTCTTTTGTGGGATATGACCATGGGTCAAGCCACGCCATAAGGCGGTCGGAAGCGTAACCCAAGAAATATTTTATAACGAAAAATCCGCCAACGCCCGCAAGCCCTGTTATCGCCAAGCCGACTGCCGTGAGTTTTTTCGAAAGACCGCCCACAAAAATCAATATAATTCCGATTGCGAAAATCAAAATCGTTGCGGAAACGTGCGTTTCAAAGACTACAAGGGCGCATACAACGCCGAGCAGTAGCAGCAACATAAAGACAAAGCCGAGTTTATCCATACTCGCACTGTTTTTGGATATCAAATGCGAGAGTATTACTATTATAGCAAACTTGCCTATTTCCGACGGCTGAAACTGAATAGGGCCCAGTGTTATCCAGCGGTGAACATTCGCGACCGCGGGGAAAGCGTATACCGCTATTAAAAGAATAATGGCAATGCCGTATATCACAAAGGCAAAACGTTGATATATATGATAGTCGATTTTCGACACAAGCAACATTCCCACAAGACCCACAACGGCAAAAAACAACTGTCTCGATATAAAACGGTAACTGTTACCGTAATATGTCAGCGCATATGAATAACTTGCGGAAAACAACATTACAAGACCAATAGCCAAAAGTATGAGGATTAAGCAAAAAAAGGTTATATCCATTTTGCCCGATGTAAAAACGCTATATTTCTTTGCTTTTTCTTTGGCTTTTGCCATTTCCCGTCACCGCTTTTCTTAAAAATTTTTTATGCTAATGCCGATATAAGTATTGCAAGCGCTCCCGCAATAACCGAAACCAAAGAGAACACAAAAACAATTTTCTCTTCGTTCCAACCGCTTAACTCAAAATGATGATGTATCGGCGTCATTTTAAATATACGCTTTTTTGTCTTTTTAAAATATGCAACCTGTATCACTACCGACAACGCTTCGCACAGATAGATAATACCTATCAACATAAGCAATACCGGTCTGCCGGTCGAAAAAGCAATTCCGACAACAGCACCGCCCAAGAAGAGTGAGCCTGTATCACCCATAAACATCTTTGCGGGATGTGTATTCCAAACCAAAAATCCGACACAAGCACCTGCAACAGCCGCCGAATAGAAGTTTGCCCCGTAAAGACGCAAATAACCTGTCAACAGCATCATCGCACAACAAACAACAAGCGTAACAGAACCCGCAAGTCCGTCAACGCCGTCGGTTAAATTTACGGCGTTTATAAAGCCATATATAAACATAAATGCAACAGGCCAAAAGAGAAGACCTGCTCCGTGCGTAATATCAATTTCGCCCGCAAAGGGCAACCACGTCGTTTTAACGCCCGAGAGAGCCAAAACGGCAAGATAAATCGCAATTAGCAAAAACTGCGAAATTGTCTTTTGGCGCACCGTCAGTCCGAGGTTACGCTTTTTTACAACCTTAATATAATCATCGGCAAAGCCGACAACACCCATTCCGAGCGCCAAACCCACCGATGCGAGCATCACAGAAAATTTGCCTGTTTTCACTTCGGAATAAAAATTGCCCTTTACAGTCATAGCATATAAATATGTCACCGACAATCCGAGCAACACACCGAATATTATAATAATTCCGCCCATTGTCGGCGTACCCTGTTTTTCTTTATGCCAACTAGGACCGTCTTCGCGAATCGTCTGCCCGAAATGAAGTTTTTTCAACATCGGCAAGGCGTAAAGTCCCGACAGTGAAGTCGCCAAAAACGCCACAACAGCCGCTATTACCGGAGAAATATCCGTCATATTAACACTCCTTTAATGCTTCCTTTATAATCTCTCGTTCGTCAAAATGAATTTTGCCGGTATTCAAAACCTGATATGTTTCATGACCCTTTCCCGCAAGAACGATAATATCGCCGCTGTTTGCGTTTTTAACGGCATATTTTATCGCATCGGCACGGTTTTCTATAACAGTATAAGGCGTTTTTGTTCCGCTCATACCCTCTAAAATATCATCAATTATAGCCTTAGGATTTTCGCTGCGCGGATTATCGCTTGTGACTATAACATAATCCGCAAGTTTCGCCGCCACAGCACCCATTAACGGGCGTTTGGTTTTATCCCTGTCACCGCCGCAACCGAAAAGAACGATAAGCCTGTTCTTTTCGCATTTTCGAAAGGTTGAGAGAATATTTTTAAGTCCGTCGGGGGTATGCGCGTAGTCGATAATAACCGTATAATCCTTACCGGTCGGCACAACTTCCGCCCTACCCTTAACTCCGTCAAGTTTTGCAAGCGCGGCAGAAACAGTGGCAATAGGATAGCCGAGAATAATAGCCGCAACTCCGGCACACATTGAGTTGTAAACCGAAAATTTTCCGCCTGTGGAAAGCATAATTCTGCTTATTGTACCGTAACCGACAAGTTCATAATCGACGCCGTCCGAACGGTATGATATGTTTTTGGCAGTATAGGTAGCGCCATCACTCTTAGCAGAATAGGTAACAGTCTTGCAAGAAAGTCCAAAAGATAGTTTCTCCGTCCACTCATCATCAAAGTTAAACACGGCGGTATCGCACATTGTGAAAAGTTTTTTCTTGGCGAGCATATAATTTTCCATTGTTTTATGATAATCAAGGTGGTCCTGTGTGAGATTAGTAAAGAGTCCCACGCAAAAGTGAACCCCCTCTACCCTGCGCTGGTCGAGCGCGTGTGAGGACACTTCCATTATAACATAGGTGCAACCCGCCTTCTTCATATTATAAAAAAGTTCTTGAAGTTCGTAAACGCCGGGTGTGGTGTTTTTTGCCTCAAACACCTCATCGCCTATCATATTTTGTATAGTACCGATAAGACCGACCTTTTCACCGTTGTATTCGAGAATGCTTTTCAGCATATAAGTCACGGATGTCTTGCCGTTTGTTCCGGTAACGCCGACAACGTTAAGTGACTGCGCCGGTCTGCCGAACCAGTTCTCACACATTTCGGCAAAGACTTTATGTGTGTCCTCGACAATAATCTGATTTTCGGCGCCGGTATCACGTTCGGCGATAATCAGTGCAGCACCGCATTCAAGTGCCTTGCCGACAAAACTGTGACCGTCGGCAACAGGACCGTCTATACAAACAAAGGCATAGCCCTCTTTCACCTTTCGGGAATCGTCGGTTATTCCCAAAATATCAAGACGGTCAAAATCGGTTTTTTGATTGGGAAGTAATTCTTTTAAAAGCATATCTTTACCTCATCCGTTAGCGTAATCTACCGATGTGTTATCTCTGAAGTGGACGGTTACTACCGTTCCATAATCAACCACAGTTCCCGCCGCAACGCTTTGATTGTGTGCAACTACGGTGCTGCTTGATGCAGTGTTACCGGCAAACTCAACGTTTATTCCCGCGGCGGAAGCGGCAGTATTAACACCTGCCATTGTCATTCCGTTGAAATTCGGCACTGTGGCGGTTTCATTTTCCGCACCTGCGGTATAGAGAACTACGACGCCGTTCCTACCAACCGACTGTCCGGTTGTGGGAATTTGCCTTTCGACGGTATCTCCGTTACCTATTACTTTATAAGTTAAACCAAGGCTTGTGAGTTGCTGTTTCGCCGAAGAAACGGTCGAATCGGTGAGATTCGGCACAGTTACGGAAAGTTTTTTAAGTTCCTCTTCGGTGTACTGCGGCTCATAGCCGAGATATGGCAAAATCTCCGAGAAAATCTGTCCGCCGACAGGTGCGGCGATAACACCGCCGTAGAACGCACCCGATGTCGGTTCGTCAATCATAACGAGAACGGCTATTTCGGGATTATCCATCGGCGCGATACCACAAAACGACGCAACATAAAGTTTTTTACCGGTTGCATTCGTTTTGGAAACCTTCTGGGACGTACCGGTTTTTCCGCCTATGCGGTAACCCGCAACCTTTGCGTTTTTAACACCGCCGTAAGAAACCGCATATTCAAGCATTTCACACATTGCGGCACTTGTTTCTTCGGATACTACCTGACGTTTAACAGTTGTCGATGTTGTGTTCTTGACTTTTCCATCGGAATCAAGCACCTGCGAAACAACATATGGCTTCACAAGATATCCGCCGTTCACCGCCGCGGCAACAGATGTTATAAGTTGTATCGGCGTAATTTGGAAAGTCTGCCCGAACGATTCGGATGCCAATTCAACAGGGCCCATATTCGCTTCGGTATAGTATATTGACGAAACTTCACCGGGAAGGTCTATTCCGGTTTTTTCGGTAAGTCCGAAGGCTTCAAAATATTTCAAAAACAGATTTTTGCCCAAAAGCGAGCCGAGAGTTATAAACACGGGGTTACACGAGTTTGAAATCGCATCGTTGAGATTTTGAACGCCGTGTCCCGAATGTTTATGGCAATAATAGTGCTGTCCGGCAACAACAATATAACCCGGACAGTTGTATTTTGTCGTAAGGTTGGTGACGTTTTCTTCAAGCGCCGCAGATGCGGTAATAATCTTAAAAACCGAACCGGGTTCATAGGTATCGGAAACCGCCTTATTACGCCACTGCTTATTTCGCAGTTGACTCAAAAGTTCACTGCGTTCATCGCCTTCTAAGCCCTCAAGTTGTGCCGCATCCGAGTCGCTGAGCGTGAACGGGTCGTTGGGGTTAAAGTCACCCTTAACGGCAAGCGCCAAAATCGCGCCTGTGTTAACATTCATAACTACCGCCGCACCACGCTCTGCCGCACCGGTTTCTTCAACTGCGGCACTCAAATATTTTTCCGCAACATACTGAATATATAGATCTATCGTCAAAACGAGCGAATTTCCGTTTTTGGCCTGTATAACCTTTTCATAACTGAAAGGCATATTTGTTCCCTGCGCGTTCTTTGCGGCAACGACTCGACCGGGAACGCCTGTCAAATCCGAATCGTAATAACTCTCAATTCCCGCAAGGCCCTGATTATCGTCACCGACAAAGCCAAGAACCGTCGACGCAAGATTATCATACGGATAGTAACGCTTTGTAGACTCATCAAGTCCGATATAACTTGACAGACCGTAATCATCACTATACTGTAAAATAAATTCTCTTATCGCATCAGCTTGCGGTTTTTCAACACGGCGTTTAACAATAACATAATAACTTGCGGTCTTTTCGGTGAGCGCCGCAACGGTTTCATAATCAAGTTCGAGAATTGACGAGAGATTTTCCGCTATGAGATGTTTAACGGTTTCAAGTTTCGCACTGTCTTTGATTTTCTTGAAGTTATTAGGAGAAAGATAAACCGTCCAACAAGCGGCACTTGTGGCAAGTTTGTTCATATTGGTATCATATATATCACCGCGTGGCGCCGCAAGCGTTGTATCATACAATTGTTGGTCAGATGCCTTTGCCTGATACTCTTCACCGTGCACTACCATAATCTGAAAAAGACGCACGCCGATAACACCACTCATAATAACGACCATAACGAGCAGTATACAGAGCATACGACGCCACATAATTCTATTAAGTTTGTTCTTAACAACCTTAGCCACGCCGTAAACCCTCCAAAAAGAATAATTATATAACGCTCGAAAACGAGAGCCGAAAAAATTCCAACCCTCGTATCCGCTCAGTAACCATATGTATTTATATTCACAACTCTATCCCGATATTATTCGGTTTTAATCCTTTGCGGCTGAAAGAAGTCCATCGGAAGTTCTTGCGGCGTTGGTAGAATTTGTCTTGATGTATACAACCTGAGATTTGTCCATTTTCTTCATTCCGAGTTGCACAGCCGCAGATTCGATATTTTTATAGGATATTTTGTTTTCGAGTTCAACACTCAAACGTGTCTGTTCACTTTCAAGTTCGATAATTTCCGATTTAACTGCGGCAATTTCCGAATTGATTTCGGTAATGCGTACACGCAAGAATATATTTGCACAAATAACCGAAAGCACAAACGCAATTATCGCAGCAGACTTAATGCGTTCCGCCACAACAGATGCAGCAACCCTTTTCGCCTTTACACTCTTCTTTTGCGGCATCTTCACAATTTTTGCCTTTTCCTTAGGCAAAAACATATCAAAGTCATATGCCAGACTGTCATTATAATATCTGCTGTTATCCATGCCGCTTTCCCCTATTCCTTTATTTTTTCTATCGCACGAAGTTTTGCACTTCGACTTCTTTGATTGTTTTCTATTTCTTCCGCCGTCGGCTCTATCGGCTTTTTAAATAGCAGTTTTCCTCTCGGCGTTTTTCCGCAAACGCAAACCGGCAAATCCGGCGGGCAGGTGCATCCTTTGCATAATCCCGAAAAACCGCGTTTAACAATTCTGTCTTCCAAAGAGTGAAAGGTTATAACCGCCATAATTCCGCCGACATTCAATCTTTCAAATGCCTTATTTATTACATCTTCAACGCAATCGAGTTCGCCGTTCACTGCAATTCTCAGTGCCTGAAAACACTTTCTTGCCGGATGTCCCGCTCGTTTATACGCCGCAGAAACTGCGTTTGAGATGATTTCCGCCAAGCGTGCGGTCGTTTCTATCGGTGAGTCTTCGCGTTCGCGCACGATAAGCGATGCAATTTTGAAGGCGAATTTTTCTTCGCCGTAATCTCTGAATATTTTTGTGAGTTCGTCGACACTCAAACCGTTTACAAGTTCCGCCGCCGTTACACCCTCTTTGCTCATACGCATATCGAGCGGTGCGTCGGAATGATACGAAAAGCCGCGCTCGTAATTGTCAAGTTGATAGGACGAAACACCCAAGTCAAGCAACACGCCGTCAACCTTTTCAATACCCTGCGAATCAAGCGCTTTATCAATATCGGAAAAATTATACTGCAATACCGTTGCAGGTAACCTCGCAAGGCGTTCGCTCGCAACCGCTACCGCATCGGGATCACGGTCAAGTGCTATAAGTCTTCCGCTTGTCAGACGTTTTGCAATTTCTTTCGAGTGCCCCGCCCCGCCGGCAGTGCCGTCAACATAAATTCCGTCGGGCTTAATGTTCAGTGCCGATATCGACTCATCAAGCAATACCGATATGTGTTTAAATTCCATATTCACACCTAAAAGTTAAGTTCTTCCATAACAGCCGCCATAGCCTCGGGCGTGTATTGCTGTTTTTCCTCTTCCCAAAGAGCCGTATTCCAAATCTCGAGATTTGTCGACATACCTATAATATGTGCATCATTTTCAAGTTTAGCGTACTCACGCAGTGAATTCGGAATGAGTATTCTTCCCTGCGAATCAAATTCAACCGAAAAGGCACCTTCATATAAAAAGCGCTTAACCGTACTTGCTTTGGTGTTCGGAAGCGTATCAATTTTTGCAACAAGTTTGTCCCACTCACCGTTTGAGTAGGCGCAAAGGCAACGCTTTCCGGAAATTCCGCAACAAAGCATAAAACTTTCGCCCAAACTGTCACGCAGTTTTGCGGGGATGGCAATTCTACCTTTTTTGTCTATTGTGTGCTGATAACCACCGAAAAGCATAGAATTTCCACCTCACCTTCACCACATAGATACACTTTTATGGATTTTAACTCCACTTTTCACCACTTCTATTGAAATTATAATGTATAACGGATACAAAATCAATGTTTTTTTTATAGATTAAAAAATTATTTTTCAAAAATTGTGTCCGCCTCAGCACTCAAACACAATATATTGTGTTTTAAATTATTTTCAAAAATTTTTGCATTTTTTTGAAAATAAAGGTTGACATATGCGCCTTACGCTGTTATAATGATTAGGCTTGATTTGCGAGTGTGCTGGAATAGGCAGACAGGCACGTTTGAGGGGCGTGTGTCCACGACGTACGGGTTCAAGTCCCG
>CAZMHU010000016.1:0-43889 GCA_964566175.1 uncultured Eubacteriales bacterium
GCATTCACTTCCCTGTTTATGTTTTTCAAGCACAAGGCTCTTATACGAAGTATAATAACTTCGTATAAGAGCCTTGTGCTTGAAAAACATAAACAGGGAAGTGAATGCATATGAGAGGAAATTTTACCGTATCTCTTGCAAAAATAATAAAAGAGTTTTCGCTCGAACAGGTTTTTCTGCCTGCTTCTGCAGACGAAATATTGATAGAAAGCACCGAAACCAACCGTCCCGGACTTCAACTTTCGGGATATTATGAGTATTACGACAACAAGCGTATACAGGTTCTCGGAAAGAGCGAGTTGAGTTATCTTTACGAACTTGACGGCGATGCCTTCAGAAAATCGGTTGACGATTTTTTTGCGACAAAACCTGTTGCGGTTATCGTCACACGAAATATCGAACTTAAAGAGGAAATTACTTCTGCCGCCGAGAAAAACAGCGTTCCGCTTTTGCGCACCGGCGATTCGACATCGGGATTTCTCTCGGCACTTATCGCTTTTCTTAATGTCCAGTTAGCACCGAGAATAACCCGCCACGGTGTTTTGGTCGAGGTTTACGGTGAGGGAATACTTTTGCTCGGAGAGAGCGGTGTCGGCAAGAGCGAAACGGCGATTGAACTTGTAAAGCGCGGTCACCGTTTGATAGCCGACGATGCGGTTGAAATTCGACGTGTTTCGTCAAAATCCCTTGTCGGAAGTTCGCCCGAAAACATACGTCACTTTATCGAACTGCGCGGTATAGGGATTATCAATGCCAGCCGAATATTCGGTGCCGGTTCGGTAAAACTCACCGAAAAAATCGACCTTGTTATAAATATCGAACCTTGGGATCAAAACAAGGTTTATGACAGAATGGGACTTGACGATGAAACGACCGAGATTTTGGGTCTTAAAATTCCGTCAATAACCGTGCCGGTCAAACCCGGACGAAACCTTGCGGTTATAATCGAGGTTGCCGCAATGAATAATCGTCAGAAAAAACTCGGATACAATGCCGCACACGATCTGCTTGACCGTTTGGGTATGGGCATTGATGAGCCGAACGATGCAAACGATACTGCTTGTTTTTCGGACGTTAAATAATACTTTAAGGGAGAAAATGTTATGTATAATATAGGAATAGACCTCGGTGGTACAAATATTGCCGTTGGTGTTGTAAACGAAAAATTCGAAATTGTCGGCAGAGGCAGAGTAAAGACTCGCGCGCCCCGTCCGGCTGAGGAAATTGCTGACGATATGGCGGCGGCTTGCAGTCTTGCACTTAAAGATGCGGGACTCACTCTTGCGGATATAAATTCCGTCGGTATCGGTTCGCCCGGAAGCATTGACTCACAGCGCGGCGTTATCGCAACATCAAACAATCTGCGTTTTTCAAACGTTCCTATGGTTGATATGGTTTCTTCAAGACTCGGCGGAATAAAATGTTATATCGAAAACGATGCAAACGCCGCCGCATACGGCGAATTTACCGCTGGTGCCGGCAAGGGCACAAACGATTTTATTACAATAACACTCGGCACGGGTGTCGGTTGCGGCATTATAATCGACGGCAAACTTTTCACAGGCTATAATAATGCGGGCGGAGAACTGGGTCATACCGTTATTGTATACGGCGGAGAACCTTGCTCTTGCGGACGTTCGGGTTGCTGGGAGACTTATGCTTCCGCCACTGCACTTATTCGTCAGACCAAGGCGGAAATGGTTAAAGATACCGACAGCAAAATGTGGGAAATAGTCGGCAGTGACCAAAGCAAGGTCAATGGCAGAACGGCTTTTGATGCAATGCGTATGGGCGATGCCGCGGCGAAACGCGTTGTTGACCAGTTTGTGCTTTATGTTGCTTGCGGAATTGCCAACGTCGTAAATACATTCCAACCCGAGGTTCTTTGTATCGGCGGCGGAATTTCGCACGAGGGCGAGGCACTTATCGCTCCCGTACGCAAGATAATTGAATTTGAGCGTTATTCCAAGAATGTCGAAAAGCAGACGGATATTCGTGCGGCACAACTCGGAAATGATGCCGGAATAATCGGCGCTGCTTGTTTGTATAAGTTGAAGTAAGGAGAAAATATGGATACAGCGGTTTTATCGGAAATATTGGATGTTGAAAAAATAGCATACAAGAAGGACGGTATTATAGCACCGCTGACTTCCTTTAAAATCGGCGGTGTTGCGGATATTCTCATATCTCCCGCAAGTGAAGAGGAATTGACAGTTGCTGTAGATGCTTGCAAGAAAACGAGCGTTCCATTTATGATTCTCGGAAGAGGGTCAAATCTTTTGGTTTCCGATAATGGCATTGAGGGTGCGGTTATTCGCGTTGCGGGCGGACTTGATAAAAAAGAACTTCTGCCCGACGGAACGGTTTTTTGCGGCGCGGGAGCATCACTCTCTTCACTTTGCACTTTTTGTATGGAAAGTGGTCTTTCGGGACTTGAGTTTGCGTACGGAATACCGGGGAGCGTCGGCGGAGCGGTATATATGAATGCGGGCGCATACGGAGGTGAAACCGGAAACACCGTTGTTTCCGTCAGATATATCGATATCGACGGCAGTATAAAAACCGCAAAAAAAGAAGAACTTTCTTTCGGTTACAGAAAAAGTATGTTTTGCGGAACAAAAAAGGTAATACTCTCGGCAATCTTTTCTCTTTCTTCGGACGAGAAAGAAAGCATAGGGGCTAGAATGAACGATTTTATAAACCGCCGAAAGGACAAACAACCGCTCTCTTTCCCAAGTGCGGGCAGTGCTTTTAAAAGGCCAGAAGGGCACTTTGCGGGTGCGCTTATTGAGGGCGCGGGACTTAAAGGCTTTTCGGTCGGCGGTGCGCAGGTGAGCGAGAAACACGCCGGATTTATAATAAACACAGGCAATGCCACGTGTGACGATGTTCTGCGGCTTATTGAGCATATAAAGACTGCGGTTTACGATAAATTCGGGGTCGTGCTTGAACAGGAAATTATTAAAACGGGGAGGTAAAAACGGTGGAACTGCTTATAGTTACGGGCATGTCGGGCGCGGGAAAATCGCAAGCAGCAAAGGTGCTTGAGGATATCGGATATTACTGTGTCGATAATATTCCGCCGGCACTTATTCCCGCATTTGCCGATATGATGGCGGGCAACAGCGAGATTGAAAAAGCCGCCGTTGTTACCGATGTCAGGGGCGGAAAAGGCTTTAAGGACATAAATCTTGTTCTTTCGAAACTTTCCGAAAACCGTGTGAATTATAAGATTTTATTTATGGATTGCTCCGACGAGGTGCTTGTAAGGCGCTATAAAGAAACGCGAAGAAAACACCCACTTGCGGCAGCAGGACTCAGCCTTTCCGATGCTGTAAAGAACGAGCGCGCGCTTTTGGCATCGGTGCGTCAGCGTGCCGATTATGTTTTGGTAACGTCGCAAATTTCCGCCAGACAGGTAAAAGAGCAATTATCTGCGCTCTTTTTGGGAAATTCGTATGACGGACTTTCGATACGCTGTATGTCGTTCGGATTTAAATACGGTACGGCAACCGAAGCGGATTTGATGTTTGATGTCCGCTGTTTGCCGAATCCCTTTTACGTTGATGAGTTACGTCCTTTAACGGGACAGGACGAGCGCATAAAAAATTATGTACTCAACAGCGATGTAACACAGGAGTTTAAAAGTCGTTTGCTTTCGTTCATAGATTATGCGGTTCCGCTTTATTGCAGTGAGGGGAAAAGTCAACTCGTGATAGCCGTCGGCTGTACGGGAGGCAAGCACCGCTCGGTTGTTTTTGCGGAACTTGTCGGTGAATATCTTAAAAAGTGCGGCTACCGTACAAGCATTATACATAGAGATATTGCAAAGCAAGGGTGAGCAATATGTCCTTTTCACAGGATGTAAAAAGTGAATTATGCAATCAAAGACCTACCGTATGTTGCAGGTATGCCGAATGTTACGGCATGCTTATGTTCGGCAGGTCTTTTTGCAGTGACGGAATATCTTTTTTGACGGCAGACAGAGCAACGGCAGAGCATTTGGCGGAACTTTTACATGCCTGTTTTGATATTTCGGTTATGATATCCGAGGGTGGTGTCAAAAGACCGACATATCTTATCGTGCTGGAGAGGGATATAGATGTCAAGCGACTGCTCATAAAATATTGCCGCTACGGACGCGATGCCTTTATGGGTGTCAATACGGCGATTTTTGAAAAGGAGTGCTGTCAGAAAGCGTTTATAAGGGGTGCTTTTTTGGCTTGCGGAAGTATAACCGATCCGGAAAAATCCTTCCATGCGGAATTTGCCCTCAAAAACAGTGCGCTCGCAGGTGATTTTTACGAAGTGCTTTGTTCGGCGGGGTTATCTCCGCGTTATACCGAGCGTTCGGGAAAAAGCCTTATATATTTTAAAAACGGTGCCGATATCGAAGATTTGCTGACGGTTATGAACGATACGGTACATTCGCTTGAACTTATGAATGTTCAGATACTCAAGGATATGCGAAATCGTACGAACCGAATAAAAAATTGCGACAACGGCAATATTTCCCGCAACGTCGTTGCTTCAATGGCACAGTGCGAGGCGATAAAACGCCTTGAAGAAAGCGGACGGCTTGAAACATTGCCGCCTGAACTTTTAGAGGTTGCACTTTTGAGGAAAAATCACCCAAATGACTCTTTATCGGAACTTTGCAAACAGAGTGAGAATAAAATAAGTAAATCGGGCATAAATCACAGGCTCGGGAAAATAATGGAATTGGCTGAAAAACTTTAAATCGGTGATAATAAATGGATTTTGTTCATCTTCATGTGCATACGGAATACAGTTTGCTGGACGGTGCTTGCCGTATCGGCACACTGCTTGATGCTGCAAATGCACTTGGACAAAAGGCAGTTGCAATAACCGACCACGGTGTTATGTACGGTGCTGTCGGTTTTTACAAAGAAGCGAAAAAACGAGGAATAAAACCCATTATCGGATGTGAGGTTTATGTTGCTCCGCGTTCCCGAACCGATAAAATACGTGCGCTCGACAGCGAATATCAACATCTTATATTGCTTTGCAAAAACGAAGAGGGCTACAAGAACCTAATCAAACTCGTGTCTGCCGGTTTTACCGAAGGATTTTATTCCAAACCGAGGGTGGACAAGGAACTTCTCGCCAAGCACAGCGGCGGCCTTATTGCGCTTTCTGCCTGTCTTGCGGGCGAAATACCGCGGTTGCTTTCAAAAGGCGATTACGAGACGGCGAGGGAGACGGCACTCTGGTATGACGGCGTTTTCGGCAGAGGAAATTATTATTTGGAACTTCAAAACCACGCACTTCCGGAACAGGCGGAAATCAATCCTTATATAATTCGTATAAGCCGTGAAACAGGAATACCGCTCGTTGCGACAAATGATGTTCACTATGTTTCAAAAGACGATTGGAAAATGCAAAAGGTGCTGACCTGTATACAAACCGGCAGTAAAATCACCGATGAGAATATTCTCGAATTTAAGACAAAGGAATTTTATCTTAAATCGGGTGACGAAATGGCAAGACTTTTTCCGTCTGTGCCGGCGGCTTGTGAAAATACCGTAAAAATTGCGGATATGTGCAATTTTGATTTTGACTTCGGAAAGATAAAACTTCCGTTTTTCGATATCGGTCAGCGTGACCACTTTGAATATTTTAAAGAACTTTGTTACAGCGGACTTTATAAAAATTACGGCAACAGTCCGTCTGCCGAAGTGATTGACAGATTGGAATACGAACTTTTCACCATTAATAAAATGGGGTATGTCGATTACTATTTAATAGTATGGGATTTTATTAAATTCGCAAAGCAAAAGGGAATACCGGTAGGTCCCGGCAGAGGTTCGGGCGCGGGAAGTCTGGCGGCATACTGTATCGGAATAACCGGAATTGACCCGATAAAATACAACCTGCTTTTTGAACGTTTCTTAAACCCCGAACGTGTTTCAATGCCCGATTTGGATATCGATTTTTGCTATGTTCGCCGCAGTGAGGTTATTGATTATGTTATTGAAAAATACGGTTCGGACAGGGTGGCACAGATTGTAACATTCGGAACGCTTGCGGCAAAGGCGGCTGTACGCGATGTTGGACGTGCTATGGATATGCCGTATGCCGTTACCGATAAAATATCCAAACTCATACCAAATGCACACGGAATGACGCTTGAACGCGCCGTAAACACCGTGCCGGAACTTAAAATGCTTATCGAAACCGATGAAAAGACCGCCGATGTCGTTTCGGTTGCTAAAAGTATCGAGGGTATGCCGCGTCACGCCTCAACCCACGCTGCAGGTGTTGTTATATCCGACCGAGCGGTTTCGGATTATGTTCCGCTTGCCGTAAATGACGGTGCGGCGGTAACGCAGTATACAATGACGGCACTTGAGGAACTCGGGTTGCTTAAAATGGACTTTTTGGGCCTGCGAAATTTGACGGTTATTGACGATACCGAAAAGGAAATCCGAAAGACCGACCCATCTTTTGATATTGAAAAAATTCCACTTAATGACAAGCCGACAATGGAAATGCTTTCGCTCGGATATACCGAGGGCGTTTTCCAGTATGAATCGGCGGGTGTGCGAAACGTATTGCGCCGACTTCACCCCGAATGTCTTGAGGATTTGATAGCGGTCGTATCGCTCTATCGTCCCGGTCCTATGGACTCTATTCCAAAGTATATTGAAAATCGCCACAATCCGGAAAAGATATCTTATTGCACGCCGCTTTTGGCGCCGATACTCGACGTGACATACGGATGTATTGTCTATCAAGAGCAGGTAATGCAGATTTTTCGCAGTCTTGCGGGATATTCACTCGGCAGAGCAGACGTTGTACGCAGGGCTATGTCCAAGAAAAAGCACGACGTTATGGAAAAGGAGCGAAAAGCCTTTATATACGGCGATACCGCACCAGACGGAACGGTATTGTGTGAGGGTGCTGTTGCTAGGGGCGTTTCGGAAGCGGATGCCGAGAAAATCTTTGATGATATGTCGGCTTTCAGTTCGTATGCTTTTAATAAATCTCACGCCGCGGCATATGCACTTGTTGCCTACCGCACGGCATATTTGAAGTGTCATTACCCCACACTGTATATGGCGGCACTGCTCACAAGCGTGCTTGACTCGGCAGGAAAAATATATGAATACACTGCCGAGTGTCAGCGTCTCGGAATAAAGATGTTGCCACCCCATATAAACAAGAGCCGAAGCAATTTCAGTGCCGACGGCGACGGCATACGTTTCGGACTTTTGGCGGTTAAAAATCTCGGAAGGACGCTTATTGAACGTTTGATTGAAGAGCGCGAGAAAAACGGAGAGTTCAAATCGATGTACGATTTTTGCCTGCGTACCGACAGTCGAGATATGAACCGCCGTGCGCTTGAGGGACTCGTAAAGAGCGGAGCGCTTGACGGACTCGAACAAAACCGACGTTTTATGCTTCAAAATATTGATGCGGTTTTGGAAGCGGTTGGAAGTTATAAACGCTTAACAGGTGGCGGGCAGATGAACCTTTTCGGTGAGGCAGAGGAAACCGCTCCCGCAATATCCGCAAAGCCGTGTGAAGAACTCTCAAAACGCGAACTTTTGCGAATGGAAAAAGAGGTAACCGGACTTTACCTTTCGGGACATCCGATGAAAAATTACGAAAAGTATGTAAAGAGGAGTAAAACGACGCGAATTGCCGAAATAATCAACGGCGGTTTTGCCGACGGCGACCGAGTTACGGTTGTTGCATTGCTTTCTTCGCTTAAAGTCAAAACGACAAAAAGCAATACTCAAATAGCGAGCGTCGTACTTGAGGATATGACCGGAACGATTGATGCGATAGCCTTCGGAAAAATATTTTTGCAGTACAGACCGCTTTTTGCCGAGGACGGTATTGTCAAGGTCACGGGACGGATTTCCGAGCGGGATGACCGCCCTGCGGAACTGATTTGCGAGAGCCTATCTGCCGTTACCGAGGCTGATGTTGCGGCGGCGGAAAAGGCTGTGCCCGAAAAGTTGTATATTAAGACAGACAGCACGGAAAGCGAATTGCTTGGCGATATTAAAAGTGTTTTGCTTTCTCTCACGGGTGCAGAGAAGAGTGGCAGTATACCGGTTTATATTTTTGCCTCAGACACACGAAAGACCCTGTTAGCGCCGCGTGAAATGTGGCTTTGCGGCTCGGCGAATTTTGCTTTTGTTATCGAAAAACTTGAGAATATCGTCGGAAAAGGCAACGTAAAATACACATATTAGGTAATTTGCTGTAAAATATACGTGAATTTAATGTAATGTGTTAAAAGGGGGTTGCAAAAAAAGGCGATATAGTGTAAAATAACCTAGATAATGTTATGGAGATGAGAAATATATGAAACCAAAAAGTATAGCGGTTTTGACAAGCGGCGGTGACGCTCCGGGAATGAATGCTGCGATTCGCGCAGTTGTCAGAACGGCAATTTACAGAGGAATGACGGTCAAGGGCGTTTTAAACGGTTATAACGGCTTGTTCGACAAAGAGGTTGTTGATCTCGGCGCAAGGTCTGTTTCTGATATTATTCAACGCGGCGGAACAATACTCGGTACCGCGAGAAGCGAAAAGTTTAAAACGGCTGAAGGCGTTGCCGAGGCGGCACAGAGTTGCCGTGAACTCGGAATTGACGGTATGGTTGTTATCGGCGGCGACGGTTCTTTCCGCGGCGCAAGAGACCTCTCACTGCAGGGCATTCCCTGTATCGGTATTCCCGGAACGATAGACAACGATATTTCTTCAACCGAGTATACAATAGGTTTTGATACTGCAATGAACACCGCTTGCGAAATGGCGGACAAACTTCGCGACACATCGCAGTCACACTGCCGTTGCTCGATAATTGAGGTTATGGGTCACCACGCGGGACACTTGGCTTTGGAAGTCGGCACTGCGGTTGGTGCAACTTCGATAATCGTGCCCGAAGTTGCGTTTGATTTACAAAGAGAGGTTATCGACCGTATCTTAAATGCCAAGAGAAACGGCAAACAGCATTACTTGATTATCGTTTCCGAGGGTGTTTATGATGTTAACGTAATGGCTCGCGAGGTTCAGGCAGCTACGGGAGTTGATACTCGTGCAACAGTTCTCGGCCACGTTCAGCGCGGCGGAAACCCGACGGTACGTGACCGTGTAATGGCTACAAAGATGGGCTTTGCGGCTGTGGAACTTCTTAAAGAGGGCATAGGAAACCGTGTTGTTGCATACAAAGCGGGTGAAATCGTAAATTATGATATTTACGAGGCTCTCAATATGAAAAAGTCTATCAACACAGAAGACCTTCATATTGCCCACAGAATATCGATATAAATTCAAAAAGCAGGAGCAACGCTCCTGCTTTTTTTATATATTGTCCGAAATGAGCAAGTTCCCCGAAATATTGCAAAGTTTATAGACCTTGCCGAATGGTGACTCGGTGAGTTCACAGGTGAATGGCTGTGATACAAAGTGAGGATATTCGGAGTTAAGCATAAAGAAAGTTTTTTCGGGATTTCCTTTTTTCGGAATGACATATACCGTGGCGTTTTTAAGGTTTTCAACCAAAATTCGGCGTTCAACTCCGTATGCGGTCGGAATGGTTTCTTTTGCGTGAATAACGCCGCCCTCGTGATTTTCAACGAACACACGGCATTCGTGACGCCAAGCGCGCGGCATATGATATTCGGTACAGCCGTCGTTTATTACCGTTTCGTTTGCCAAAAGCAGAGGTGCGCCTATCGGCGTACACAGACCTATTTTCACTGTTGTGTCGGGGCAGTATCCCTCAAACCAAAGCGACGAGTGACTGCGGTGCATAAGAATAACAGGTTCTTTTGTGTATTTATCATATTTGGAAAAAGAAAAATCATATCCGACAAAGTGACACATTTTGCGCATTAAAATTTCGGCAGGGAAACTGTCGTAATGAACGGTGTCGTCCTTTTTTGTTGCATCGTCGGCATCTACCGGCTTGCGTGAGCAGTCGCATCCTCTGCACCAGAGCGCTTTGCCGCTGCCTACCTTGTTTGAAAGCGCTATAACACGTTTTCCGTCGCTGTTTTCCGCCTCAGCCAAAATTTCGGTGTCGGGCGAAGGCGTTTTAACAATGGCAGATATACCGCCGTCGGTATAAATCCCGCCGTAGTTTATGGTGCGTGACAGGGAGCCTTTTTGAAGTTCGTTTTCAATGCCGGTATAGTCGGTCACACTGAACTCTCCGCAAAGTTCATGCTCGTGTGTGAGGTTGAGAAGAGATAAAATGCGACTGTCTATGCCTTTAAGCGAGCCGTAAAAAATTACGTTTCCGCCATTCTTTGCAAAGTGTGTTATGCTGTCACAGATAACGCTGTTTTCTTCCGGAATTGGGGATACAAGAACTTTACCATGGAAAAGGTTCGGCTTTTCGGAATAAAGTTTTGCGAAATTATCTGTTGATATGACCGTGTTAATCGGAAAACCGTGATTGAGAGCGGCAGTGAAGTACCAGTCATCGTAAAACGGCTTTTCAAGACGTCCGCAGGCAAGCGTGCTGTACTCTCTGAACGGATAGACCCAAATAAACGGTGAAGGTTCGTCGGGTGCGTTTTCGTAGGACGAAAGTATAAACGGTATAATTTCGTTCGGACAACGTTCGGGCATATCGCCGTATGAATTATCAATCGAGAGAAAGTTTATGTGATTGGCAACACGTGTATCTCCGTTTTTGTCAATTCGGGCAGTGGCTGTCGGGAGAAAAATATCGTGTGGTTGACCTTCGTAACGGTCAATCCAAGGACTGTTGAGCCACCAAGGGTCGTGGACATAGAAGCGGAAGATAAAATCTTCGTCGGGTAATTCTGCCGCGCGTGACATATATCCCGCGAGTTCCAACCCGAAATTTCCGTCAAGTGCCGCCCAAGGTGAATTGGGTGGGGGAAGCAGAGTGGGGTTTTTGCTATATATCATACTGTGGTCAACGCCGTCGGAAGCAAAATCCGTTCCTACGGTTAGGTTTGTGCCACGCGTTTGAATGGGATAGGTGCATTCCGCGGTAAAGAGTTCCCAAAAGCGTTCAATGTTTTTTCTCGTATTGTCGAGTTTTTCGGGATAAAAACGCTTTCCGTCAAAAAGCGCGCCCGAAACACCCCAAGTTTCCGTTCCGAAACCGAAACCGTTTGATAGCCAGATATAATCAAAATCCAAGTCGGACAAAAAGCGTTGCGCCTGTTTGCCGAAGAATGTTCCAAAAGGGGTGTTCTGCGGAATGCCGTTCGGATATGCCGCATAGTGGCGGCTGTCGGCGTTGAGGGTATAATAACAGCATACCATACTTTTTTTACCCATCGACGCGCCTTCGCAGATTTCGTTATGGTATTTATATTTAAAGTCCGAACGTGCAAATTCCGGACCTGGGTCAAACGTCGCACCGATGAAAACAGGCTTGCCTGTTATGCGTTTACCGGTCGATTTGAGTATATTTACGATTGTTTTGAGGTCGCCATATGTATATTCGGGTGGGTTTTCGGTATAATCATAGCAACGAGTGTGCAGCCCGAGCCCCTCGGGGTCGTTCTTTTTGTCCCAATTCATCTTAACATTTGCGCCGCCGATAAGGCGTGCCCATTCGAATTTATCAAGAAGACTGCCGCCGTAATCGAGAATTTCGCTGCCGTCACTTGCCCAAAGCATAATGCCGATTTCGTCTGCCTCGCAGAGTAGGTTTTTCCATTGCAAAAATGCTTTTTCACAAACCTTTTCTATTTCTTCACTGTCGGTTGATTTAAATGGTTTTAAACTTATTTCGAGCGTAACGCGCTTTATGTTTTTCATAATAAGCACCGTCCTTTTACTGTTTTAATTATGCGGTAAAAGGACGTTTTTCGTAATGGATAAAATAAAACAAAAAAACGCAAAAACAAAGCATTCGGTTTTGGACTTTTCAGTCTTCCGAATGCTCCGTTTTTAAAAAGCGTTTTGTCCCAATCCGAACGATACCGAAAGCGCACGGTCTACTCTGTCCATTGCTCCGAGTCCAAGACTTCCCATTCGCTCTTTAAGACGCTGTTTGTCTATTGTCCGCACCTGTTCAAGCAAAACTACCGAATCTTTTGAAAGACCGCAGTCGTCGGCATTTACTCGAATGTGAGTCGGAAGACGTGCTTTGTCTTGTTGGCTTGTGATTGCGGCGGCAATTACGGTGGGGCTGTATCGGTTGCCGACGTCGTTTTGAATAATAAGTACTGGTCGTATGCCACCCTGTTCCGAACCGACGACCGGACTTAAATCTGCATAGTATATATCTCCGCGTTTTACTGTCATTTATATTTCACGCTCCGAATATGTTTTCTGTTTTTATTGTTACCTTGTTGTTTGGAAAATAATCAGTAAATTTAAAATTTTCTTTCTAAAACATACTATGTCGGGCGTTTGCAAAGGGTGCGGACAAAGCAAAAGAACCGCCGCGGTGCGACGGTTCCGGATATCAAAAATTATTTAATTTTAGGAAGACTTGCGGCGGCAACCGACTGACCCACACGGCGGGAGTTTTCGTCGGGAATGTGAAGTTCGATTTTTTTTGCAAGTTCGGGGAATTCTTTATCAAGAACTTCCTTTGCGCGTTCGAGAAGTATCGTTCCGCCTTCTCCCGAGGTAACACGACCCATAATCAAAACGTGTTTGATATCGTAAAATTCGGTGTAGAATGCAATCGCGTAACCGAAATATGCGCCGATTGTGTCATAAATTGCGGCGGCACGTTTATCGCCGTCTTTCATAAGACCTTGAACGACTTTGAGTTTTTCGGCGGGGGAGAGATTTTCATCAAGTTCTATTCCCGCAGCGGGTGCGAGTTTTATAACTCCGTCTTGTGAAAAATATTTAACGCCGCAACCGTAATCTCCCGACCATTCATCAACCATAGCATCGGTGCAGAAGTCAACCGGAACGAAGGCAAGTTCGTTGAGCCAACCGGTAATATTGCCCTGCGGGTCAACATAACCGCCCGCTTCGGAAGTTCCCATTGCGACACCCAAAACCGAGTTGTCGTTGAGGTCCATTGCGCCGGCAAGAGCGGTAACGTCGCCGTCGTTTGCAACCTCAACCGGAATATTTTCTCCGATTTCCTTTGCAACGTCGAGGTACATATTCTTAACTTTTTTGTCAAAGTCTTCGTCGCTAACTTTAAGAAAGAGCGAGGCTACCATAATGCGGTTATCAACATAAACGCCCGCGCTTGAAACGCCGATAGCGTCAACTCTCGGCATATGTGATGCGGCGGTTTTCATAGCGTTTAATATGCCCTCGTAGTGATAATTGGGGTCGGAATTGGTTTTCGGGAACCATACAACTTCTTCGGAATAAACGCTTTCACCGTCAATAACGGCGCTAACCTTACGGTCGCTTCCTCCGGCGTCGAAACCGATGCGGCAACCGTCAAGATGACGGCCTATGGGTGCGGCGGAGGATTTATCGGCAGGTGCGTCTTCAAGGTCGCAAACCTCAACCTCAAAAGGATGTTCATATACGCGTTCCATAAAGTGAACGTCGAAATCGCGTAGACCTCCGTTCTTGAAAGCATCTTTAATACGGTTTCCGACAACTTCACTGCCGGCTATTACGATTTTATATCCGCCTGCTACCCAAAGAAGTGCCTTTGTCATACGCTCGACAAAACGGAAGTTTTCTTCGTCGTGTCCCGTTCCGTCACGGAAAATACGGGTCTTGTATGTCGTTGTGTAACCTTTGTTGCGTACGGCGGCTATTATAATATCCTGTCCGTCTTTTTTGGTTGCCTCTTTCATTTCTTTGCAAACGAGCGAAAGCGGCGTGAATTGCGGGTCGAGTTTTGCGTTTACTTTAAGATTCATATTTGATTTCTCCTCCGATTATGGTTTTCTTTACGTTAAATTCGCCGTCGGTTATTATGATATCCGCATCCTTGCCGACTTCAATCGAGCCCTTTTTGTCGGCTATTCCGAGAGTGGTCGCGGGGTTGAGCGAGGCACAGTTTACACATTCCCAGAGCGGTATGGTTGAGTTTGTGTAGGCGTTCCACACGCCCTTGTTGAGGTGAAGTATGCTTCCCGCAACCGTTCCGTCCTCAAGACGGCAGACAATTCCGCGATAGATTATCTTCTGTCCGCCGAGTGTGTATTCACCCTCCGGCAGACCTCCTGCGGGCAGACAGTCGGTTATGAAACAGAGTTTTCTGCCTTTGAGTTTCCAAAGGATATCATACAATGCAGTGTCTACGTGGAAGGTGTCTACGATAAGTTCACAACTGACGTCGGAATTCATAGCGGCGGTAACAACACCGGGAGCGCGGTGAGCAAGGGGAGTCATCGCATTGAAAAGGTGCGTTACGTGCTTAACCCCCGCTTTTGTGCCGGCAATAGCGGTATCGTAATCGGCAGAGGTGTGCCCCATGGAAACAACAACGCTTGTGTCACGGCTGATTGCTCTTATTGCGTCAAAATCTTCCGTGTCGGTTTCGGGAGCAAGTGTTATTATTCCTATTATGTCGGAATATTCTTTAACAAAATCGGCGTCGGGTTTCAATATGTAGCGAGCCTCTTGTGCGCCTTTTTTGCTCTCGCTGATAAATGGGCCTTCGGCGTGAACACCGAGTATCGTACTGCCATTCCAAGTTTTGCTTTCTTCTTTGAGGGCTCGGCAAACGTCGAGAGCCTTTTTGATAACGGTCATATCCACCGTCATCGTTGTGGGCAAAAAGCCGGTTACGCCGTTGGCAAGCAGTCCGTTTGCTATTGTGCGTATGCTTTCTTCCTCGCCGTCACAGACATCTTTGCCGAGGTATCCGTGAATGTGAAGGTCGATAAGCCCGGGTGAGATATATCCGCCGTTTGCATCGATAATCTCCGCGCCTTGCGGTATACTGTCGGCGGGGACAATTCCCTCAATTTTATCCGAGCAAAGCAGAGCACAGTTTTCGACAATGCCGTGTGTCAGAATAATTTTACCGTTTGTAATTGCTTTCATTAAGACACTTCCTATCGTGTGTTATTTACACTTTGATTGTATCAAACTAAAACAAAAAAATCAACAACTTTTGCTTTAAAATTTGTTGAATTTTCCATTTTGCAGACTGTTTCTCTAAAGAATACCGTATATATATTTGCGGCGGTGCAGTACAGGGGTTAGGATATGCTTTTTTCCAAAACATTTCACCAAAAATATTTTATCAATTCGGGCGGATTTTTTCAATATTATAAGTTGACAAAACAAAAAAACACTGATATAATAACAAGGCTATATGTGGGATTGTGCCCATAATAGTTCCTTGCCGGATTGTCCGGCCAATAGTCCAAAAGGAGGTGCAACACAGATGACCAATAAGTACGAATTAGCAATGATATTCTCGGTAACTGGCGGAGAAGAATCTACAACCGCTCTTTCTGAGAAGTTTAAAGCTCTTATCGAGGCTAACGGTACCATCGAAAACGTTGACGATTGGGGTAAGCGCCGTCTTGCCTATCCGATCAATGACGAAGTCGAAGGCTACTATGTCATTACGACATTCACAAGTGGTGCCGATTTCCCGGCAGAACTTGAGCGTGTGGCTAAGATCACCGATGGTGTTCTCCGCACAATGATAATCAAAAAGTAATCGGAGGTTAGCGTATTATGTTTAATCTTGTTGTTTTGACCGGCAGACTTACCGCCGATCCCGAACTCAGGTACACAAGCAACAATATCCCGGTAACTTCCTTTTCCATCGCCGTAAATCGCCGCTATAAGGCAGGCGAGGAAAGTCAGGCTGACTTTATCAATATCGTCGCTTGGCGCCAGACTGCCGAGTTTGTTACCAAGTATTTCAAAAAAGGCAGTATGATAGGCATTGAAGGTTCAATCCAGACCCGCAAATATGTTGATAAGGACACAGGTAAAAACAGAACCGCGTTTGAAGTAATCGCAAACAATGTTCAGTTTGTCGAGTCGCGTCGTGACGGCGCCGCCGATACGGCAGGCACTGCTCCCGCTCCGTCCTTCAACAACACAGACAATAATGATTTTTCTGTTATCGCGGCGGATGACGATTTGCCGTTTTAATCTTTAAGATAGGAGGCTTATTCTCATGGAGAAAAATGATAGACCCGCTCGCAGAAAGCCGCACAAGAAAGTTTGCCATTTCTGCGTAGACCGTGTTGAGGAAATTGATTATAAGGATGTTGCCCGTCTTCGCAAGTTCATCTCGGAGCGTGCAAAAATCCTTCCGCGTCGTGCTACCGGCACCTGCGCAAAGCATCAGCGTGAACTTACCACCGCTATCAAGCGCGCAAGACAGGTTGCTCTTCTTCCGTACGTCAGCGACTAATCTTTAATCTGAAAGCCCGTCATTACAGACGGGTTTTTATTTTATCTGTGTTTAAAATGCACAAAAAATTTTTATTGTTTTTGTAGTGACAATCTTGATTTTATGTGGTATACTATTAACAAAGGGAGGCGTATATCATGAAAAAAATATTAGCACTTGTGTTAACATTGCTGTTGGTTACTTCATGTCTTTGCGCCTGTGACCGTAATGACGAGGCTTACAGCGAGGGCGATGCAGACAGCAAACTCATTACTATGGAAAGCAAAAAGGTTTCCCGTGACGATATTGAGTTTAGCGTTGTTGCAACCGATGACAGCGATGACCAGAGCCGCGTTAAAACCTTTAAAACGGACTTTGTTGCGGAAGATTTCTCCGTTAAGTTCGAAAAAGTCAAGGTTCAGGGTGGCGGCGTATATGTTCCCGAAGTCGAACTTTTACCGCAGTATCCCGAAAAGGTTGCCTTGCCGGAGTATGATTTGGCTGTTTTGAAAGATATTATGCTTTCTGCGTATGCGGCAAAATATGGAACTTTGATTGATGAAGCGGTTTCGTTTGTCAGTGAGCCTGCGTTTACAACTCGTAGTTTCACAGGTAAATTGGTCGTAACATATACCGTTTACAGTGAACCTACGATTGACGGTATGGGTGTTATCTGTTACGGTTCTGCAAAGCGCATTCGTATGGTGACAGATTTATATACCTTTGTGGTTGAATAAAATCAAAATAAGTGTTCAAAAATGCCGAATGTTGCAGTTCGGCATTTTTTTGTTTGCATACACTTCCAAAAATTGACAAAAAACGTCCTTTTGGTTATACTATATAAGTGGAAAGATTTTCCTGTACGCTGAAAGGGATGATAGTATGTATATGACGCGTGAGTATATCGGGCAGAACGTTTATGACGCCTTGCAGGAAAGGCTTCGATATATTTTTGAGGAATTTGATAATATATTCGTATCCTTTTCAGGTGGTAAAGACAGTGGACTTTTGCTCAATCTTACGCTTGATTTTCAAAAAAAGTATTATCCCGATAAAAAAATCGGTGTTTTTCATCAAGATTTTGAAGCACAGTATACCGTAACGACGGAATATGTTGAACGGACTTTTGAGCGTATAAAGGACGAGGTTGAGCCGTACTGGGTATGTCTGCCGATGGCAACAAGGACGGCGCTCAGCAGTTATCAGATGTTTTGGTATCCGTGGGATGACACAAAAGAGGAGTCTTGGTGTAGACCGATGCCCAAGCACGATTTTGTTATAAATCTTCAAAACAATCCCATGACAACCTACCGTTACCGTATGCACCAAGAGGATTTGGCAAAACAGTTCGGTCGGTGGTACAAACTTTCTCACGGCAACAAGAAAACAGTTTGCCTTTTGGGAATACGCACCGACGAATCTCTTCAGCGTTACAGCGGCATCATAAACAAGAAATACGGCTATAAGGACGAATGCTGGATAAGCAGACAGTTTAAAGATGTTTGGGCTGCATCGCCGATGTATGATTGGTCTAACTCCGATGTTTGGCACGCAAACTTTTTAAAAGGTTATGATTATAACAAACTTTACGATTTGTATTATATGGCAGGGCTTTCGCCCGACCGAATGCGTGTGGCATCACCCTTTAACGATTATGCAAAGGACAGCCTAAACCTTTACAGGGTTATCGACCCTGAAATGTGGTCGCGCCTTATCGGACGTGTCAACGGTGCTAATTTTGCGGCAATATACGGCAGGACAAAGGCGCTCGGATATCGAAATCTTACCCTGCCGGAGGGGCATACGTGGGAATCGTATACGAAATTTCTTTTGGATACATTGCCTGCACGCTTGCGTAATAA
The DNA here is from genome assembly GCA_964566175.1 of uncultured Eubacteriales bacterium. Taxonomy (GTDB): domain Bacteria; phylum Bacillota; class Clostridia; order Oscillospirales; family Acutalibacteraceae; genus SIG589. Next base: position 18,133 of record CAZMHU010000016.1, read on the forward strand.
TTATATTGAAAAGTTCAAAACTTCGATTGATTTTTGGCACAAAACCGGCGGTGGTTTGGAAGAAAACGTAATACGTGAACTTGTTGAACACGGATATAACATAAAGCGAAACGGCGTTTCAAACTATACCGTTATGAAAAATTCGCGCGTTGTGTTTATTGGAAGAATACCCGATGATACCGACGATATAAAATCTTCCAAAGATTTGCCGAGTTGGAAGAGAATGTGTTACTGCATTTTGAAAAATGACCATACCTGTCGGTTTATGGGGTTCGGTCTCACGCGTGAGCAACAGAAAAAGGTGGATTTATTGAAGAAAAAATACAGCAAGGTTGGGGAAGATAATGGCGTTTAAAAGTCCTGTTTACAATATAATTTCCGTGCCGATTGAAAAAATCGTGCCTAATACATATAATCCTAATTCGGTCGCACCGCCCGAAATGAAACTGCTTTATGACAGCATTAAAGAAGACGGCTACACAATGCCTATCGTCTGCTATTATGTTAAAGAAGACGATAACTATGTTATTGTGGATGGCTTTCACCGTTACCGTGTAATGCTTGATTATCCGGATATACGCGAACGTGAAAACGGTATGTTGCCCGTTTCGGTAATCGATAAAAGCATTGATAACCGAATGGCAAGTACGATAAGGCACAACCGTGCCCGAGGTTCACACGATGTTGATTTGATGAGCAATATAGTAAAAGAACTGCACGAACTCGGCAGGTCGGATGCGTGGATATCCAAGCATCTCGGAATGGACAGAGATGAAATTTTGCGCCTTAAACAGATTACGGGGCTTGCCGCACTTTTCAAAGATGTTAATTTCGGCGAAGCGTGGCGTCCGGTTGAGGACGAATATTACGAAGAGCCGCCGCGTGCACGCTGTGATGAACTTGCATAGTATAAAACAGGACAGTATGATTTTTTCATACTGTCTTGTTTTTTTGCTTATAATGCTTGAAAAACATAGCGAAAAATGGTAGTATCTATTTGTATAAATGAATATTCGGTTGCGTTTTGTAGTGCTGAATATATGCTTTATTTAAATTGGGGATTTTTAAAATGATTAGCGGCGTACCTTTGGGGTTGCCGAGACAGGGAGAATTATAATGCCGTTTTTACCTATAACAAGAAAGGATATGCAGGAGCGAGGTTGGGACGAGGCAGATTTCGTTCTGGTAACAGGTGACTCATATGTTGACCACCCCTCTTTCGGAACTGCAATAATATCGCGCGTTTTGGAAAATGTGGGATACCGCGTTTGCATTTTGCCGCAACCGAAAAGTGATGCCGACTATAAGCGTTTCGGAAAACCTAGACTTGCTTTTCTTGTAAACGGCGGAAATATCGACTCGATGGTAGCACACTACACTGCCGCAAAAAAACGGCGCAGTGACGATGCCTACACGGCAGGTGGTCGCGCGGGGGGGCGTCCCGATAGGGCTGTTATTGTTTACACTAAAGCAATACGCCGTATGTTTCCCGATGTCGCGATTGCTATCGGCGGACTTGAGGCGTCGCTTAGGCGTTTTGCACACTATGATTATTGGGATGACCGCGTGCGTCCCTCTATTCTTATCGAGTCGGGCGCGGATTTGTTGATGTACGGTATGGGTGAGAAACATATTGTCGAGATTGCCGACCGTCTTGCAAGTGGAGAACCGATATCAGCACTCACAGATATAAAAGGCACTTGTTATGCCGTAAACACAGAGGATTACAGCGTAGGTTCTGTGCGCGAATGCCCGAGTTTTGAAAATGTTTCCGCACCGACTGAGCAGGGAAAACGTAACTATGCACGTTCTTGCCGCATTCAACAGCAAGAGCACGATACCGTTCGCGGAAAGACGGTAATACAGCGCCACGGAAAACGCATCGTTGTTCAAAATCCGCCAATGCCGCCCCTCTCAACCGAAGAAATGGACGAAGTCTATTCACTGCCGTATATGCGAACCTATCATCCGTCATACGAGGCACTCGGCGGTGTTCCGGGAATTGAAGAGGTTAAATTTTCAATAATACATAACCGTGGTTGCTACGGTGCTTGCAATTTCTGCTCGCTTGCATATCATCAGGGAAGACAAATTTCCTGCCGCAGTCACGAGTCGGTAATCAACGAGGCAAAGGCGATAACCGATATGCCCGATTTTAAGGGCTATATTCACGATGTCGGCGGCCCTACCGCCAACTTCAGAACTCCGTCTTGTGATGCACAATTAAAACGCGGGCTCTGTCCCGATAAAAAGTGTCTGGCGCCTGGTGTGTGTCCCGCGGTCAAAGTCGACCACAGTGATTATCTGTCACTGCTCAGAAAACTTCGTTCTCTTCCGAAAGTTAAAAAAGTTTTTATCCGTTCGGGAATTCGTTTTGATTACTTAATAGCCGACAAGGACGAAACGTTTTTTAAAGAATTGGTCACAAACCACATAAGCGGACAACTCAAAGTTGCGCCCGAGCACTGTTCCGATAATGTTTTAAAGCGAATGGGAAAACCGCCTGTTGAGGTTTACAATAGGTTTAAAAAGCGTTTTTACGAACTCACTCAAAGTGTCGGTAAAAAGCAGTTTTTGGTGCCGTATCTTATGTCATCGCACCCCGGAAGTACACTCAACGATGCTATTGAACTTGCAAAGTTTTTAAAACGTGAGGGGTTGCATCCTGAACAGGTGCAGGATTTTTACCCGACCCCCGGAACGGTCTCAACATGTATGTTCTATACGGGGCTTGACCCTTATACAATGGAAGAGGTCTACGTTCCGAGAACGCCGCGCGAAAAGGCGGAGCAGAGGGCGCTGTTGCAGTATTATCGACCCGAGAACCGTGCACTTGTACTTTCTGCTTTGAAAAAGGCGGGAAGATATGACCTCATCGGTACAGGAAAGAATTGCCTTGTTGCACCCGATAAACCGCAGAACAGACAAAATAACGCACGTAGCGGAAATCGTAAAAGAAAAAGGTAAAGGAATAGGCTTATGGAAAAAATAGAAAGTTTTAAAATCGACCATCTCAAACTTCTGTCGGGACTTTATGTTTCAAGGCGGGACGAAAAGGACGGCTGTGCCGTTACGACTTTTGATATGCGAATAACCGCGCCTAACAGAGAACCTGTTATGGATGTGCCCGCACTGCATACTATTGAGCATTTGGGTGCAACCTTTCTTCGCAACAGCCTTGTGAGCGAAAATGTTGTCTATTTTGGGCCTATGGGTTGCAGAACTGGATTTTATATTGTTATGTTCGGAAAACTCAAATCCGAAGACATTTTCCCGCTTGTGAGCGAAATGTGCGACTTTATTTTATCGTTTGAGGGCGATATCCCCGGAGCGACACCGGTCGAATGTGGCAATTACAGCGAACAAAACCTGGCAATGGCAAAATATTATATAGAAAAATACAAATCGCAACTTGAAGAAAACAGACGGTTTGAATATTAGGTGCTGATATGGATTATTGTCGTATAGCGGGACAAATTTTCGGAATAGGTGCAATGTTCTTTAATATTTTATCGTATTCTCGAAAGAGCAGTAAAGGCGTAATCGGGTTTCAATTCGTGGGCAACACGTTGTTTACATTTAACTATTTTATGCTCGGTGCTTTTACGGGCGGATTTCTGAATGCCGTCGGAATGCTTCGTGCAACGGTTTATATCAACAGAAAGCGTTTCCGTTCCGACAATCCTTTGTGGCTTTTATTTTTTACGGTGCTTTATATAACTTCGTATGTTTTGACCTTTACGGTGTTTAAAACCGATTTCAATTTTAAGACTGCAACTGTCGAGTTTTTGCCTGTTGTCGGAATGGTGTTACAGACAGTGGCTTTACGCTTGGAAACTCCTGAAAAAATAAGGAAAATTTCACTGTTTTATCTTCCGTGTTGGATATTTTATAATGTATTGAAACTTACTATCGGCGGAATAATATGCGACTCCGTAAGTATGTGTTCGTCTGTTGTGGGAATTATAAAATATGATATTAAAAAAAGAACCGAGTCATGAGACTCGGTTCTTTTTTGATATGTGATATATATTATTTCTTAGTTGTTTTCTGGGAGCGTTTTGCCTGATGCTGTTTCCATTTTACCCAAAGCGGACCGGATACGCACATTGATGAGTAGCAACCCGAAACAATGCCAACTGCCATCGGAATTGCGAAGGTGCGCAATGCAGTGAGTCCGAAGATTTCCGAAACAACGATAATCGTTACGATAGCAACAAACGTTGTAAATGAGGTAACGAGGTTACGTTTCATAGTTTGATAAATACTTGAATCAACAACATCGGCAATATCTTCTTTCGGATAATATCTTCTGTTTTCACGGATACGGTCATAGATAACAATCGTATCGTTAAGAGAATAACCGAGAATTGTGAGGATAACAGCCATAAAGTTTGTGTCAATCTGCAAGCGGAAGATGATGCAAACCGCAAACGCAGCGACAATATCAAGCACGAGAGCGGCAAGCGCAGTAATTGCTGCGGAAACACCGCCTATTTTTCTGAAACGAATACCGACATAAACGATAACGAGTATTGCGGCAATGCCTACGGCAAATAAACTTTTTGCAAAGAAACTGCCCGCAACGGTGGGGCTGACGGATGTTGAATCGCCGAGTTCGATTTTGTTATCGGCAAATTTTTCTTCCAATGCCTTTGTTATGGTCTGCTGTGCTTCGGTTGAAAGCGACTCGTCGGCAACGAGTTCGACAATAAGTTTTGTTGTGTCGCCCGCTATTGACTGGCTTTGTGAAACCTTAACATCCTTTTTGAGGGAGTCCTCGATAGTTTTTTCGGCGTCCGAAATATTGATGTCACCTGTGTATGTATAGGTGAAACGGCTACCGCCCTTGAAGTTGATGTCCAAATTTACTCCGCGGATAATGCCGAAAATAATGGCGACAACGGTGATTACCGCATAGATTATAAGCGGAATTTTAAGATTTTTCGTAAAACCGATTTTGCTCTTAATCATTTTTAGCACCTCCGTAGAACTGCGGTTTACGCAGGAACTTGAAACGAGATATGCTCTTCAACATAAGACGTGATGCGTAAACGCCCATTATAAGATTGAATATAACGCCCATCAGCAGTGTGTAGCCGAAAGAGTATATTGAACCTGTGATAGAGGAACTGAAAAGTGACATAACAGGGGAGAAGATTTTCGCTATAAGACTGTCTGGAGTACCGAAAGCACCCATAAGAACGAGCGAAACGATAACAATGGTAACGTTACCGTCGATAACCGCGCTCAAACTGTTCTTAAATCCGGCAGAGATAGCACCGTCGATTGTTTTACCGCGTTTGAACTCATCGATAATACGTTCGGACGAAATAACGTTGCAGTCAACGCCGACGCCTATCGAAAGAATCATACCCGCGATACCCGGTATGGTGAGCGTGAAACTCGATGCACTGCCGAAAAATCCCGAAACAGCGGCAATCATGCCGCCAACTTGTCCGAGCAGGGAGATTGATGCGACAACGCCGGTGAGACGGTATCTTGTAATCATAATAACGCAAACAAGCAAGAAAGCAACGGCACCGGCGATTACCATAACGCGCAGAGCCTCGTTTCCGAGAGTCGGTGTTACGATTTGAAGTTTGGAATCGTCAACAGTGAGAGCAAAGGGAAGAGAACCGGCGTTTATTTTGTTTGCGAGTTCTTTAGCCTCGTCCGCGCCGCCGATACCCTGAATGATAGCCGCACCGTCGGTTATCGCACTGTTAACGGTGGGAGCTGAAATCATAGTATCGTCCATCCATATGGAAATAGTTTGTCCGACAAGACGTGCGGTTGCTTCGGCAAACTTTGCCTTGCCCGATTCCGTCAGGGTGAGTTCGACAACATACTGATTGTCGTATACACCGGGCTGTGCGCTTTTGATATCGTCTGCACCCTTTAATACAACGGTGTCTTTTGTGTTACCCTCGCAGAATGTGAGCATTGCCGTCTCGCCGAGTTCGGCAACGGCGGTTGTAGCGTCAAAGTCGCTTTCGCCCGCCTGCCACGGGAAACGGACTATAACCTGTTTCTTTACGTTGTCGGTATAAACTTCGTAATCGGTTATGTTGTTGTTGACAAGACGGGTTTCGATAATGGCTTTAGCAGCCGCCATATCGTCATCCGAAATGTCCGCTGTTTCAATGTCGGGTGTAAAAACGGCTTCTACGCCGCCTTGAATATCAATTCCCCAACGGATGTCTTCTGCACCTTTGATATAGGTGTTTTTGGTGTCGCCGTAATAATCATTGATTCCGAAAAACGCGCAATATGTAAGCGCGAGTATAAGTGCCAGAACAATGAAAAATGTAGGCTTAGATGCTTTTTTCATGGAAAAATCCTCCAGTCAAATAAACTTACAAATTACATTATATAATTTTTATTCGTTAAAGTCAATAAAAGCCTTGCTGAAAATCGAAAAAATATGCACTTCAGCGCTATCGGTTGTGATTTTTTTCTTGACATACAATAAATATGGTAATAAAATAATTGTGATATGGTATCGTATTATGATTTGGCGAATCATTTATTTTACCCTATTAGCGGGCGAAAAAACGCGGCCCTTATTAATTGCGTTTTTAAATATAGGAGGTGCATTTATGGACATATTACCGTATGTCATCGGTGCTGTGGCTGTTGTTGTTGCCGCTGTTGCCTTTTTCTTTTTGGGCTCGGCACACCGTCGCAAAATCGCCGAATCAACCATCGGCTCGGCAGAAGATGAAGCACGTAGAATTTTGAGCGATGCTATGAAAAATGCCGAGGCTAAAAAACGTGAGTATGTTATCGAAGCGAAGGACGAAATTCACCAACTTCGCACCGAAACCGAGAAGGATTTGCGCGAACGCAGAAATGAAGTTCAGCGTCAGGAGCACAGACTTCAGCAAAAGGAAGAAACTCTTGACAGAAAAATGGACAATCTCGAAGTTAAGGAAGAAAACATACAGAAACGTGCCAAAGAGGTTGAAGCAAAATTAGAAGAAACTGAAAAAATCAAAAAAAGCCAACTTGAATTGCTTGAGCGTATATCGGGCTTTTCGGTTGAACAGGCAAAGGAACATTTGCTCTCCATTCTTGACGGCGAACTCTCTCACGAGAAGGCTGTGAAGATCCTCGATTACGAGCAAAGACTCAAGGATGAGGCAGACCAGAAGGCACGCGACCTTATCGCACACGCAGTTCAGCGCTGTGCCGCAGACCATTCTTCCGAAGTTACTGTTTCGGTTGTTGCTCTGCCGAATGATGAGATGAAGGGACGCATTATCGGACGCGAGGGAAGAAATATCCGTGCGCTTGAAACCGCAACGGGTGTTGACCTTATTATTGATGACACGCCCGAGACCATAACTCTTTCGAGTTTTGACCCCGTGAGACGTGAAATTGCGCGTATTTCTCTTGAAAAACTTATTCTCGACGGACGTATTCATCCGGCAAGAATTGAAGAAACCGTTGCCAAGGCGACTGCCGAGGTTGAACGCACTATAAAGCAAGAGGGCGAGCGTGCAATGCTCGACGCGGGTGTTCACAACCTGCATCCCGAACTTGTTCGACTTCTCGGTAAACTTCGCTATCGCACAAGTTACGGTCAGAACGTACTTAACCATTCGCTTGAGGTTTGTCATTTGGCAGGTCTTATGGCGGCAGAACTCGGCGAAGATGTTTCACTCGCAAAACGTGCCGGCCTATTGCACGATATCGGTAAAGCACTTGATCACGAGCAGGAGGGTTCACATATCCAACTCGGTGTTGAGGTTGCAAAGAAGTGCAAGGAGAGTGAGGCTGTTGTTCACGCTATCCACGCTCATCACGGTGAGGTTGAGGCAAAAACGGTTATCGCTTGTCTTGTTCAGGCTGCCGATGCTATTTCAGCCGCACGCCCCGGTGCACGTAGAGAAAACATTGAGAGTTATATAAAGCGTCTTGAAAAACTTGAGGAAATCGCCAATTCCTTTAGCGGCGTTGAACGCTCGTTTGCCGTTCAGGCGGGACGTGAGGTTCGTATTATTGTCAGACCTAATATGGTCAATGACGATCAGATGGTACTTATGGCACACGAAATTGCCGAAACCATTGAGAAAGAACTAGAATATCCCGGTCAGATTAAGGTTAACCTTATTCGTGAAAACCGAGCAGTTGATTACGCAAAATAAAAAAATCCTGCCTTATGGCAGGATTTTTTTATTTGCAGTAGCATTTTTTGATGTTTAATGCTATACTTATTAAATACTCAATCTGAAAGGGTGCGAAAAATATGTCAAAGGTTTTTGAAATTATCGAAAAAGAGAAGAAGAGACAGGAAACAACGGTTGAACTTATCGCTTCCGAAAATTTTGTCAGCGAAGATGTTTGCCGTGCCGTAGGCTCGTGTCTTACCAATAAATACACCGAGGGTTATCCCGGCAACCGCTATTACGGCGGATGTGAAAATTTTGACGAACTTGAAAATTACTGCCGTCAAAAATGGCAAGAGGTATTTTCAACCGATTATCACGTAAATGTTCAGCCGCATGCCGGCTCACAGGCAAATTACGCCGCATATATGAGTGTTATCAAAGCGGGCGACAGTGTGCTTGCAATGAACCTTGATAACGGCGGACACTTAACCCACGGCTCGTCGGTCAACTTTTCGGGAAAACTGTACGATATGCACTTTTACGGTGTTGATGACAACGGCTTTATAGACTATGACGATATGAAGAAAAAACTTTACGAGTTTAAGCCGCGTGTGCTCGTTGCGGGAGCATCGGCATATTCACGTGTGATAAAGTTTGATCTTATACGTTCTATGATAGACGAATATAATAAAAACGCCGATGTGCCTTGCTATATGATGGTTGATATGGCTCACATTGCGGGTCTTGTTGCAGCGGGTGCACACCCGACACCTTTCGGTCTTGCCGATATTATAACCACTACAACTCACAAAACTCTGCGTGGTCCGCGCGGCGGTCTTATCTTCTGCAAACCGGAACTTGCGCGCAAGGTTGACAGTGCGATCTTCCCCGGAAGTCAGGGCGGTTCGCTTATGCACGTTATAGCCGGCAAGGCTGTTGCGGCGGAAGAGGCCTGCACACCGGAGTTTAAAGATTATATAAAACGTGTTGTCGAAAACACAAATGCAATGTGCAACCGATTTATCGAACTCGGTTATAGCGTAATAACCGGCGGAACGGATAACCATCTGTTCCTTATTGACCTTTCAAAAACGATGCCGAATGTCACCGGCAAAGCGGTTCAGGATAAACTTGATGAATACGGCATTACTACGAACAAAAACTGCGTTCCCAACGAAAAACGCAGTCCCAAGGAAACAAGCGGACTTCGTTTGGGTTGTGCCGCTATGACAACCAAGGGTTGGACAGCAGAACAGTTTATAGAATGTGCTGACCGTATTGACAAAATATTGAAAACAGAATTTGCCGATTAGTCGCAGAAAAAAGGCTCTCACGATGAAGTGAGAGCCTTTTTTATATAAGCCTTGCGGCGGCGTTTATAAGAAAACAGCATAGCATTCCGAAAAATGTCGGTATTACTGCTGCGAGGACTGTCCATTTTATCGACCCGGTTTCTTTTTTTACGGTTATAAGGGTTGTTGAGCACGGCCAGTGCATAAGTGAAAATATCATAACGCAGAGGGCGGTAACCCACGTCCAGCCGTTGGCTGTGAAGAGAATTTTAAGTTGTGCCAAATCGGTTATATCGGTGAGTGTTCCGCTTGCCGTATATGCCATTATTATTATCGGTATTACAATTTCATTAGCGGGAAAACCGAGTATAAAGGCTATTAAAATTATACCGTCAAGTCCGAGCAGACGTGCGAACGGGTCTAAAAAATCGGCACAGGCAGCGAGCAGAGTGTCACCGCCACATTTTATGTTTGCCAAAAGCCATAAAAGTATGCCTGCGGGGGCGGCAACCGCGGCGGCTCTGCCTAGTACAAAAAGTGTTCGATCGAGCACAGAGCGCACAAGAACTTTTAAAATTTGCGGACGGCGGTAGGGCGGCATTTCAAGCGTGAATGATGACGGCACGCCTTTAAGCAATGTTTCGGACAGAAGCCTTGTTACAAGCAGTGTCATAACAACGCCGAGAGTTATAACTGCGGTCAGTATCAGTGTTGATAGCACCGATGCGCCCACGCTTCCCGAAAAGCCGACAAAGAACATTGTTATAACCGAAATCAGCGCGGGAAAACGACCGTTACAGGGAACAAAACTGTTTGTCAAAATCGCAAGCAGACGTTCACGCGGTGAATCGATTATTCTGCACCCGACGATTCCCGCTGCGTTACAGCCAAACCCCATACACATCGTGAGTGCTTGCTTTCCGCAGGCTTTACAGCATTTAAAGGGTTTGTCGAGGTTATAGGCAATTCTCGGCAGATACCCGACGTCCTCAAGCAATGTGAAAAGTGGGAAGAATATTGCCATCGGCGGGAGCATAACGGCAACAACCCACGAAAGCACTCGATACATACCGTCTACAAGCAGACCTCTTAAAAATTCTGGCGTGCCGATATCGATAAACAGTCGGTTTAAGACGGTTTCGAAAGATTTGAAAGCTGCCGATAACAGATTTGAAGGGTAGTTTGCACCTATAATCGTTATGAAAAAAATCAAAGCGAGCAGCAGTAGCATAACAGGATATCCGACAAGTCTGCCGGTGAGCAGTTTGTCAAGTTTTCGGTCAAAAGAGCGGCGCTTTTCTTTTTTGACCGAAACGGTGTCTTTGCAAATATCCTCAGCGGCAGTGAGTATAGCCGAAACGGTTTTGTCCTTTATTATTTCGGGCGAAAAACCTTTTTCATAGAAATAACTTTCGGCGTCTGCCAAGGCGTTTTTAACTTCAAGGTCTTCGGTAATATCGGCGTTTAAAAAGTCTTTTAAACTTTTAAGCAAGGTGGGGTCGGGGTCGATAAGTTTCAGTGCAAGCCACCGCGAGGGAATTTTTTCTTTTGCCTTTTTATGTATTACCGGTTCTAATATCGCCAAGGCGTGTTCAATCTCTTCGCAATATTTAATACGGTATACATCGTTTTTACCGTCAAAGCCGTCAAGTATATTAAGCACTGCAGTTCTGCTTTCTTTTTTGCGTGCTGTAATTGCCACAACGGCAGTTCCGAGTTTATCCGACAGACCGTTTATGTCAATCTCTATGCCTTTGCGTTTTGCCTCGTCCATAAGATTTACGCAGACGATAACGTGTTTTGAGATTTCCATAGTTTGCAAAACAAGGTTTAGGTTGCGTTCAATACAGGTGGCGTCGCATACCACGACAACAGCATCAGGTTCGCCGAAGCATATAAAATCGCGTGCACACTCTTCCTCGGCAGAATGTGCCATAAGCGAATATGTTCCGGGGATATCAACGAAAATATAGTTGTTTTTTTCTGTTTTGCAAAACCCGGCGGCGTTTGTGACGGTCTTTCCCGACCAGTTTCCGGTATGTTGATTGAGACCGGTAAGATTGTTAAAAAGTGTGCTTTTTCCGACGTTTGGGTTTCCTGCAAGGGCGATGAGTTTGCCGTTTTTGTCCGATTTTTTAACCGAAAATTCTGTGTTTGCGGCGCCGAGTCCGACCGAGTTGTGTGTAAGACCCATTTTTTTCAACTCCTATCGGCAAGGACGAACCGCAATATTTTTGCAGTCGTCGTTGCGCAGAGCAATTACCGCACCGCGTATAAGATAAGCACGCGGGTCGCCGAGCGGACTTGCACCGATACATTCGATTTTTGTGTTTTCGGTAATGCCGATATCTAAAAGCCGCCGGCGCATACTGCCTTTTGTGAACAATCGGGAAACGCGTGCGGCTTTGCCGATTTCAATATTATTCAAAAAGAGTTCATCTTCCATATCTTCACCTGTTTTATAATATTCTATCCTATAATATTCAGCCGAGTTCTTTACTGTTACGGCGAAAAAACTTTTGCCGATTATTGACAGCATAGGCAGTATATTTTATAATAATGAGGTATAAGGGGTGTTTTTGATGAAATTAAAGGATTTGCCGCTTGAAAAAACGGCAACTGTTACCGAAGTAGGCGGTGACGGCGCACTGCGCCAACATTTTTTGGATATGGGCGTTATACCGGGAGCGGATATAACGCTTGTTAAATATGCGCCTATGGGCGACCCGATGGAGTTTATGATACATGGGTACGAGTTGACTCTCCGCATTGCAGATGCAGAGAAGATTACTATCGTGAACGTCCGCAGTGAAGATGTTCATTCGGACGGCAAGGAAAGTTTGCGTACTGCATCGCACCCCGGTTTCGGTGAGGGCGGAAAATATCACGCAAAGGGCGACGGTGACCCGCTACCCGACGGAACTACCCTCACGTTTGCATTAGCGGGTAATCAAAACTGCGGTAAAACCACCCTTTTCAATCAACTAACCGGCTCTAATCAGCACGTAGGAAATTTCCCCGGCGTTACGGTAGACCGCAAGGACGGAGAAATTTCGGGTCACAAGGATACGCTCGTTACCGATTTGCCGGGCATTTATTCGATGTCTCCTTATTCGAGTGAAGAACTTGTGACAAGAGAGTTTTTGCTTTCCGAAAAGCCGAAGGCGATTATAAATATTTTGGACGCAACGAATATCGAGCGTAATCTTTATCTTACAATGCAACTTATGGAACTTGATATACCTATGGTGCTTGCGCTTAATATGATGGATGAGGTTTATGCAAACGGCGGTTCGGTGCGGGTTAACGAAATGGAGCAGTTGCTCGGAATTCCCGTAATACCCATTTCGGCATCACAGAACAAGGGTATTCACGAACTTATAGAGCACGCCGTTCATATAGCGAAATACCGCGAGAAACCCGCCAAAAAAGACTTTTGTAGCGTCGAAGATAATAACGGTGTTGTGCACAGAGCCTTGCACGGAATAATGCACCTTATCGAAGACCACGCAAAGGAAGCCGACATACCCATTCGTTTTGCCGCGTCGAAAGTTGTCGAGGGCGATTCGCTTATAATAGAAAAACTCAATCTTGATAAAAACGAACTCGATATGATAGAACATATTATATCTCAAATGGAAAGCGAGGGCGGGCTTGACCGCTCTGCCGCAATAGCAAGGATGCGTTTTACGTTCATCGGTAAGGTTTGCGGTGAAACGGTTATTAAACCGCGTGAGAGCAAAGAACACGCTCGGAGCAGAAAAATCGACAAAATACTGACCGGAAAGTACACTGCCATACCGTCGTTTATTGCTATTATGGCACTTGTCTTTTGGTTGACCTTCGATGTTATAGGTGCGGCGCTTGAAAATTTGCTCAGTACCGCTATAACGGCATTGACTACTTTTGTCGACAGCACGCTTTCTTCTGCGGGCGTCAACGGTGTTTTGCATTCGCTGATTATTGACGGCATTTTCAACGGTGTCGGAAGTGTTTTGAGTTTCCTGCCCGTAATCGTTACGCTGTTTTTCTTTTTATCACTTATGGAAGACAGTGGTTACATTGCGCGTGTTGCTTTTGTAATGGACAAACTTTTGCGAAAGATAGGTCTCTCTGGCAGAAGTATTGTTCCCATGCTTATCGGTTTCGGTTGCACCGTTCCGGGTGTTATGGCAACGAGAACATTGCCGTCGGAACGCGACAGAAAAATGACGGTTTTGCTGACACCATATATGAGTTGTTCCGCAAAACTTCCGATATATGCCTTTTTCACAAAGGCGTTTTTTCCGAAACACAGCGCATTGGTTATGATAAGTCTTTATGTTTTGGGAATGGTTGTGGGAATAGTTATGGCGCTTTTGATGAAGGGAACGCTCTTTAAAGGTGAACCTGTACCGTTTGTTATGGAACTTCCCAACTACCGTATGCCGGGAATGAAAAACGTTGTTTTGCTACTTTGGGACAAAGCGAAAGATTTTTTGGAGCGTGCCTTTACGGTTATATTCCTTGCAACAATAATAATTTGGTTTTTACAGACCTTTGATTTGACTCTGAATGTTGTTTCAAATCCGCAGGACAGCATACTTGCGATAATATCCGGCTTTATCGCGCCGATATTCAAACCTTTGGGATTTGGCGATTGGAGAATATCAACGGCGCTGATATCGGGATTTATGGCGAAAGAAAGCGTTGTTTCAACCCTTAATGTTCTTTTCGGTTCGACCGAAAGGTTGCTTGCGGTTCTCTCGCCTGTAGCGGTACTAAGCCTTTTGGTTTTCTGTCTGTTGTATACACCCTGTGTCGCGGCGATTGCTTCGGTAAAACGCGAACTCGGAGCAAAGTGGGCGGTTGTCGTTGTTGCGGAACAGTGTATTGTTGCGTGGTTGGCATCATTTATTGTTTATACTGCGGGATGCGCGCTGTTTTAACTTAATATATAGATAAAACCCCGAACGCTATGATAACGTTCGGGGTCGTATTTTTACTATAAAGTTGTACTTGAGAGGGTGTTGCCGTCGCTGTCGGTAAATGTTACGGTGAATTTGTTACCGTTTATGACCATACCGCAACCTATAAAACCGCCGCTTTTCGGTTCCGAGCCTATTATAATCGGGCAGGGGCGGGTGAGACTGTTTTCGGCGTCGCCCGCGGGCCAAATGGCATATCTGTGGACGTGACCGCAAAGCATAATGTCGGGTTTGATATGCTCACACAAAAGATGAGACCAATCACTGTAAATATCGGTATCGGCATTGAAAAAATCCTCTTCTTGAATTCGAGTAAAGGGATTGTGAGCAATAACGATTTTGGAATTGACACCGTCGGCGGCATATTCGTTTTCGGCGTTTTTGATAATTGATTTTATGTATTCTGTTTGACGTTGTCTAAAGCAGTGGCAGGCTACCGTGTTGCCGTATTCTTTATGATTGTCAACCTTGTCTTCGCCGCAGTCAAGCACAAGACCCCAAACAGAACCGAGCCTGAAAGAGTAGTATGTCTTTCGGTCAAAACTCGGGGTGAAGTCCGCAAATTTTTCCGCAAAGTTACCGCGCATATCGTGATTGCCACGCGAGAAAACCACAGGTATTCCGCCCTCGGTTAAGAGCGAGCAAATTTCGTAAATATTTGAAAACACATCGGGGTTTCCACTATGGTCGATGACGTCGCCGTTTAAAACAAGCAAATCAATATTGCCGAAAGTTTTGGCGGCTGTAACCGGTTGCTCAATACGATTGTGAGCGTCGGAAATATGATATAAACGTATGTTGTTTTTTGGAACGGGTTTAAAAGAATATGTAAAATACTGTGTTTCGTCACATTCGGTGAAATATGGTTTGCGTTCAATAATCGGCTGAATGCAAACAGTATACTCACCCACGACATCAAGCGCAGACATCGGAACAGAAACCCTGTGAACAGGGGAGAGGGAATTCATAATTCCGTTTGATTCGTCGAAATATTCGTTTTCGCCTACACGTACCCTGAAAAGCGATTCTCGGGTAACTTGCATCATTATTTGATATTCGTTGCCTACCGCAAACACTACAGGCGCGTATTTAAACATATAAAGGACTCCTTTGAACGATTATGTTTTGGGTATTATAACATTATTCGAAAGTGTTTTCAATACGATATGTCGAAAAAATCAAAAATTTGCTTGGTGTATACGAAGAGTGAAAAAAGAACCTCAGCACGCGAATTGCGTGTTGAGGTTCTCAGTTGGTACGGATATTCATAAGGGATTTGGTGAAAATCAAGTATTCCTGCGGTTGAACACTATCTTCAAAAACAAATCCGCACATTCGTCTTTTAATACGACTTGACTTATAATCAGCATATCAAAACAAGGAGGTAGCGATATGCGAGATAGGAAGTATTACATTGCACTTGATGATTACGAAAAGCGACTTATTATCAACTGCTTAAATGACCTGAGGAATGTCTTGATAGCCAAAGGAAAGCACACCGATGCGGTGGACGAATTGCTGATAAAATTCAGCAAGGCTAAGCAAAAGAAATTCAAGGTGATTTATAAGGAGGGTTAATTCTATGGAAAAGCACATTTTTAACGAACAAACGGGTATAGGCTACACTTTACAAGGCGATTATTATTTACCCGACCTTGCTTGCTCCGACGAAAAGGAGCGGCCTATCGGTTTATGGGGACAACGGCACGTAAGATACTTAAAACAACACCGCAAGGTTTTATATTATAATCTGCTGACAATCGGTAAATTGAACGATTATCTTACCGACATTAACATACAGGCTGAGGAAATGTTTAATCGGCTTGTAAAACAAATGGCAGAATGTGAGTATGTGAGTGAGCAACTAAAAGCAAATTTACCTATGGAATGGGTACAAAAAATGAACAATATCCGAAACAGAGTAGCAGAAATCACAAATAACAATTTTATATTTGTGTAGAGGAAAGGCTATGTATTCCAACTGAGGACTACATAGCCTTTTATTTATCAGTTTATTTTTTTAAAGAAAATCGCCATTGTTTCTCAGCATATTTATTAACTATTTCTTCGACTTTATTTTTTTCGTAATCAGGATGCTTTCTCGCATAATCTTCGGCAGTTTTTTCAATATCGAATTTACCTCTTTTTGCTGTATTAACCGAACAAACAATATCGGTTTCTTCTATAAAAATTCCAGATTCTTCTCCAATCATTTTACCGTTTAATTCTTCAGCAGATAAATCAAAATACTTTTTAAGATTACAAGGACCGTTACAGGCTGGATTATCTGCTTTACGGATTAATACATTTTGCGGATCGTCATTACTGTTTCCGGCAGTAATCATAAGCATACCGGCATACACAAAAATGTGACCGCCTTTTTTGAAAGAGGCTTTATTCTTTTTTGTTTCACCATAACGAACACCGTAGCAAAACGGATCGATTGTCCCGTATGCTTCGGTTTCCGTAATCGCCGCCTTTTTGCCGTTATATGTAATCACTTTTCCAATAAGTTCTTCGGCAACTGTTTCGGATTCTTTTTCAAAAAACTTTTCATTTAACATAAATAGTCCTCCATATTATTGCAAATCAAAATCATTGGTAAATTCATCTGCCAAATCCGAATATATTTGCCACCGCACCGTGCTTTCGCTTTCATCAAAGTAGGCCTTATTTATGTACTCAACGGTGAAATCGGACTTGTTTATCCTATACAACAAATATGTGTTACTATTATTTAATCGAACACTGAATAGGTAATGAGTATCGCTTTCAGCTTCGGCTTTTATTCCGAATACGGTCTCAATACTGTTGCCGTATTCGTTAAGAGCAGTCATTTTAATTCTTGTTTCGTATACATATTTCTCTACCAGACTGTTCCAATGCTCCGTGCTTAACAAGGCTTTGGAAGTACAACCGATTTGCATATCATCTGTAATTATGTCGGTGCGTTCCGTATCGGGAATATAAAAATCAAGTTGCTTGTATGATTGTTCCATTTCCGAATTAGGTATATACAAAATATCATCTTCAATATACGGCAATGCACTTTGACCTATTTTTTCGGGAATTAAAATATTTGCCGGAGCGGTAAATCCAAATGCGGTTTTAGAGTCAAGTATAGGTGCGGTGCTTCCGATTGTTCCGTCTGTTTTTGAAATATCGTAATCAAACAAAGCAACCTTGATTTCTGTATTTTTAATGTTATATTGACTTGAAGCGGTATCCTTATATAAAGCATGCTCGAAAACCAACTGATATCCCAAGGATTTGATGTTTTGTTCCGTTGTCTTACTTTTTAACCAGCTTTTAATAGTAGATGCATTTATTTCTTCGAGAATCGGTTGATCGGATTTGTCACTTATATCAAAAAAGGTTTTCCAATTGTTTCCGTTATCAATATCAACAGATAGGTTTATACCTTGATTCGTGAATTCAATAAAAGCCGTTCCCTGATTGTTTTCACTGTCGTTAAAATATATTTTAATTGTATCGGTCGTAATTTCGGCATTTTCGGAAATTTTTACGATACCGAAAGTAGAAGATGTTTCGGTTATCTCAATATTTGCATTTCTATTATCGGAAATTATAATATGTAATCCTATCGTTCCGTCTTTGCTTTGATAATAACCGGCGTATTTATTATAAATTTCACTCAAAAGAATGTTACTGTTTTTATAATCGTATATTTTATTGAGCATAACAATCGCTTCGGCGTATTTTTCATTTTCTATCGATTTTTGTGCATAATCATATTTTTTACTTGATAAAACAAATGTTGTTCCGAACACTATATAAACAGCAGTAGCAAGTACAATTAAAAACACGCATAAAATGCTAATCAGTACAGTCATTTTTTGCTTTTTTCGGATGCGTTCACCCTCGTTGATAACATTGATTTCATTTTCTCTGCCGATAATTTTAAGAATACTTTTGGTTAAATCGGAAATTGCACCTACGGAATTATAATTCAGTGCTTGCAACGACTTCAATTCATTCGGAAGTTCACGGGCATCCATATCAACATAGACAGGCAAAATGATTTTGTCGGTCAACTTATTTCGATATTTTTCCAGCAATTCGGTAAAATGATGATTGCTTGTTCCCAAAAAGATTACAACTTCGGCTAAATTAAACGCAGTTGCCGATAATAGTTCTACCGTATCACCGAAAAAATCTTCTGCGGAAATTCTTTGATAATAGGTTCTTATTTTCGAATTTTCCAATTTGTTGCATATTTCCTGACCTATAACACTATCTTTTGACCGATGCCCATATTCATCATTTTCGATATATGCTATAAATACATCGGTTTTTTCAAATCCCAAAGATAAATCAAATTTACTTTTACAACTTTCGCAATAAAACAAACCGTCTTTAACGGTTAATTTTCCACCGCAATTTTCACATCTCATTTAATTCATCCTTTTTAACCATTCGTCGTTTATTTTGGTTTTTCCATTTGTTTTTTCGGGCTTTGAAACAGTTTTATATATGCTGCCACTTCTTGTTACTATATAATTATCGGATAGATATACAACATCATTCAAAATGGATATATTTTTATCTTTCTTTTTTAAACTGCCGTCACTGAAAACACAATAAGTTTCAATAAATGATGTATTTTCCGTATATTGCTTAACTAAGCGAATGTTGACAACATCACCGACGCTTTCTTCGTTATATATTCCGTGAATACTTGTTTCAATACGGTTTTGATTCGTTACAGCGGCGATATTAAGATGTTTTACTATTCTGTTTTCCGCTTCCGAGTATTCCGACGATATATAAGTATCAAAATCTTTAACATCGCTGAATCGACTAACTGTATCTATACCTGCAATTGTATACCCATCGTAATCATATGCAACTGCAAAAACATTCCCGTTTGCATCTATGCCTATCAGAGCAGCGGTTTCCAAACCACCGTAGCCAAATCGCTGTATGCAACAATCAAGTTTTACAATGTTTTCCCATTCCAAAGCCGGTGATAACCAATTATCGGTATCCGTGCTGTTGTACTCACTCGCAAAATCGTCTGTGAAAGTGATTGTGCCGTCATCTTTCAATGCTACTGCAGTATTATTAAAACTGTGCGTAATTTGTATTATATTATCCAAACCGGTTTCCATATTATTCAAATCGACAAGATGACCGTCTTCGTACAAACGGTGCGGTGACAGTCCACCGCCAAGCGATACAACCTTGCCATGTTCGGTAATATCTTCGGTAGTATCATCTTGTCCGACATCAAATGTTTTTACAGTTCCGTTTGCGGTAATATAATATGAACCGGATCCAGAAGAACCGATGTCGTTATCGAATGCAACTGTGGCAACGCTTTTTCTCCAACTTTCAGCACATTTTTCTTTCATTTCTTCGGAGTCCCTATATGTTCCCAATGCGGTAAAATCCCAAGTTGCTTCCGGATATTTTCCGTTGTAGTATAATTGCATTGCCGAGTTATATTCAGGCATTTTAAGAAACCAAGGAATTGCACATATCACGCCTATTACAGCACACGCTAATGAAATCAAAGCTGTTACTTTTATGATATTATTCCGTTTTTTACGCCGTTCCTGTATAACTATCGGCGTGGGAATAAGTTTTTTGATTCCTCTTATCAGTTCTTGTTCAAATCCGTTTTCTTTTATGTTAAAGGCGGTAAGACTTAAAAATTCATCGGGCAATTCTGCTCTGTCCATATCATAATACAAAGGGATGATATTTTTGCCGCTGTCTTTTTCCGCAAAAGACATATATCGTGACCATTCGTTTTTCACCCAAACCGCTTCAATGTTTTCGGGCGATGAACATAAAGTTATCATTAATTTACTTGAAGCGAGTGCGGCATAAATATACGGTTCATATTCTGTACCGACTTTATCCTCAAGCGTTATTCTTGAAAAAAACACCTTATAACCTATATCGGTAAGCTTGTGATATAGGTCTTGTGCCACGATACTATCATTCGTTCTTGCACCGTTACTATCCGTTTCTTTATAGGAGATAAAAATATCAAAAGGTTTTTCGTGCTTTGATATTGCAAAAATCTTTTTTTGAATTTGATCTATGATGTTTGCATTTCCTTCAAAAAACGATTTTTGTTCATCGGAAGCGAAAAGCAGGGCGTTTTTATAATTCTCATCGTTGAAAATCGGGGAGTAAAGTGTTCGGTTACAAGTTGGAATATACTTTTTTCTTGCAGGGTCTTTAACATAAGTAACACCGTAACGGCACATTAAAACATTCCAATACGCATCGGCATTTTCTTTGTCATCAAATAATATTTGCAAAAAAAGATGTTCCGCTTTGTCAAATTCATTGCTATTCAAGTAATCGATTGCACGGTTGTAAATTTCTTGAATATTCGGTTCTTTGAAAAGTGAAATTGTTTGTTTTACGCCACAGTAGGGACACTCAACGACCTTTTCTCCGTGCTCAACATCAAGGTTTCCACCACATATTTTACATTTAAATGTTTGCATTTAAATCTCTCCTCTCTTATTGATTTAACCGTAATTTTATACGGTTTGATTGTTGATAAAGCCTATTTGCTTTTTTCGTCGGTATTTTCGGTTTGATCGTTTTTTTGCGAGTTTTTCTTTTCGGCTTTTCGTTCCGCAGAGGCGCCAATCGTCCAACCGATTAACAATCCTAAGCCAACCCATACTCCAATTACCAGTAAGAAAAGCCATAATTCAATCGAAACATCTAAAAGGCGAAAATCAAACCGAGAATACAGCCTATTATTCCACCAACTTGCAGTCCGGTACTTTCTTTTTTACTCATAGGCACAGATTGCACATTAGGCTTGGCATTATCAATGGGGGATATCTGATCGCCGGTCAAAGTAACCTTAGTGCTATCCATATATTCGATTTCGGCTTCTACCAGCTTTACCGATGTAACGGAATGGTTGTACCATGCATTCTCAAAATAACATCTTCCTTTAGTAGTGTTTGGGGCTATGGGCCCCGTCCCTTTCACCCATTTTTTTGATTCTCCGCTTATCCTGCATTCTACGGGATCGTTAACCTCATTATAAGGAACAAAAGCAAAACGGTAATACTTTATCACCTTTGTTCCGATGTTTTTAACTGTAAATCTAACGGTATTTCCACCGGCTGAATTGGGGTAAGAACACCAATAAGTGCCGTCATCATGTCCCACCTGATAATTAACTTGGATCAATTCCGACTTATTTTGCGTACTTTCCGTATCATCTTGGCAGTTCCCACTATTTTCATCTTCGTTCTCACTCAGCCTTTTCTGAGTGTTTTCAACAATTGAAACATAGTCGAGATCAATTTCTTTAATTTGTTTTTCGATGTTGATCAATTCATCCAAATGATACTCCAATGTTATTTTGATAAAAGCATCATCCAATACATCGGATAACAATTTATTTTCAACACCGGATTTCAAGTATGCTGCAACAATCTGTTTTGACTGATTTTGAAAATGTTTTTCCAAAAGAGCAGCCGTATTTAATTGTAAACCTATGATACTGTCGGCTCTTGATCGTAACTCTGTGACAGCATCGTCCGTTTTTGCATATTTTTTATAGTGATTTTTTGCCCACAAAATATTAGTCTTACATAAAATGTCTATTTTTTCTACGATTTCCTGTATGCACGACCATTTTTCTTCGTCGGTTTTTTCGGAATTATCAACCGCCTTAAATATACCGTCCATAGCATTGCTTAGCTTATTTACGGAAAAAGACATATTCTTCAAATTAGTATTTTCGGCTTTATAATAGTTATAATAGAACAATGCTTCCCAATCGTTTGGATTTTCCATAATAATCATTTCGTAATATTTACAAGCCGACTCTACATCATTTTCGTCTTTTGCTCTCCTTGCCATTACATAAAGATTTTGCACTTTTTCTGTAATATCTATTTTTATCGAACCGGCGACCTCAACCATCATTTTCTTTGCTTCTTCAACAGAGTATTTTGTACCGCAAGATTGGCATACAAAGACACCGTCCTGCTTAATCAAATCGGTGCCGCCGCACATTTCACAAGTTAATTGTTTCATTTATAATTCCTCCGTTTATAATTTAAACATAAACCGTTACAGTTCTGTGATTTTATAAATCTTATATCCTGCTTCTTTTGCCAAACTTACAAATCTTTCGAATTTTGAGTCTGTCACACTATTCTCGGAAAAAGCCTCTATTTCCACCGTAATTTCCGAATTTTCACCTGATGAAATCTTACTTTTAATGGTTCCGATTACATTGCTTTTGTAGGTGACGATATCGTTATCCTCGGTTTCAATGTGCCGAATTAAATATCGACTATTATTTGCATTTTCGTTTTCTGTAGGCATTTGTTTTCCCTCCGTTAAAAATGCTCTGTCATTTATTAGCCTTGCACATCGCATTTCTTTCTTCAATTAAATCTATTACTTTTTGTACTATATATTTTATTTTTTCAAAATTACCGTTATCGATTTCCAACTTCAGTTCAGACATTTTAATTAGAATATTTTTCTCGATAGTTAGAACTTCCGAACAACTTTTCGGGTCACTGTATCGCACCGCCTCGTAAACCTTTTTACACTCGGATTTGATTTCGTCGGTTGTTGCTTTGTTCATAAGAATTTCGGCATCTACGGTCAAGTTTTTAATAAACGCTGTTTGAATTTTTATTTTACCGTCGATTTTCGCTACGGTATCTGCCGCAAAATTTGTCTTTATAACCGATATTGCATTAAAGCCCAAAACGGCAAAGCAAAGAACAATTCCTATCCAATTAGGCAGATTTGGTATTGCCATACAAAGTGTGCCGAAAACAAGTGTTAAAATAAGTCCCGTATAACTTATGCGGACAAGCGGAATTTTGTAAAACAATTTTTGCGGATTTTCGGCTTTAAAGGCAACAAAAGATGCCACCAATTGACCGATAAAGGCAACTGTTATAAATATATAGCCTACCCAAAAAGCACCGCCGAATTTGCTTAAACCCGAAGCTTCGCTTGGTGAGGCAAAAACAGCAATATTGAAAATTGCCAAAAGAATTGCCCAAATACTTAAATAAAATTTAAAATTCTTATTCATTTTAAATCCCCCTTAAAGAATACTTGAAAGCAGCTGTGCTTTCATACTGTTAAATTCTTCTTCCGTAATAAGTCCCGATTCTTTCATAATATTAAGCTTATCGACCTTTGCTTTAAAAGCCGACATATCATCTGCCTGTGCGGTGGGTTGGTCTAATGCGGTATTCATAGCGTTATTGACCGCACCGCCTACAACACCGCCGACTGCACCGCCAACGCCTGCCATAGTACCGAGACCTACGCCCATATTGGTAAACTGACCTACGGCTTCGTTACGTGCAACCTCGGTTGCAACATCAAAGCCACGCTCTTGCTGGTATGTATAACCCTCTTGTGCCCGTTTTGTTGCTTGGGCTTTAGAGTCGATAACTGTTTTTTGAGCTTCGGTTTCCGCCTCGATAATTGCGGTTTGCTGGCGGAGTTTCGCTTCGGCAATATCTGCGTACTGCCTAAAATGCAATTCCTTAAATTTTTCGTATTGTCTGTCGCCGTCCGGCTTTGCAACATTAGTTACAAAAAACTGTTCAAGCGAAACGCCGTATTCCGCAAAATCGTTTACAAGCAAATTTTTAATTGAATTTGAAAAAATCGTAAGGTTTTCATCAATTTCAAAAATATTTATTGCATTGGCTTTCATTACCTGTGCAATATAGGTTTTAACCCTTGTCATTAAAAATGAACGGAAAAAGCCGACTAATTTTTGTTGCGTTAAATAATTTTCGGTACCCACAAGCTTTAGCAAAAGCTTTCGGCTGTCTGCAGCACGCAAGCTCATTTCACCGCTTGCACCTATCGAAATCGGGAATCCGTATGTAGGCTCGATATACTGAACCTTACTGTCCGTACCCCACTTAATGCTCATCTGCTCGGTTTTATTTATAAAATAAACTTCGCAGTGGAACGGTGTTTCGCCGCCCGTCGTGCGGTTTAAAACCTTGCCGATTTTAGGAATATTTTGCGTTTCGAGAGTATATCTGCCCGGTCCGAACAAGTCGAGTGCCTGACCGTTCATAAAGAAAATTGCTTCTTGACTTTCGTGAACGATAAGCTGTGTTAGACTATTAAAGTCTTCACTTGGGTGCTTCCAGATAAATGTGCTGTTATCCCCCTTGTATTTGATAATTTCCGCTATTTTTGACATACAAATTCCTCCCTGCATTTACAACATAATCAGTCTTATGTTGTAAACAACTACATAAAAATAGCTCGTTTCTTTTAACAAAGGTGAAGTAATTTAAAAATGGGCATAAAAAATCAAGCCTTTTCATTTTGAAATTTGGAAAGGCTTATTTGTATTGCATTAAATTCGACAAATTCTTTACAATCATACTTTTCGTTCATATTTTGTTGCAATTAGGCTCTAAAAGTAGTATAATATTTCTATAATAAAATGGTATTTTTATATTTTAAACTTTAAAAAAGCAACATAAGACTGATTATGTCATTGCCACCGTTTTTTGGTGGCTATTTTTAATAAGGCTAAGCCATCATTCAGCGAAGCTATATTATCAACCGCATATTTTCCATTCTTTTGCGGTGTTCTGTGCCGGTGGAGATAATATAAATTCGTGTGGTGTTGATACTGCTGTGACCGAGTATATCAGCGAGCTTAGCAATGTCTTTTTCGATGCCGTAAAAGGTACGTGCAAACAGGTGACGTAAATTATGAGGAAACACTTTTTGTGGGTTTACATTTGCCTGTTCGCAAAGATTTTTCATTTCACGCCAAATGTTAGTACGGCTCATCGGCTTTCCGCTACGGGTTATAAAGATTGCACCCGATGATATGTTCTGCTCTGCTGCATAGCGGAGCAATTTCTTTTGCAGTTCTCTGACAATGAATACTGAGCGTGTTTTGCCTTTAAGCGAAACGATCGCTTCACCACACTTTACAGCCTCGACCGTGATATATTGCAGTTCGCTGACACGGATACCCGTTCCGCATATCGTTTGAATTAGCAAATTTAAACGCTCATTACCTTTTTGCTTAGCGGTGTGAACCAACCGCATATACTCAGCTTTAGTCAATTCCTTTTCTTCGGGACAGTAGATCTGCTGTTGGAGTTTGATGGACTTTACTTTTAAGTCCACCCATCCAAGAAACGAAAACAGACCGTTGATTGATGCCAACATTGAATTGATACTCCGTGCGGCATAGTTTTTAGAAAGCAGATAGTTTTTATAGGCAATAACTGTTTCTTTTGTTATCTCCGCATCGCCCACATAAGCGGCAAAAGAACTTACATCACGGATGTATTTTTCTACGGTATTTTCGCTCTTTTCCTCATTTTTTAGATGCACGGCAAACG
>CAZMHU010000017.1:0-43842 GCA_964566175.1 uncultured Eubacteriales bacterium
ATATATAATATATTTTATGAATATCTTTTTGGAGGATATTATGTCAAAACTCAAAAGGCTTTGCTGTATAATAATGTGCATTACACTGCTTTTCACACTTTGTCATACTGCCGAAACATCGGTTTCCGCGGCGGGAATAACATATGGTTATGTCAACGGTGTTGAAGTCAACGTCCGCAATGGTGCGGGAACATCATATAAATCCATCGGCAAACTCACACACGTCAATGTAGTTGTACTCGGCTCGGCACAGGATTCGAGGGGTGAGACGTGGTATAACATCAAAACCGTCGACGGAAGTTTACAGGGTTATATGCACGGTGATTACATAAATATTGATAAGCACGTAAACATTTTAAAGGGTGATGTCAACGGCGATTTTTGCATTAACAGTGCCGACCTTGCCGCATTAAACGCTCACCTGAGCGGTGCCGCACTTTTGAGCGGAAACGCCCTTAAAGCCGCCGACACAAACAACGACGGTCTTGTTAATGGCACCGACCTTACAAACATTCAAAACCACATAAACGGCACGATAAGTCTTGATATTCTCGCTTTTCCAGAAAGTTATCACGCCGCACTCATAAGCCTTAAAGGCATTTATCCGTACTATACATTTGTTGCCGACTATGTCGACATTCCGTTTTATGAGGCGGTTGAGAACGAAACCAAAAGCCACCGCAAACTCGTCAGTATGAATGACGGAATTTCGTGGCGTTCCTGCGGAAAGAACAACTATGATTGGTCAACCGGAACTTGGAGCACAACAAGCGGCAACTGGACCGATGCCTCTACCGAGGTCATCGCCTATTATATGGATCCCCGCAATTTCTTAAATGCAAACAATATTTACACCTTTGTAACACACAGTTATTCGGCGGGACAAACCGCAGAGGGTGTTGAAAAAATCATAAAAGGCACTTTCCTTGAAAAAGGTTACAGTGACGCAAATGACACTGCATACGGTGGAAGTTACGTTAATGTCATTATGGAAGCGGCAAGGCAATC
Source organism: uncultured Eubacteriales bacterium (assembly GCA_964566175.1). Taxonomy (GTDB): domain Bacteria; phylum Bacillota; class Clostridia; order Oscillospirales; family Acutalibacteraceae; genus SIG589. The sequence continues at coordinate 1,009 of CAZMHU010000017.1, forward strand.
GGGAGTCAGTCCTTATGTGCTCGCATCAACCATAATACTCGAACAGGGTGTAAACGGTACGAGCAGATTGATTTCAGGCCCCGATTATTACAACTTCTTTAACTACGGCGCAAGCGGAAGTGACGTTATCGGCAACGGTCTTGAATATGCCAAAAATGCCGGTTGGACTACCCGCTCCGCATCGATAATCGGCGGCGCAATAAAATACGCATCGGGATATATCGCAGCGGGTCAAAACACATATTATTACAAAGATTTCGACGTTGTTGACACAAACCCCTACACCCACCAATACGCACAGAGCGTTTACGATGCGGTTTCCTCTTCGGCTCGTTTGAGAAACGCATACCGCGATATGCGCGACCTCGATTTGGTCTTCAGAGTTCCGGTATATAACGATATGCCCGAAGTTGCTCCGAGCAAACCCGCGGAAAACAACACGCTTAACAACTACTATTTTACCGATATAACGGCATCGGGTCTTTCCCCCACTTTCTCAATGTATACAAAAGCCTATTCGCTTGAGGTAAGCGGCGACACTTATGTTTCGGTTTCCGTTCCGTCGAGTGCAACATATGTCGGGCAATCATTTTATTCACTGTCTGCGGGTCAAAGCACACTGTACCTACCGGTGCGTTCGCAAAGCGGGTATGACAATTATTACACGGTAACAGTATATGCGAGCGCCGCCTGTACCCTCAGCATAATTTGTGACGGAAGTGCCGTTCCCGACCCAAATCCAACCACACCGAGCCAACCCGCCGTAACGATAGGTGATATAAACTCCGACGGTGCTATAAATACTGCCGACCTTGCGGCAATAAAACTGCATTTGCTCGGCATACGAACCCTTTCGGGCACGGAAATTACCGCCGCCGATATAAATTCCGACGGTGTTATCAACACGGCAGACCTTGCGGGAGTTAAACTTCATCTATTGGGTCTGCGCTCATTAAACTAATCGGGAGGACAATATGGCTATAAAGAATTTTACAAAAAAAATATGTTGTCTTTTGGCGATAACATTGATTTTTTCACTCTTCTTCGCGCTCCCCGCATCTGCCGCGACCACAACCCTTTCACTCAGCAGTAAACAAGTTAAACCGGGTGACAATGTAACGGTAACGGTTAAACTCAATGCGGGCGAAGCCATATACGGTTTTGATATTACCATAACATATGACACATCGGTTTTGAAATACGTTTCGGGCGCCGGCTCGGAAGCAGGTGGAAAACTCAAAATTGTTGACGCGCTTAACGGCGAAACCTCATATTCCAAAAGTATTGTATTCAATGCGATAGCCGAGGGAAGTGCAAAGGTTTCGGCGTCTGCACTTTACAGCGGCAGTTCTCTTGCCGAAGTTTCGGGCGGTAGCGGAAGTGCCACCGTAACGGTTAAAACTCCCGCCGCAACAACTCCGTCAACCCCTCAAACTCCCTCACAACCGTCAACCAATGCAAACCTTTCGGCTCTCGGCGTTGACGGTGGCACACTCTCCCCCGCTTTTTCAAAAAATATAACGGATTACTCTGTAACGGTTGATAACTACGTTGCATCGACCAACATAAACGCAACGGCGGCTGACAAGAGTGCTAAAATCAGCGGAAACGGCGCTGTCGAACTCCAAATCGGTGACAATCAGTTGTCCGTTACCGTAACGGCACCTGACGGAACGACCAAAAAGACCTATAATCTGACCGTTCACCGCCGGACAGTTGACGAAACACTTGCCGCCAATCCCCTTGCCGTCCCGATAAACGGCGAGATTGCGTATATTCAGTCCGACCTTTCGCAAATCACACATCCGCAGGGTTTCACCGCATCGACTGCGGTATATAACGGAACGGATATCGGTGTGCTTGCAAGCGAAAACGGCGAATACACACTCTATCTTTTAAGCAACCCCATAAGCGGTCAAACCGATTATTACGTATATAAAGAACTGCGCGACGAATTTTCACTTCTGCCCTATCTGACAGTAGGCGACAAACTTTATATTTTCGTCGCCCTGCCGGAAAAACGCGTTGTGCCGAAAGGCTGGTATGAAACCGCCGTTACCCTCGGCAATACAAACGCAACTGCATTCTGCTCGGAAGACGAAGTTATGAAAGACATATATTTAATATATTGCTACTGCGACGGAAAAGAACAGTTTTTCCGTTATGATATGACAGACGGCTCAATACAGCGTTCCCCCGATTTCTCCGTTTCGGTTAATTCCGACGGCACTTCGGAAAACGGAATAAAAGGTTTATTTACCCACTTTAATTCGTTTGATAAAACAACAAAAATTCTGTTTCTTTCGCTTGGCGTGGCGGCTGTGCTGATAATAGCACTGATAATAGCCGTTATTATCCTCGCCGCAACGAAAAAGACAGCAAAACAATATGACGAAAGCGTTATATTCGGAAACAACGATTTTTCCGCACTCTTTACCACCGCAAAAACGGTAGCAACCGAAACCGTCCCGCAGGATACCGAGTGTGAAAAAATAAACAATGAGCAACAAACAGCAAAAGGAGAATAAGTATGATAACAGAAAACAAATTCGGCGAACTTTACGGCGTTGATATCACAAAGTATACCCTCGAAAACAAAAACGGACTTTCCGTTTCGATAATCAACTACGGTGCAACCGTTACAAACGTTATATTCGACGGCAAAGATGTCGTACTCGGATATGACACTCTTGAAGGATATTTGAATTCCGCAGGATATCTCGGCGCAACAATAGGCCGTTACGGCAACCGCATTGGCGGCGGCAGATTTACCCTTGACGGTGTTGAATATGATGTTGGCAGAAACGAAAACGAATTTTCGCATCTTCACGGCGGCTATGTCGGCTTTGACAAACAACTTTGGAATGTTGTAGCGACAAATGACGGTGACGAACCTTCAATGTCATTTAATCACGTTTTTGACGATATGGAAGAGGGTTACCCCGGCGAACTCGATGTTACCGTAATATTCACCGTAACGGCCGAAAACTCGCTCAAAATCGAATATAAAGCGATTGCAAGCAAGAACACCGTTGTCAACCTCACAAACCACTCATACTTCAACCTTAACGGATATGACGGCGGAAATATTCTCGACAACGAACTTTATATCAACGCAGATGCCATAACGCCCTATGACGAACATCTTATCCCTACAGGCGAAATTGCCGATGTTACATGTACTCCTTTTGATTTCCGCATTGCAAAGAAAATCGGCAGAGATATTGCCGAAGATAATGTTCAACTTAAATACGGTCAAGGCTACGACCATAACTTTGTTCTCAGCGGCGGTGACGACGATATCAAAATTACCGCATATTCCGAAAAGACCGGAATTGAGATGTCGGTTAAGACAACCGAACCGGGTGTTCAACTCTACACCTCAAACTGCCTTGCAAACGTTGTCGGCAAGGGCGGCGGACTTTACAAATATCAAGGTTTCTGCCTTGAAACCCAGCACTACCCCGACAGTCCCAACCACGACAACTTCCCCTCGACCTATCTCCCCGCAGAAACCGATTTTTACAGTGCTACCGAATATATTTTCAGTAAAAGATAAAGTTAAAGTTAAAAGGTGATGCCGAGATGACACTTGACAATGTATTTAACAACGAAAACGAAAAGCCGTTAGACAATATAGTCGATGACGGCGGTTATACAGCAATTTTTCGCACAATAGCCTGTATCGGCGACAGCCTTTCATCGGGCGAGTTTGAGTCATTAAACGCTGACGGCACATCGGGATACCACGATATGTTCGAGTATTCTTGGGGTCAGTTCATCGGACGTATGTGCGGCAGCAAGGTTTATAACTTTTCTCGCGGTGGAATGATAGCAAAAACTTATTACAATAACTTTGCCGAAGAAAAGGATTACTGGAACCCGAAATACGCCGCACAGTGCTATATAATTGCTTTGGGCGTAAACGATTTGCTGCACGCCGGTTTTGAAGTCGGCAAAGTTGACGATATCGATACCGAAAACCGCGACAACAGCAAGGACACCTTTGCCGGTGATTACGGTAAAATCATATGCCGTCTTAAAGAAATTCAACCTCGTGCAAAATTTTTCCTTATGACAATGCCCAAGGGCGATGACAGTGAGGAAAAAGCGGAGAAAAAGCGTAAACACCGCGAGTTGCTTTATAAAATGGCTGAGAAATTCGACAACACATATGTTATCGACCTTTTTGAATACGCTCCTGTTTATGACGCGAAATTCAACGAAAAATTCAATTTGCGCGGTCATATGAACCCGATGGGTTATATGCTGACCGCAAAGATGGTTGCTTCTTATATCGATTATATAATCCGTCATAATATGGACGATTTCAAAGAAGTTGGATTTATCGGCACTGATTTACACGGATAATAGACTTTCTATCGAAAATAAAAACCGACGCTCACGCGTCGGTTTTTTATTTCGGCTTAACCGCCGAGATACGCTTTTTTGATAGCCTCACTGTTTGCAAGTTCCTTGCCTGTGCCCGAAAGAGCAATTCTGCCCGACTCGAGAACATAGGCACGGTCGGCAATGCGAAGTGCCATTTCCGCATTTTGCTCAACCAAAAGAATTGTCGTGCCTGCGTTGTGAAGTTCCTTTATAATATCAAAAATCTGCTGAACGAGTATCGGTGCCAATCCCATTGAAGGCTCATCGAGCATCAAAAGTTTCGGTTTGCTCATAAGAGCACGTCCCATAGCAAGCATCTGTTGCTCACCGCCCGAAAGCGTTCCGGCAATTTGGTTTTTACGTTCAAGCAAGCGCGGAAAACGGTCGAAAACCTTTTTGAGTTCCGCCTTGTCCATACCTGTTGTATAAGCGCCCATTTCCAAATTTTCCATAACCGACATCTGCAAGAATATACGTCTGCCTTCCGGGACGTGAGCCAAACCTTTTGAAACCAAACTGTATGCCTCGGCGTGTGCGATATTTTCATTCATAAAGGTTATATCGCCGCTTCTCGGATGCATAAGACCCGATATCGTTTTAAGAGTTGTTGACTTTCCCGCACCGTTAGCACCGATAAGGGCAACAACTTCTCCCTCGTTTACCTGCAAAGAAACATCCTTGAGCGCGTGGATATTGCCGTAAAATACATTTATGTTTTCTACATTAAGTATCATACATCAGTCCTCCTTCTTCTTGCCCAAATATGCTTCTATAACAACGGGGTTAGCCTGTATTTCTTCCGGCGTGCCCTTGGCGATTACCTTGCCGTAATTGAGCACGCATATCGCCTCGCAAAGGTTCATTACAAGGTTCATATCGTGTTCTATGAGCATAACCGCAATTTGGAATTCGTCGCGTATGCGGCGAATATTTTCCATAAGTTCTGCCGTTTCGGAGGGGTTCATTCCGGCTGCAGGCTCGTCAAGTAGGATTATTCCGGGATTTGTGGCAAGCGCACGAACTATTTCCAAACGGCGCTGTGCACCGTACGGAAGTGAACCCGCCTCGTGTTTTGCGAGGTCTGCCATTTTGAAGAAATCCAAAAGTTCAAGCGCACGCTCGGTTGCGATTTTTTCAGCCTTGACATAACCGAAACCGTGTGTGAGCGATGATAAAAAGCCTTCCTTAATCTCATTATGAAGACCGATTTTTACGTTATCGATAACCGACATATTTGAGAAAAGACGGATATTTTGGAAAGTTCTCGCAATACCCATTTTATTGACCTGATGAACGGTTTTTCCCGCGGTGTTGTAGCCGTCGAGCATTACCGTTCCGCGCGTGGGCTGATAAACATTGGTGAGTAGGTTGAAAACGGTGGTCTTGCCCGCACCGTTAGGGCCGATAAGACCGCAAATTTCCGTGCGACCTACCGCAATAGTCAAATCGTCAACTGCCGTGAGTCCGCCGAAATCAACACCAAGGTGATTGGTTTCGAGTATTGGCGGCTTGTCAACATCACGTTCCGGAACAAAGGAACGGCTCGGCAACGGTACAATTTTTGTTTTGTCCTGTCTTTCCATTTTAAGCCGCCTCCTTTGTCTTTTTTGTGAAGAGTTTCTTTATGTTTATTCTTTCCTTAAAAGTGCTGAACTTATCGGAAGAATTGAGCAACATTATCGTTATGAGCAACAATGCATATATAAGCGTTTTGAGTCCGCCGTTGATATATGTGCTGAGTTTAAACGGAACTATATAAAGCAGTGCCGCCGAGATAATAGAACCGCGTATACTGCCCATTCCGCCGAGAACAACGAAAACAAGAATTTCTATCGAATAGTTAAAATCAAACTTCGATGCGGCAAGAGTCGTCATCTCGTGTCCGTAGAGAACACCCGCAACACCCGCTATAAACGCAGAAACTACAAAAATTATAAGTTTGTAAGCAGTGATATTTATGCCGGTAGACTCTGCGGCAATGCGGTTGTCACGTATTGCCATAACGGCACGTCCAATTTTGGAATGTTTGATATTTAGTGTCACGAAAAGGGTGAGCATTACGAGCAAAAAAGCGATGGGAAACGCCCAATCTCTGTCAAGTCTGATATCGGTCGTACGAAGACCCAGAGAGCCGTCCAATATTACCTCTTTTGTACCGTCCTCAAGAGTACGCTCAAACTTGAGCGACTGTATAATACCCTTTATAATCTCGCCGAAAGCCAGCGTTACTATCGCCAGATAGTCACCGTTCAGACGAAGTATCGGCACGCCGACGATAATGCCGAAAATCGCGGCGGAAAGTCCGCCGATTATCAAGGCAAGCGGGAAACGGATATAAGACGGCAAAACCGAAACGGTCTCGTTTGCGAAAAGACAGCCGACATAAGCGCCAACCGCCATAAAACCCGCATGACCGAGCGAAAGTTCACCCAAAAATCCTACGACCATATTGAGCGATACCGCAAGCATTATCGAATAGCAAACCGGAACAAGCAGTCCTTCGTCCTGATAGGACAGCATACCCAACTTTTGAAGCAGGAAGAAAATCGCAAAAACAGCCAACATAACAACATATGTTACACAGTCGTTTTTCGGATAACGGTTAAAGAAAGATTTTTTATTTTCCATACTGCTATCCCCCTTTAAACCTTTTCACTGACCTTCTTGCCGAGAAGACCCGTAGGCTTGACAAGAAGAATTACTATAAGCACGGCAAACTCAATAGCCGTAGCAAGTTGACCCGAAATATATGTAGTTGCGACCGACTCGATAATTCCCATGAGAATGCCACCGAGCATAGCACCGGGGAGTGAGCCTATTCCGCCAAAAACAGCGGCAACGAACGCCTTTATACCGGGCATAGAACCTGTGTACGGATTGATATAAATATATGTCATACCGTAGAACATACCCGCAACGGCGGCAAGAGCCGAACCGATTGCAAATGTAACGGAAATCGTACGGTTAACGCTGATACCCATAAGTTCGGCGGCACCTCTGTCTTCCGATACCGCACGCATCGCTTTACCCATTTTTGTTTTGTTTATAAAGAGTGTCAAAACCACCATAAGCACTGCGGTAACACAGAGTGTCAGAATCGTTGTTCCCTTTATCGAAAGTGCTCCGCCCGCAAGTTGCAAATCCGGAATGTTAAAGAGTATGGGCATAGGCTGACTGGCAGAACCGAAAATTATAAGCACGATACTTTGAAGTGCGTAACTGACACCTATTGCGGTTATGAGTACCGCAAGGGGCTGTTTACCTCTAAGCGGACGATATGCCAAAAATTCGATAATCACACCGAGCAGTGCACAAAGAATAATTGCTATGAACACGCCGACAAAAGACGGAAGTCCTATTTTTAACGCAGACCTTGAGGAAACGGTTACGAAAATCGTATACGCGCCGACCATTATAACATCACCGTGTGCGAAGTTGAGCATTTTGGCAATACCGTAAACCATAGTATAACCTATTGCTATAAGCGCATAAATACTTCCGAGACCGAGACCTGAAATCATTGTAGAAAGAAACTGCAAAATTGGGTCACCTCTCAAAAAATTTTAAATCCTAATAAAACACCGAGTCCGCAGAGAAAAAATTCCCCTGCGGAGTCGATAAACATATTAACTTTCAGTGCCTTTACTTTTCTTCGGCAGTAAACTCAACATACTTGCCGTTTTCGATAACAACAGCACTTGCGTTCTTGGTGGGAGCACCGCTCTTTGCCCAAGTCATTGTGCCGGTAGCACCCTTGAGTTCGATTTCGGTCATAGCAGCAATAAGTTTTGCACTGAGTTCCGAATCGTTAACATCGGTAATCTCTGCCTTTTCCATAGCAAGTTTTATAGCATAAACAGCATCGTACGCATCGGCAGCAAACTGATCCGGAACGGCACCGTATGCCTTCTTATACTTTGTAACGAAGTTTGTAACGACCTCATCTGTACTGTCAGCGAAGAAAGGAGTAATAAGTGTTACGCCCTCAATAGTCTTAATATCGTCAACAATCGGAATAATACCGTCAAGACCGTCACAGCCGAGGAACTTAACAGAACTGTCAAGAACACCCTTAGACTGTGTGATTATGGCAGCGGCCTGTGTATAATAGATCGGAAGGAATACAAGGTCTGCACCCGCGGCCTTTGCCTTTGCAATCTGGTTTGAAAAGTCGGTGTTTGTGTCACTTGTAAATGACTCATCGGCTACAATTTCAAAATTCTGCGACTTTGCGGTTTCAACGAAAGCGTTGTGCAAACCGGAAGAATAGTTATCCGAAGAATCGTAAATAATAGCAACCTTTGTGCCGAGTCCGTTCTCTGAAAGGAACTTTGCGGCATATTCGCCCTGATCGGGGTCACCGAAGCATACGCGGAAAGCATTGTCATACTTTATGCACTCATCAGCCGAAGCGGAAGGAGTGATAATAAAGAGTCCGTCCTTGCTTGCAACGTCGGCAAAAGATGCCTGTGCGCCGGAAGTAACGCATCCGATAGATGCTTTCATTCCCTTATCCATAAGGATACCGTAGTTTGTTGCGGCATCGGAAGGCTCGGCCTTATCGTCAACCATTTCAAGTTTCAACTTTATGCCGTTTACACCGCCTGCTTCGTTGATTTCATCAACGGCGATGGTAGCACCGCGCTGTACCGAAGTACCGTATGCGGCATTATCACCCGTGAGCGGACCCGAACCGCCGATAACGAGAGTCTTGCCGTCGTTTGAACCTGCACCGCAACCTGCACAAGCAAGCACCATACAAGCAACCATAAGAATTGCCAATAACTTTTTCATAAAATTTTCCTCCTGTAAAACTTTAATGATTTAAATCGATTTTAAGGTTTTTATCGACTTTTGTCAATAGAAAATTCATAGAAATTTAAAATATATTATATAATCTTTTTATTTAAAAAGCCGAAAGGCGTCGGGAAAGTTCCGCAACAGGCAGTCCCACAACGTTAAAATAGTCGCCGTTTATGCCTTTTACAAGCACGCACCCCCTGCCCTGAATACCATATGCACCCGCCTTATCAAACGGCTCACCCGTTTCGACATAACTCTTTATTTCTTCCTCTGTCAAGGAATAAAACGCGACCTCTGTTTCGACACTGAAACATTCCTCTTTTTCGCCGTCCGAAATACAACAGCCGGTAATAACCTTGTGCGTTTTTCCCGAAAGCGACAAAAGCATCGCCACGGCTTCTTCACTGTCTTTGGGCTTTCCGAGCATTCTACCATCCGAAATAACCGCCGTGTCTGCGGCGATTATTATGCCGTCGGTGCGGCTTTTTGCAACTTCTCTTGCTTTAAGACACGCCAAAAAACGCGGTCGTTCGCAAACAGGCATATCATCGGGACAAACCTCCTCGCAAAGCGGTACATCAACCGAAAAATCACTTGTGAGCAATCCCAAAAGTTCCTTTCGGCGTGGCGATGCCGATGCTAAGATATACATAACATACCTCCGATTAAAATTTTCTCTTTCGTTTTATTTTACCATACATTTTCAAAAAAAGCCATAATTCGGGGGTTGAAAAAAGAAAAATTTTATAGTATCATTGACAGGCTGGCTCGGAGGGTCAAACATTCAAAAAGAAATGTTTAGTACCGGATAAGGCTACGGATTGAGATATCCGTTACCTTATCCTTTTTTTGTTTTAGTGAACCCTTCGTCGCAAATCTCAAAAAACACAGAGGTGCAGAATGAAAATTCAACTTTCGGATCATTTCGGTTACAGTCGGCTATTCAAATTTACCTTGCCATCGATAGTAATGATGATTTTCACATCGATTTACAGCATTGTGGACGGCTTTTTCGTGTCAAACTTTGTCGGAAAAACGCCCTTTGCGGCAGTGAATTTTGTATACCCGCTGATTATGATGCTCGGTGCTGTCGGATTTATGTTCGGCTCGGGCGGCAGTGCGATTATCGCAAAAACCATGGGCGAAGGCGACCGCGAGAAAGCAAGCAGTCTTTTTTCGCTTTTCGTTTGGATTGCGGCAGGATGCGGCGTTGTGATATGCATTGCGGGTCTTTTCCTTATTCGCCCTGTTTGTTCCGCTCTCGGCGCAGAAGGCGAAATGCTTGACGGCTGTGTAACATATGGAAATATTCTGCTTGTGTCATTGCCGTTTTTTATTCTCCAGTATGAGTTTCAAAGTTTCTTTATAGCGGCAGAAAAACCACACGTGGGACTTTATGTTACATTAGCCTCCGGCGTTACCAATATGGTGCTCGACGGACTGTTTATAGCAGTATTTTCATTTGGTATTGCGGGCGCGGCGGTTGCCACAGCCATAAGCCAATTTGTCAGTGTCGCCTCCGCTGTAATCTATTTTGCAAGGCCCAACAAAAGTGCATTGCGACTCACAAAACCCAAGACCGACGGAAAATCCCTTTTAAAAGCTTGTACCAACGGCTCGTCCGAACTTATGAGCAATATATCGATGTCACTCGTCGGTATGCTTTATAATATCCAACTTATGAAATATGCGGGTGAGGACGGCGTTGCCGCATACGGTGTATTGATGTATGTAAATATGGTATTCCTTTCCGCATTTATCGGATACTCAACAGGTATTGCCCCTGTTGTCAGTTTCAATCTCGGCGCAAAGAACGAAACCGAACTTAAAAACCTGTTTAAGAAGAGTCTGCTTATCATAGTCGGTTTTTCGGTCGTTATGTTCGTTTTGGGTGAAGTATTGGCGAAACCGCTCTCGGCAATTTTCGTAAGTTATGATAAATCACTGCTCGATATGACGGTGCACGCTTTCGCAATATATTCTTTCTCTTTCCTGCTTTCGGGTATTGCGATTTTCGGTTCTGCATTCTTCACAGCACTGAACGACGGACTGACCTCTGCACTTATTTCGTTCTTGCGTACTTTGCTGTTCCAAGTTGCGGCGGTTTTGGTTCTGCCTCTTATATTCGACATCGACGGAATTTGGTATTCCATTATCGCCGCCGAAGCAATGGCTGTTATGGTAACTGTCATATTCTTTTTCATACACAGAAAGAAGTACAGATATTTTTAAAAAACAAACGATTTAATAAAAAAGCAAGGTGGAGATTGCTCCCCTTATTTTTTATACTACAGGTTCTTTTCCAAATATGCCGTTGTTCCGCGCTTTAGGCTGTCCGTTCCGTATTTATTGCGTATTGCAAAAATTTTGCTTTCGATATTTTCTTCTTTTTCATCATCGTCAACGTTGTGAAAAATATCGGTCTGATATGCATTTTTACCGTTGCTCAGATTTATCGCCCTGAGTCCTACCGACCTGAGCGGAACGGAATAGCCGAAGTTTGTGTTTATAAGTTCCATACACTTTTTCGCCATTGCGATACTGCTCTGTGTCGACGGAGATATCGGTGCTTGAAATTCTTTCGTTGCGAGATCGGAAGTGCGAATATGTGCCTGAACCGTGTTACAGTAAAGCCCCTGCTTCCTCAGTGCTTCGGAAATCTCCTCCGACAGAGTGAGTATAACAGGCCAAACCTCCTCCGCCGATTTTAAATCGCATCGGTGTGTTGTTGTGCGACCGACACTTTTCGGAACAGCCTGTTCGGACTCAACAGGTGAGCAATCTTCCCCCGCCGCATATGTGTATATCATTTCGCCGAGTTTGCCGAGCCGATTTTTTAGAATGCTTTTATCCGACGCCGCAATATCGCCTATCGTGAAAATTCCGAGAGAGGAAAGTTGCTTCATCGTTGACTTGCCGACACCGAGCATAGTATCGGCGGGCAACCGCCAGACGAGTTCTTTGTAATTTTCGCGGCTTATTACCGTAACGGCGTCCGGTTTTTTCAAATCACTTCCGAGTTTTGCGAAAACCTTATTGAAACTCACACCGACCGATATCGTAAGTCCTGTTTCCGCCTTTACCCTCAAACGGAGTTTTTCGGCGATTTCCTCTCCTGTTCCGAAAAGCAGACGGCTTCCGGTAACGTCAAGCCAACACTCATCAATTCCGAAAGGTTCGACCCTATCGCTGTAGTCAAGATAAATCTCCCGCACCGCACGCGACAGTTCCGCATAGTGGCTGTAATTCGGCGGAACGATAACAAGTTCGGGACACTTTTTCTTTGCCTGCCAAACCGCCTCAGCCGTAATAATGCCGAACTTTTTCGCGAGTTCGTTCTTTGCAAGAACAATACCGTGGCGTTCTTCGGTACTGCCACAAACAGCCACAGGACAGTTTTTGATTGTCGGGTTATCGAGCACCGCAACCGATGCGAAAAAATTGTTAAGGTCGCAGTGAAGTATTGTTCTGTCCGTAATGCCGCCCCCTATCTGTCAGAACAAATGTTCTTTATTTAGCATATCACTTTTTTGCAATTTTGTAAAGCGGCAATTATTGACTTTTTTAATTTTATGTGTGATACTTGTTGTAACGGCGGTGATATTTAATGATATATGATATATGTATAATAGGCGGCGGTGCCGCGGGAATGATGGCGGCGATAACGGCAAAACGCGTAAGCAGCCGTTTGAACGTTGTTGTTCTCGAACGTCTGCCCCGCGTCGGAAAAAAACTTTCCCTCACGGGAAACGGGCGGTGCAACATAACCAACCGCGCAGCACGGCAGAGCAATTACCACGGTGAAGAACCGTCCTTTTGTTTGTCGGCATTCGAAACTTTCGGTATTTCGGAAACCGAAAGTTTTTTCAAAGAAATCGGTATTCCGATTATCTATGAAGGCGACAAAGGCTACCCCGCTTCCCTTCAGGCAACCAGCGTTACCGACGCGTTGCGGTTTTGTTGCGAAGAGTCGGGCGTTACTGTGCTTTGCGAACAAAAGGTTACCGATATTAAAAAATCGGGAAAAGATTTTACCGTTACGACAACCGACCGAACATTTCGCTCACACGCGCTTATTGCGGCGGCGGGTATGCTCTCGGGCGGGGAGAAAATGGGTTGTGACGGAAATGTTTACGGTATTCTAAAAAAACTCGGTATTAAAACCGTAAAACCGAAACCCGCCATCGTCCAACTCAAAACCGATACCGAGTTCGTCCGCCAACTTAAAGGAATAAAGGTTAACGCAGATATTACACTGCTATCGAAAGGCAGAGAAAAACGTCGGGAATACGGCGAAGTTCTGTTTTGCGATTACGGAATTTCCGGCCCGCCTGTTTTACAACTCTCGGGCGATGCCGAAGAAACCGACACACTGAAACTAGACCTTATTCCCGCTGTAAACCGTAATACTCTCCTAAACGATTTAACAAAAAGACAACAAAACCTCAAGCACCGCAAAAACGACGAATTTTTATCGGGTATGTTGCAAAAGCGACTCGGTCAGGTTGTTTTAAAGCGTTCCGGAATATTACTCTCGGAGAGCGTAAACACGCTGTCATACGGTGATATATGCAAAATATGCGACAACATAAAGCATTTTATGCTCACCGTCACGGGCAATAACGGATTTGTAAATTCACAGGTTACAAAAGGTGGTCTGTCCTGTAAAGAATTTGACAGTAAAACCCTTATGTGTAAAAAAGCAGTCGGACTCTTTGCCGCAGGCGAACTGCTTGATATTGACGGTGACTGCGGCGGATACAATCTTCAGTGGGCGTGGTCAAGCGGATATCAAGCCGCCGAGAGCGCCGCAGAATATGTTATGAGGAACTTCAATGCTGATACTTAATAATATCTTTTTGCCGCTTGATTTCGGAGAGCACGAACTTCACTATGAAGCCGCAAGGCAACTTAAAACCGATGAAAGCCAAATACGCTCGGTTTCGCTTTATCGCCGCTCGGTCGACGCAAGAAGAAAGGACAACATACGTTTTTGCTGTTCACTGCTCGTATCACTCCGCAAAAACGAAGAGCGTGCTTTAAAGCACTGTAAAAACGCATCGGTTTTCAAAGCGGAAAAATATACCCCGCCTGTATGCTCTGCTCCGAAAAAACGTCCGCTTGTTGTCGGTTTCGGCCCTGCGGGAATGTTTGCCGCACTGACACTTGCAAGAGCGGGTGCAAAACCGATTGTAATAGAACGCGGCGAACCGGTTGATAAACGCACCGAAACCGTTGAAAACTTTATGAACGGAAAGGCGCTTGACCCCGACTCAAACGTACAATTCGGCGAGGGTGGTGCGGGAACGTTTTCCGACGGAAAACTCAACACCGGCATAAAAAACATTCGGTGTCGTGCCGTGCTTAAAGATTTTGTAAAATTCGGAGCGGACGAAAAAATTCTCGTTGATGCGAAACCGCATATCGGAACGGATAAACTTATAAATATTGTAAAGAACATACGAAAGGAAATTATCTCCCTCGGCGGAGAGGTGATTTTTTCCTGTCGACTTGAACAGCTTATAACAAAAGACGGTTCGGTCTGCGGTGCGGAAGTTTCTCTTTCCGGCGAGCGCAAAACACTAGATTGTGACAGTGTTGTTTTGGCTCTCGGTCACTCGGCACGCGACACGATAGAGCGTCTGGTGTTGGACGGCGTAAAGGCAGAACGCAAACCTTTTTCGGTCGGCGCTAGAATAGAACATCTGCGAGCGGACATCGACAGAGCGCTTTACGGCGATTTTGCGAATTGCGGTGCTTTGGGTGCGGCGGATTACAAACTCGCCGTTCATCTTGAAAACGAACGCGGCGTATACACTTTTTGTATGTGCCCCGGCGGCGAGGTTATAAACGCATCGAGCGAAGAGAACGCAACCGCCGTAAACGGTATGAGCCTATCGGAACGAAACGGAATAAACTCCAACAGTGCTCTGCTCGTCGACGTAAAGCCCGAAGATTTAGAGGGCGATGACGTCTTAGCGGGTATGTATCTTCAACGAAAAATCGAAAAAGCGGCATACGCGGTAGGTGGCGGAAAAGTTCCGGTACAGACAGTCGGTTCGCTCTTTGGCAGAGAAAACCGCCTTGGCAAAATTATTCCGAGTGTTAAACCCGATTATGTTTTATCGGATCTTGATAAAGTATTTCCGTCATTTGTAAAAGAAAGCCTTATGCAGGGTATTCGCACATTCGGCAAGAAAATTTCGGGGTTTGACTGTGATGACGCAATTCTCACCTTCCCGGAAACACGCTCGTCTTCTCCTGTGCGTTTCCTTCGCAACGAACAGGGCGAAAGCGAAAACCTTTGCGGACTGTTCCCCTGCGGTGAGGGCGCGGGATATGCGGGCGGAATAATGTCCGCCGCCGTTGACGGTATAAAAACCGCCGAACACATAATAGAAAAAATCAATTCCGAAAAAACACATTAAAAGCCAAACAGGGGTTTGAAAGCGTTTCCGCCTCGCTTTTTATGTTTACACTTCTGCGGTTTGTTTTCTCGGTCGGAAGAAAAACCGCATACCTGTTTCCTTCTCTCAAAACAACGCCGCCCGCAAGGGCGGCTGTTTTTATAAAATCAAAATTTTCAATATCGCCGCATAAAGTAAACAAAGCAGTATTTTCCGTCAGTGAAAAGTCGAGTCGCAACCGACCGCCCACGGCCGCCGAACTTGCCATAAGACTCACAAGAATTTCGTAAAAGCGGATATTGATAAGCCTTATCTCACCCTTTTTCATCTCGGTGAAAAGTTTAATACCCCGTCCCGCGCAAAGCACAAATGCCGTACCGAAAAGCGCATCTGTGAGTTTCGACAAATCCGAAGGCACGGTGAGCATATCGCTCAGCGCCGCCGCTTCGTAAAGATAAAGTTTTTTCATGCTTTCTCTGTTTTTCTCGGTTATGCCGTCTCTGCTCACCCGCTTTTGCAAAAGGCGCCTGAGTGCGGCGGTTTTTCTTGCTGTTTTTCGAAGGGTGTGTTCCATAAAATCTCCTTAAAAAAGGCTCATATTTTAGTAAATAACAAATAAATTATCATCTTTTGTTAAAAAATTGACAAAATGACTTGAAAAATAATAAGTTTTAAGTTAAAATGTATTTGTAAAAATTTTAGGAGGTAATTTCCAATGGTTAAAGTTGCTATTAACGGTTTCGGTCGCATCGGTCGTCTGGCTTTCCGTCAGATGTTCGGCGCAGAGGGCTACGAGATTGTAGCCATCAACGATCTTACCAGCCCCAGTATGCTCGCACATCTTCTCAAGTATGACTCTGCACAGGGTCGCTATGCTAAGGCTGACACTGTTGTTGCCGGCGAAGACAGCATCACAGTTGACGGTAAGACCATTAAGATCTATGCCGAAAAGAACGCTGCTGATCTTCCGTGGGGAGAAATCGGCGTAGACGTTGTTCTTGAGTGCACCGGATTCTACACATCAAAGGCTAAGGCACAGGCTCACATCGATGCCGGTGCTAAGAAGGTTGTTATTTCTGCTCCTGCAGGCAACGATCTTCCCACTGTTGTTTTCGGCGTAAACGAGGGCACCCTCACTGCTGACGACAAAATCATTTCTGCTGCTTCCTGCACAACAAACTGCTTGGCTCCTATGGCTAAGGCTCTTAACGATTATGCACCTATCGAAAGCGGTATCATGACTACTGTTCACGCCTTCACCGGCGACCAGATGGTTCTTGACGGTCCGCACAGAAAGGGTGACCTTCGTCGTGCACGTGCTGCTGCTGTTAACATCGTTCCGAACTCTACCGGCGCTGCAAAGGCTATCGGCCTTGTTATTCCGGAACTCAACGGCAAACTCATCGGTTCTGCACAGCGTGTACCGGTTCCGACCGGTTCCACCACTCTCCTTGTTGCTGTTGTTAAGGGCAAGGACATCACTAAGGAAGGCATCAATGCCGCTATGAAGGCTGCTGCTTCCGCTTCCTTCGGTTACACCGAGGAGCAACTCGTTTCTTCCGATATCATCGGTATCACCTATGGTTCTCTCTTCGATGCTACCCAGACAATGGTTGCAAAGATTGACGATGACACCTATCAGGTACAGGTTGTTTCGTGGTATGACAACGAGAATTCTTACACAAGCCAGATGGTTCGTACTATTAAGTACTTCGCAGAACTTGCATAAGAATAAAACTTTTTATAACAACTCCCTGTTTCGGCAGGGAGTTGTTTTTTTATCAAACACGTTTATTAAGTTCGCTTTCAATCATCAACAGTCGGTTATATTTCGCAACCCGCTCACTGCGTGCCGGCGCGCCTGTTTTAATACGGTTGGCATTTATCGCCACCGCCAAATCGGCTATTGTGGTATCCTCGGTTTCGCCCGAACGGTGGGATACGACTATCTCATATCCTTTGCGTTTGGCAAGTCTTATAACACTCACGGTTTCGCTAAGCGTTCCTATTTGGTTCGGCTTTATCAATATGCTGTTAGCACACTTGCAAAGAAAACCTTTTTTAAGACGCTTTTCATTTGTGACAAACAAATCGTCCCCGACAAGCGACACATCGTTTGACAACTCGTCGGTCATACGCTCCCAACCCGACCAATCATTCTCTCCGAGACCGTCCTCAATGGATATTATCGGATATTTTTTCACAAGTTCTTTATACCAAGCAATAAGCCCCGCGCTGTCAATCTCCTTTTTCCTTTTCGGCATTTTATAGACGCCGTCGCCTATGCTCCACTCGCTTGCCGCAACATCAAGTGCCAAGGCAATATCGCGCTCATAACCCGCTTCCGCAACCGCCTCTAATATTAACTCAACAGCGGCGGTATCGTCCGACAAATTCGGAGCATAGCCGCCCTCATCGCCCACGCCGGTCGAAAGCCCTGACTTTTTCAGTCGCTTTCCGAGCATAGTATATACCTCACTACACATACGTATTCCCTCGGCAATGTTATTCGCACCTGTCGGTACTATCATAAATTCCTGAATATCAATATTATTATCCGCGTGTGCGCCGCCGTTTAAAATATTCATCATCGGTGTCGGAATAAGTCTGCCGGAAAAACCGCCGATATATCTGTAAAGTGGCATTTTATATGCTTCTGCGGCGGCACGGCATACCGCAAGTGACACCGCTAGTGTCGCATTTGCCCCCAGACGCGATTTGTTTTCAGTTCCGTCAAGCGCACAAAGCAGTGTATCAATTCTGTTTTGGTCGGCGGCCTCAAATCCGTAAAGTCGCTTGTTGACCTCGCCGTTTATGCCTGCTACCGCACGCGTTACACCCTTTCCGCCGTAGTATTCGCTGTCACCATCACGAAGTTCGTGTGCCTCGTGCTCACCCATTGACGCTCCCGACGGTGCTATCGCAAAACCGACCACACCACACTCAAGTTCTACCCTTGCCGCAACGGTTGGATTACTGCGTGAATCGAGCAACTGATATCCCGATACCGAAATTATTTTTGTTTTCAATTTCATCACTCCCAAGAACAGTGTTTCCGAAAAATTCAATAAAATTAAAATTACTGTTTTTTGTGTTTTGTGCTTTCATTTTTTTCGTATATATGTTATACTATTACCAAGTATAATGAAAAGGATATTTTTACAATGGCTGAAAACACAAACGGCAATAACATAATAGCGGGACGCAATCCCGTAACCGAAGCTCTCCGCTCGGGACGTGAAATCGACAGACTCCTTGTCTGCCACGGAACAGAAGGCGGCTCGATAACCGCCATAATCGCAAAATGCAAGGCGAGAGGAATTTTGATAAAAGAGGTTTCTCCGCAAAAAATGGACTATCTCTGCGGCAACGCCGTTCATCAGGGAGTTGCGGTTATGATTGCATCGCACGAATACTGCGAAGTTGACGATATCTTAAAATATGCGGCTGAGAAAAACGAGCCGCCTTTTATCGTTATTTGCGACGAAATCGAAGACCCGCACAATCTGGGCGCTATTATCCGCACAGCAGAAGCGGGCGGCGTTCACGGAATTATAATACCCGAACGTCGAAGTGCTTCGCTTAATATGACGGTTGCAAAATCGGCAAGCGGTGCGCTTGAATATATGCGTGTTGCGCGCGTTACAAACCTTGCAAACATAATAGACAAACTTAAAGCCGAGGGTGTTTGGGTCTTCGGCGCAGATATGGGCGGCAGTGACCGCCACAGTTTTGATTTCACATCACCCTGCGCTCTTGTCATCGGCAACGAAGGTAAAGGAATAGGACGCCTTGTTGCAAAGAAATGTGACGGAATAGTGAGTTTGCCTATGTACGGAAAGATAAATTCACTTAATGCTTCGGTTGCCGCCGGTATACTTATTTATGAAGTTGCCGACCAACGCCGAAAATAAACTTTTAATTTTGGGGGAAAGTTAAAATATGGGACTGTTTTCCAAAAAGGACAAAAACGCATACGGTGATTACGCCGATGCCTTTTTTGATGAAAACTATGCCCTGTCGGACGAGGGTATATTGCCTATCGGAATGCGACAGGACATCAATCACGCTCCGCATGCGCTCACAGCTGAAGAAGTAAAAGGCGAGGAAACCAACGAACCGGTTGCCGATATTCCAATGCAATCGGCGGGCGAGTCGCTTTACAAGCGTATGATGGACGCCCGAAAATCCGATGACAGTGAGACCGATAAAAAATCGAAAGAAATAAAGGAACAGGCGGAAACTCTTCTTTCCCGCTGTTCACAGTTTGTTACCGACGACAAATCAGACAGTTCGGCAATTTTGTCATCGCAACCTGCCTATACGCTTGACAGCGTTGACGACATTATAGCCGAAGCGGAAAAGCGCGCACAAGAGCGCATTCGAAACATATACGGCACTGCCGCCGCAAGGGACGCCGCACAAGCGCCTAAAGCGAAAAATGTCGCACCCACACCTGCACCTGTACCTGTTCAAAAAACGCTCGAAGAAAAGCCGAAAGAAAACGAAAAAAGTGCGGCTGTCGGTATAACACTGCCTAAAACCGCAGAAAAAACAAATCAATCTTTGCCGGAAGAAAAAATTCCTGCGGTCGACAAAACCGTTACCGATAGTGGAATTCGCCTGCCTGAAAAAAAGAAAGTCGAAACCGAAGACATTCCGATGAAACGCGAAAATGATGTTAAAAACTATCAGTACCGTTTTGCGGACGAAGAACTTGACGAAACTCCGACAGCGGAAGAAAAAACAATACTTTTTGATACCGTGCGTGAAGAGACACCTTCATTCGCCGATGAAATTCGTTCTTCTCTTAATATGAAAGATACCGCCGAAGATGAAGAAACTGAAGATTTATCGGATGCCGAAGAGGAAATTTACGGCGATTACGAGACCGTTGCCGATGCACACGAAATACGCACATCGCTCAAACGAAAACTTTCTTCTTTAAACGTTCGTTTCGTGTTTACACTTATCGCGGCGGCGATACTCGTTGTCCTGCAACTGCCCTTTTTATCCGATATTAAGGCGGCAAACGGCAGTGCTTGTCTCATTGCCGAAACGATAATTATAGCCGTTGCCGCACTTTTAAATCTTGATGTTTTCGGAAGTATAGCGGCTGTATTCAAAAAGAAAACGTGCACAGATTTTCCTCTTGCACTCTGTACCTTTGCCGTACTGGCGGAAAATATTTATTCAATTGCCTCACAAAATCACAACAGCACACATTATGGTTTTATTGTTGCCGTTATGTTTCTTTTTTCGCTTATCGGAAAGAAAGCCTATGTCAAACGCATACTTAAAAATTTTGAAAAAATTGCAAACGCGGACGAAAAAACCGCACTTTGCCTTATAGACGAAAATAACGGCTCGGCTCGCATTGCACGCGATTCCGTCGAGGGCGAGGCACTTGTTGCATCAGGAAGAAAAACCGTAAACATTACTTCTTTCCTCAAAAACTCCTATAGCCGCGACCCATTTTCCGAAAAAAGCCCCATTTTTTCTTTGGTGTCGATCGGTGCAGCGGCGCTTGCCTCTGTTTACTGCTTTGTAACACTACCACTTTCAAGCGCACTTTCCCTAACTGCCGCGTTTTTCTGTGTTGCCGCTCCCCTTTCTTCTGCACTCGTCGGCACACTTCCCCTTAAATCAGCGGCAAAACGCCTTTCAAAATACGGCGCTGTGCTAACAGGCTTTTCTGCGGCAGACGCTATTGAACCGGTCAATGCCGTAACATTTGACATTGCCGATATATTCCCGCGCGGAACGGTTAAAATGTACGATATGAAGATTTTGAGTCCCAACAATCTTGAAACAACAATCTTCAATGCTGCCGCAGTTGCAACATCGGCAAACAGTCCGCTCGGTCACGTATTCCGCAGAATTGCACGCACAAGCGAGCAATATGTTCTGCCCAATGCCGATTCGGTAAAATATGAAAAACGAATGGGCATTTCCGGCTGGGTAGGCGACGATTCACTGCTTATAGGAAATCGTACACTTATGGAAACACACGGTGTTTCCGTTCCGTCGGTTGAAGTTGACAAGAAAATTTTGAGAAACGGATATTTCCCTGTTTACGTTGCGTCAAACGGCACGCCTTGTGCTCTTTTAATTGTCGGATACGAAAACCGTACCGATATAACAACAGAACTTATGCGTCTTTGCAAAACAGGCGTAACACTTCTCATAAACAACTGCGACCCTAACGTAACAGAAGAAATGCTTTACGATTATTTCGGTCTACCTAACGACTTTGTAAAACTTATGTCGGAAGACAGCATAAAAAAATGCAAAGAGGAAACCGAATTTTGCGAAAGTCTGCCCGCAAAGGCGGCATATGACGGCTCTGCCTGCGGTATAGCTTCTATCGTCACTGCCGCAATAAAGGTCAAAAGACTCACCGCTGCTATGACGGTTTTACACGTTATAACACTCATCATCGGTCTTGCGGGGGCTGCTGCCGCAGTGTTCACAGGCAATGTGGCACTGATAAAGCCGCTGTCCGTCACGGCATATCTGCTGTCCGGCTTGATACTCGTTCTCTTGGCACCGCTCTTCTACAAGCCCTAAAACAGCACAAAAATCACCGCCCATTTGCGATGTATTATACGGAGGAACAAAAAATGGAAAAAGAAAAGTTTTACATCACCACTGCGATTGCATACAGTTCGCAAAAACCGCATATCGGTAATGCGTATGATATTGTCCTTGCGGATATGATAGCACGCTACAAGCGTATGATGGGATATGATGTTTTCTTTATGACAGGCTCGGACGAGCACGGTCAAAAAATTGAAGAATACGCAAAAAAGAACGGCACAACACCCAAAGAATTCGTCGACAAAATCTCCGACGAAATCAAAGGTGTTTGGAATTCGCTCGACACGTCATATGACAAATTTATCCGCACCACCGACGAATATCACGAAAAGACCGTTCAGAAAATTTTCAAAAGACTTTATGACCAGGGTGATATTTACAAAAGCGAATACACCGGAAAATACTGTGTTCCGTGCGAATCGTTTTTTACTCCGTCACAGTTGGTAGACGGAAAATGCCCAGACTGCGGCAGAGAGGTTACCGATGCTAAAGAGGAAGCATACTTCTTGCGCCTTTCGAAATATCAAGACAAACTTCTTGAATATTTTGAGCAAAATCCCGATTTTATAGCACCCGACTCCCGTATGCACGAAATGGTAAACAACTTCTTAAAGCCCGGTCTTTCCGACCTTTGCGTATCGCGTTCCTCTTTCAAATGGGGCGTTCCGGTAGAGTTTGACGACAAACACGTTATCTATGTTTGGATTGACGCACTTTCAAACTACATCACCGGTATCGGTTATGACCCCGACGGCAGCAGTGATATGTATAAAAAGAACTGGCCTGCCGATTTACACGTTATAGGCAAAGATATTGTACGTTTCCATTCAATATATTGGCCGATTATTTTGATGGCACTCGGTGAGCCGTTGCCAAAGAAAATTTTGGCGCATCCGTGGGTGCTTTTCGGCGAAGATAAAATGAGTAAATCGAAGGGCAACGTAATCTATGCCGATGAACTTGCCGAACGTTTCGGTTCCGACGCCGTACGATATTATCTCTTAAGCCAGATGCCCTTTGCACAGGACGGCAACATCACTTATGAGTCTTTTATGTCACTCTTTAATACCGACCTTGCAAATACCCTCGGCAACCTTGTAAACCGCACGGTTGCAATGACCAACAAATATTTCGGCGGCACTGTTGCAAAATCCTCTCCGACAGGCGAAATCGACAGTGACCTTATTGCCTGTGCTGAAAAGACCGTTGCCGACTATAAAAAGTATATGGATAACTATAAAAACGCCGATGCCGTTGCCGCGGTTATGGATTTTGCCCGCCGTTGCAATAAATATATCGACGAAACCGCTCCGTGGGCACTTGCCAAAAACGAAGAGGACAAACCCCGCTTGGCGACCGTCCTTTACAACCTGCTTGAAGGAATACGGCTTCTGTCGGCACTCCTGCCGCCGATAATGCCCAAATGCTGTGAAAAAACCAAAGAACAGTTGGGTTGCACCGACAGCACACTCGCTTTCGGCGTTTGCGACGGTTACAGTGTCGGTACAGCTGTTCCCCTCTTTGCACGTCTTGATACCGAAAAGGTACTCGGTGAACTTTTGGCAGAGCAGGAGCAAAAAATGAAAGCCGCAAAAAAGGCCGAAAACGTTGTTACGCTGCCGGAAATTTCTATTGAGGATTTTGCAAAGGTTGAACTCACCACCGCAAAAATATTAACCTGCGAACCGATAAAGAAAGCGAAAAAACTCTTAAAACTCACGCTCGATGACGGAAGCGGTAAAGAACGCACCGTCGCATCGGGTCTTGCTTTGCATTACAAACCCGAAGAACTTATCGGTCGCACTGTTATCGTCGTTTCCAATCTTAAACCCGCCGTGCTTTGCGGCGTTGAGAGTAACGGTATGATTCTTGCCGCCGACGACGGCGAAGGTGATGTTAAGGTTATATTCGCAGACGGCATAAAGGCCGGTTGCAAGGTGCGCTGATGGACTTTGTAAATATCGACAATCCAGCACCCTACGGCAGCATTTTCGACACCCACGCACACTATGACGACGAACGTTTTGACGGCATACGCGATGATATTTTCGATTTTATGCAAAATAACGGCATTTACAAAATCATAAACTGTGCGGTCGATACCGAATCGGCAGAGCGAGTTACGACTCTTTCGAAAAAACACAAATTTTGCTTTTCCGCCGTCGGTTTTCATCCCGAAAATCTGCCTGACGGCGAGCCGCAGGAGCATATTGCAAATCTTTTAAAATATATCAACGAACCGAAAACCGTTGCAATAGGCGAAATCGGACTTGATTATCACTACCGTCAAGATAATTCCGAAACGCAGAAAAAATGGTTCTCGGCACAGGCGTATTTTGCAAAACAACACAATCTGCCTGTTATCGTCCACGACCGTGAGGCACACGCCGACACGCTTGAAATTTTAAAAGATATAAACCCGCGCGGCGTTTTGCATTGCTTTTCGGGAAGTTGTGAGACTGCAATCGAACTTATCAAATTGGGAATGTATATCGGTGTTGGCGGCGTTTCGACCTTCAAAAACGCAAAAAAATGCGTCGAGGTTATAAAATCACTGCCTATCGAACGCATATTGCTTGAAACCGATGCACCCTATCTCGCGCCTGAACCATACCGCGGAAAGACCTGTAATTCGGCCATGATAATACGTGTTGCCGAAAAAATTTCCGATATTAAGGAAATTCCGACAGCCGATGTGCTTGAAATCACAAAAGCCAACGCGGAAACCCTTTTCAAAACGGTTTAGAATAAACACCCTTGCTAACGCAAATAATAATTTTTGCAAAAGCAGGGTGTTTTTTTGCAATAAATTCAAAAACGACAACCGCAAAGATGGCAAAACACAAAATACAGTTTGACAAATCGGCAATATGCGTATATAATGTATAAAAAGTTACGTTGAATTTTAATCGGCAATACTGCATTTATTATTAAATGTTTGGAGAGTGCCTTTCTTGGATAAATTTGTTATTACCGGCGGCAATCGTCTTCACGGTTCCGTTACAATAAGCGGTGCAAAAAATGCTGCGGTAGCGATACTGCCGGCTGTTTTGTTGTCCGACGGCATATGCCGTATTGAAAATCTTCCCAATATTTCAGATGTTTTTGCCATAATTCGCATACTGCGCGAACTCGGCGCCGACGTTAAGATGATAAACAAGTGCACGGTTGAAATCGACCCGTCACACATAAACTCCTTTGTTCTCCCCTATGAGATGACAAAGCGTATGCGTGCTTCAAGTTATTTTATAGGCGCAATGCTCGGCCGTTTTAAAAAGGCAAGGGTTGCCCCTCCCGGCGGATGTGACTTCGGTGTCCGCCCGATTGATTTACACATAAAAGGTTTTGAGGCATTGGGCGCTACCGTTATTTTGGAAAACGGAATGGTCGACGCAAAGGCAAAACGCCTCATCGGTGCTCCGGTATACCTTGATAAGGTTTCGGTCGGTGCTACTGTTAATATTATGCTTGCGGCTGTAAAATCACGCGGTCTCACCGTTATTGAAAACGCCGCACGCGAACCTCATATTGTTGACCTCGCAAACTTCTTAAACTCTATGGGCGCCGATATTATGGGTGCCGGAACAAGCGTTATTAAAATTCGCGGAGTTGAACATCTTAAAGGCACAACATACAGCATTATCCCCGACCAAATTGAAGCCGGAACGTATATGGCTGCTGTTGTTGCAACAGGCGGCGATGTTCTTGTTAAAAACATAACACCCAAACATCTTGAGTCCATAACCGCAAAACTTTTGGAAACGGGTGCAACTATTCAGGAATTTGATGATTCCCTTAGAATAAAAATGGACAAACGTCCGAAACGCTGTAACATAACAACAATGCCCCACCCCGGTTTTCCGACCGATATGCAACCGCAGATTACCACGCTCTTATCTGTTGCCGAGGGCACAAGCGTTGTTGCCGAGAGTGTTTGGGACAACCGTTTTAAATATGTTGAGCAACTTTCGATGATGGGCGCGGATATTCAGGTTGACGGCAAGGTTGCCATCGTCACCGGTGTTCAAAAACTCAGAAGTGCTCCCGTTATGGCAAATGACCTGCGTGCAGGTGCGGCAATGCTAATTGCGGGACTCGTGGCAGAAGGCACTACCGAGATTGAAAATATCGAACTTATCGACCGCGGTTATGAAGACGTTGTCGAAAAACTGACCGGTCTCGGCGCTAAAGTGAAACGCGTTCCGATAACCGAACCCAGCCCCATTAAAAAGGCTTTATAACAATTATAAAACCAAAGGGAATACAGCAATGTATTCCCTTTTATAATGTAAAGGAGGATACACTATGTCACGCTTTTGTCCGCTTTTCAGTTCAAGCAGCGGAAATTGCTCATACGTCGGAACGACGAAACACGGTATTTTAGTCGACGTCGGTTGCAGTTGCAAAAGCATCGTAGGCGCACTTGCCGATAACGATATCGACCCCGAGTGTGTAAAAGCCGTGGCAATCACCCACGAACACAGTGACCACGTCAAGGGCTTGCGCGTGTTTTTGAAAAAATACAAAATTCCCGTAGTATCCTCAGCAGAAACACTCAAAGCGTTGTATACGTCGCAAATACTCACCGACGGTCAACAGACAATAGAAATTTCCGATACCGCGGTAATTGATGATATAGAAATAAAGCGGCTGGTAACAAGTCACGACTGCGACGGTTCAAGCGGCTTTGTTTTCTCAATGCCCGACCAAAGAAAAATCGCCGTCTGTACCGACCTCGGATACATAAGCGACCAAGTAAAAGATGGTCTTCTCGGATGCGACCTTGTTATGCTTGAATCGAACCACGATATAAATATGCTGAAAAAAGGCCCCTACCCTTTTAATTTAAAGGAGCGCATTTTAGGCGACAAGGGCCACCTTTCCAATACTGCCTGCGCCGCATTTCTACCCGAACTTGTAAAAAGCGGAACGACACGCATCGTGCTCGCTCACCTTAGTCAGCACAACAATCTTCCTACGCTTGCACTTTCGGCATCACGCGCCGCTCTTATCGATGCAGGTCTTAGAGAAGAACTCGATTACGTGCTCTATGTAGCACCCGTTTGCAAAGGAAAGTTGTTTACATTATGATTAAAATCACCGTTATCGCGGTAGGCAAACTCAAAGAAAAACATTTTTCGGCGGCGGCAGACGAATACATCAAACGTCTATCGCGTTACTGCAAAATTTCGGTCGTTGAGGTTGAACCCGCACGCGTTTCCGAAAATCCAACCGAAAAAGAGATTGCCCTCTGCCTTGCCGACGAAGGCAAACGGATATTGCAAAAAATTCCGGAAAGCGCATATGTTACCGCCCTCTGTATTGAAGGAATTATGACCGACAGCGAAACACTTTCGAAAAATATCGAAGACTGCGCCGCAAAAGGCTTCGGAAATCAGATTTTCATAATCGGCGGTTCGTACGGTCTGTCGGACGAAGTGAAAAGGCGTGCAAACGGGAAACTTTCTATGTCACGCATGACTTTTCCGCACAAACTCGCAAGAGTTATGTTGCTTGAACAGATTTACCGCGCGTTTATGATATCCGCCGGCGGAACCTACCACAAATAAAAAAATACTTGACTCTTACACCGGTATGTGATATCATTACAATACCTCTGCAAGAGTCTTTTTTTTTTGCATAAGATTCTTTTCATTGCCCTATGCGGCGCATTGCTTCTTCGTCCGAAAGGACGGCGTCTTGCAAGGCTGATTGAGGGAGGCTCATTTACTTTCGGGTAACCGAAAGGAGAAAATATTTCCGTAAAACGGGAGGTGCCGTCATGAGAGTTAAAATTACGTTAGCTTGCACTGAATGCAAACAGCGCAACTACAACACAATGAAGAACAAGAAGAACGATCCCGACAGACTTGAAATGAACAAGTATTGCAGGTTCTGCAAGAAGCACACCCTTCACAAAGAGACAAAGTAAGGGGGCTGACAAAATGAAAGTTGCTAACAAAGTTTGTCAAATCCTTGCGATTGTCGCTTGTGTTACTGCGCTTGCCTTCTTTGCCTTCACAGGTTTTGCCACAATAACAGCCGGCGAAGACGTTAGTCTTACCGGTATGCAACTTGCTTTCGGTGGAACAACCGATTACGCTGATTCAACCGTTAAAATGGCAAAATCGGCCGATATATGGTTCTGTTTAATACTCACCATACTCGGCGTACTGTTCAGTGCGCTCACCTTTAAATTTAAAGGCATGAGATATGCCGCTCCGGCTGTAACGGTCGTTTCGGCGGTTTATATGCTCGTTATCGCACTAAGCAACCCCGGCAAGTTTGTGGACACTAGACCGCTGGCAGATGTTACGGCCGTTAATTACAGCGTTTCCGTAATCATCATAACCGCAGCACTTTTTGCCTGCGTGGCTTTCGGCGTTGCCCACCTTCTGATTGCAGACAAGCTTGAAACAGCAGGAACAAAGAAGCTTTCACTGCCCAAGAGAATTGTCGCTTTCTTCAGAGATTACAAGAGCGAAGTCAAGAAAATTGTTTGGCCGTCTTTCAAAACCGTACTTAAAAACACTTTGATAGTGCTTATAATCTGTGCGATTTTGGGCGTGTTCATTTGGTTGCTTGACCTTGGCCTTTTGGAACTCGTAGGTCTTATCCTCGGCGTGTAATCTCTTAAAATCCGGGAGGTAGCATAATGGCAGATTACAACGATGCAAGATGGTATGTTGTTCATACCTATTCGGGTTACGAAAACAAGGTTGCGAAAGACCTTGAAACAATCGTAGAAAACCGTAAGCTTCAGGACTATATTATGGATATCAAAATTCCGACCGAAACCGTAACGGAGGTTAAGGAAGACGGTACCCAGAAAGAGTACGAACGCAAGATTTTCCCCGGATATGTTCTTATTAAAATGATCGTAACCGACGATTCCTGGTTTGTCGTGCGTAACACACGCGGCGTTACCGGCTTTGTCGGTCCGGCTTCAAAGCCGGTTCCCCTCACTGATGCTGAGGTTGAATCTCTCGGTGTTGAGAAGCACTCTGTTGAGGTTCCCTATAAGTCCGGCGACAACGTTAAGATTGTCAGCGGACCGCTTGAGGGCTTTATGGGCGTTGTCGAAGAGGTGGATGTTGCCTCTAACGATGTTCGCGTTTTGATTTCGATGTTCGGAAGAGAAACCCCCGCCCAGTTTGAACTTGACCAGGTAGCCCTGGCAGACTGATGTGTTAAAATTTTTGTATTAAACGCGGCTGTTTTGCCGCCGATACCGTAAAGGTATCACGGTGGGAGGAACGAAGGCTCGTCTTTCGCTCCGTCAGGTGCACAGAGCACCGCTACCACGAATTTTGGAGGTGCAAATAATGGCTCAGAAAATAACAGGTTACATTAAGTTACAGATCCCCGCAGGCAAGGCTACTCCGGCTCCTCCGGTTGGTCCTGCACTCGGTCAGTACGGTGTAAACATTATGTCTTTCACCAAGGAGTTTAATGAGCGCACAAAGAACGACGCTGGTCTTATCATTCCGGTTGTTATCACTGTTTATGCAGACCGTTCTTTCAGTTTCATAACCAAGACTCCTCCCGCTGCCGTTCTTATTAAGAAGGCTTGCGGAATTGAAAGCGGTTCAGGCGTACCTAACAAGACAAAGGTTGCCAAGATTACAAGCGATCAGGTCAGAAAGATCGCAGAGCAGAAAATGCCCGATTTAAATGCAGCAACGGTTGAAACCGCTATGAGCATGATAGCAGGTACAGCCCGCAGCATGGGAATCGAAGTAGTTGACTAATACTCCCCCGTGGGAGGAAATTTCCGATTTTACCACTTATTGGGAGGTTCACTGAAAATGAAACACGGTAAAAAGTATAATGATGGTGCAAAACTTATCGAAACCGGTAAGTTTTACGATGTTGAAGAGGCTTTGGACATTGCCGTAAAGACCGGCACTGCCAAGTTCGATGAAACTGTTGAAATTCACGTTCGCTTGGGTGTTGACTCACGTCACGCTGACCAGCAGGTCAGAGGCGCTGTTGTTCTCCCCAACGGTACAGGTAAAAAGGTTCGTACCCTTGTTCTCGCTAAGGGTGACAACGCAAAGGCAGCAGAAGAGGCCGGCTCTGATTTTGTAGGAGCAGAGGAACTCGTTGCAAAGATCCAGAATGAAGGCTGGCTCGATTTTGACGTTGTTATCGCAACACCCGATATGATGGGCGTTGTAGGACGTCTCGGTAAGGTTTTGGGACCCCGTGGTCTTATGCCGACACCGAAAGCAGGTACTGTTACACCCGATGTTGCTAAGGCTGTTGCCGAGGCTAAGGCAGGTAAGATTGAATACCGTCTTGATAAGACCAACATCATTCACTGCCCCATCGGTAAAGTTTCTTTCGGTACAGAGAAACTCAAAGAAAACCTTGACACTCTTATGGGCGCAATAGTAAAGGCTAAGCCGGCTGCTACAAAGGGACAGTACATTAAGTCCTGTGCAGTTGCTACCACTATGGGCCCCGGAATTAAACTTAACCCGAACAAGTTCGGTGCTTAAATTTTTTCTTGACAATCACCGCTTTGTGTGATATCATACTTGTGTTGCAGATCTAAAGACAGTAGGTGTCGCAAGACATAAATCCTACCGAGGATGGCAAAACTTATCTTGTTTTTATAAGATTCGTGCCCGTCCTCTCTTTGGACGGGCACTTTAATTTTTGGAGGTGAATTTGATTTGCCAAGCGAAAAGGTTTTAGAACAAAAGAAACAAATTGTCGCTACACTTACAGAACAGTTGAAAGCATCTTGCGCCGGTGTTGTTGTTGATTACAAGGGCACTAACGTTACAGATGATACCGCTCTCCGTAAAGAATTGCGTGAAGCAGGTGTTCACTACACCGTTGTTAAGAACACTCTTCTCGGTCTTGCCGCTGAAAATGCCGGTTTGGGCGAGATGAAGTCGGTACTCGAAGGTACTACTGCTATCGCATTGAGCGACGATTATACAGCAGCAGCAAGAATTTTGAAGAAATTTGCTGACTCACACGAGAACTTTACAATTAAGTGCGGCTTCCTCGACGGAAATGTTGTTGACGTTGCTACTGTTGAAAGTCTTGCAAAACTTCCGAGCAAAGAGGTTCTGCTTGCTACAGTTCTCAGTGCATTCAACGCACCGATAGCGGCATTTGCACGTGCTGTTCAAGCTATCGTTGACAAGGAGAACGACACTCCTGCTGAGGCTTAATTGGTCGTAAAACACAAAAATTATATTATTATTGGAGGAAATAAAAATGGCATCTGAGAAAGTTACCGCTATGGTTGAAGAACTCAAGACCCTTACCGTTCTTGAGCTTTCCGAGCTTGTTAAAGCAGTAGAAGAGGAGTTTGGCGTATCTGCCGCAGCAGCAGTTGCAGTTGCAGCTCCGGTTGAAGGCGCAGCAGCCGCTGCAGAGGAGAAAACTGAGTTTGACGTTGTTCTCGCTGACGCTGGCGCTGAGAAGATTAAGGTTATTAAGGCTGTTCGTGAAGTTACCGGTCTCGGCCTTGCTGATGCAAAGGCTCTCGTTGACGGCGCTCCGAAGACCTTGAAGGAAGCTGCTTCCAAGGACGACGCCGAGGCTATCAAGGCTAAACTTGAAGAAGTTGGCGCAAAGGTTGAACTTAAGTAATTATCTTAAGCCACATATTTTTAGAGCATCTGTTAATTCAGATGCTCTTTTTTATTTTACACTGTTGATTTTACTTAGATTTTGTGCGATAATAACAATTAACAACCCCAAAAGGAGGCATAATAATGGAAAAAATCATTTTAAAGCAAATATCCTCGCAGGAAAAAATCTTTTTGACCGGCGAAGTTAATGCGCCGGAAATCAGCAGTATGACTGCCCTTGGTGGCGATATCCTTGCATATCAAATCGCATACACAAAAGAGGATAAAGAACTTCACGACCTTACCGTACGTTGCGGTATGACCGTGAAGGTTCGCTCTCCCCTCAAAAAATACATAAAGGTTCGCTCGGTCGGTCACGTACCGTCGGAACTTCCCGTTTTCCCGCACGAAAGCGGTCACGATGATTATTGTTACACAACAGAACCGGGACTCTTCCCCGATCCGCTTTTCGATATTCCGAACGACCGCGTTTATGCGGCAATACACCGTTGGCACTCCCTCTTTGTTACAATTCGTCTGCCGAAAGACATTCCCGCCGGTGAATATCCCGTTGACCTTGTTTTCAAAATCAATGATTATCAGTGGAAAGACGAACTTCCGGTTCGCTTTAAAAATGGAAAAAAAGGCATTACACTTCATATGACCGTTAAGGTCTTGCCTGCCACACTGCCCGAAACCGATTTTGCGTTTTCGCAGTGGTTTCACGCCGACTGCATTGCCTCTTACTACGGCGTAAAGACCTTTTCAAAGCGTCACTGGGCACTGCTCAAACAGTTTTTGACTACCGCTGCCGAAAACGGCATTAACACTATTCTCACCCCTATTTTCACTCCCCCACTCGATACCTTTATCAATACTGAGCGTCCAACCGTTCAACTTATTGACATTGAAAAAAACGGCGACAGTTATAGTTTCGGCTTTGAAAACTTTGATAAATGGGTTGACTTGTGCCTTGAGTGCGGTATGAAATATTTTGAAATGGCACACCTGTTTACACAGTGGGGCGCAACCGCCACACCGAAAATCATTGCAAAGGTGGACGGAAAGAAAAAGCGCATTTTCGGTTGGGATGTTGCCTCGGACTCAAAGGAATATTTTAATTTCTTATCGCAGTTTATCCCCGCCATTATCGAACGCCTGAAATATAAAGACATTGACAAACAGACCTTCTTCCATATTTCGGATGAACCCTCTCCCGACCACCTTGAGCATTATAAGAAACTCCATAAATTTGTAAAACCGTTACTCGCCGACTTTACTATTATCGACGCACTCTCGAGTTATGATTTTTACAAAACAGGGGCTGTTGACGCACCTATCGTTTCAATAAACCACATTACGCCTTTCCTTGAGGGCAAGGTTGACCCGCTCTTCGGATATTACTGCTGCGGTCAGACACACGATGTCAGCAACCGCTTCTTCACAATGCCGCAGTCTCGCAACAGAATTATAGCAACACAGTTGTTTAAATATAACCTAACCGGTTTTTTGACTTGGGGATATAATTTTTATTACAGCAAAGGCTCGGAACATCTGCTTAACCCCTTCTTGATTACCGATGCCGTATGCGCTTTCCCGTCTGGCGACTCATTCTCGGTATATCCCGGAAGAAACGGCCCGATTGAGTCTATACGTCTTGTTGTTTTCGCACAGGCACTTTGCGACCTGCGCGCTATGCGTTTGCTTGAAGAAAAAATCGGTCATACGGCAGTTGTGAAAATCATCGAAGAGGTTGCCGGACAGGAAATAACCTTTACAAACTATCCGCACGATGACGATTTCACACTCAAACTGCGTGCACGCATTAACGAAGAAATCGAAAAGGTGTTATAATGAAAACGGTAATAGGAATTGATATGGGTGGCACAAAATGCGCCGTTATGTCCGGAAAAATGATGTCTGACGGCATTTTGATAGAGAACAAAGTCAGATTCCCGACCGGGATAGATATGCCGCCGGATGAAGTTATTGACAAAATTTGCAATATTGTAAAAAATATGCCGGTAAAGGCAGATGCCATAGGCATTTCCTGCGGCGGCCCGCTCGACTCTAAAACAGGAACAATTCTCTGTCCGCCTAATCTCCCCCTTTGGGATAACATACATATTTGCGACCGCCTGACCGAACAGTTCGGTATACCCGCATATCTGCAAAACGATGCCGACGCCTGTGCTCTTGCCGAATGGCAGTTCGGCGCGGCCAAGGGCACTGAGAATATGATATTTATGACATTCGGCACAGGGCTCGGTGCGGGGCTTATACTGAACGGCAAACTCTATACCGGAAAAAACGGTATGGCAGGCGAACTCGGTCACATTCGCCTTTCCGACTGCGGTCCGTCGGGTTACGGCAAAGCCGGCTCATTTGAAGGCTTTTGCAGTGGCAGAGGTATTGCACAACTCGGTTATACGCTCGGTATGGAAGCGTTTCAACGCGGTGAAAAGCCGTCATATTTCGACCCTGACGATATCGGAAGTTGTACCGCAAAATCCGTGGGAATTGCTGCGGAAAACGGCGATAAAACGGCTATCAAAGTTTATGAAACCAGCGGCGAATATCTGGGTCGCGGTCTTTCGGTTATAATAGATATATTAAACCCCGAAAAAATCGTAATAGGAAGTATTTTCACACGTTCAAAAGATTTGCTTTGGCCCGCCGCAAAACGCGTTATAGAACGTGAAACTCTATCCCTTTCAAGCGGTGTATGTTCTGTTGTACCCGCGGGACTCGGAGAAAAAATCGGCGACTATGCCGCTGTTGCAGTTGCATTTTACAACGCCGATTAAAAATATATAACGGAGGTAATAAAATGATTAACGAACTTATGGAAAGATACCCCTGCCTTGTGACTTGCAAAGAGGATATCGAAAACGCCGACAAGGTTATTATCGATACCTACGAAAACGGCGGAAAACTTCTCGTTTGCGGTAACGGCGGAAGTTGTGCCGACTCTGAACATATCGTGGGCGAACTGCTTAAAGGATTTTTGTCCAAGCGTGAACTTGACGATGAATGCAAAGCGGAACTCAAAGCCGCAAACCCCAACCTCGATGACGATATGCTCTCAAAACTTCAGGGCGCGCTCCCCGCAATCTCTCTAACAGGACATCCGGGGCTCTCATCTGCTTTTTTGAACGATGTTGACCCATCGCTCGTCTTCGCACAGCAACTTTTCGGACTCGGTAACTGCGGCGATGTCTTTATCGGAATTACAACTTCGGGCAATTCCTCTAATGTCTGCAAAGCGGCACAACTCGCAAAGGCACTCGGTATCACCGTTATCGGTCTCACCGGCGAAAAGGGCGGAAAACTTAAAGAAATTTCTGATATCTGCATTCGCGTTCCCGAAACCGAAACCTTTAAAGTACAGGAACTTCATCTCCCTGTTTACCACTTCCTTTGTGCAAGCGCAGAAAACCACTTTTTCGGTTAATTCCGCTAAAAAAGTGTAAATTCTTGTAGAGTCTGTACTCTCGCCTGCATTAAATAAATCATTCCAAAAAAACACCCCCGACAGATTAAAATTCTGTCGGGGTATTTTTAATATATGCGTTTTTCTTATGTCAGTTTTTCTTCAAGATTTTTTCTTATTGCGGCAATAAACTCTTCGCTGTTTACAACGGTGCACTCTCTGTCACACAAAGTTGCCAAATCGCCGGTCATAACGCCGGACTCTATTGTGTCAATACAAGCTGCTTCAAGTTTTTTCGCAAAATCGGAAAGAGCGGTGTTGCCGTCAAGTTCGCCGCGTTTTTGAAGAGCGCCTGTCCAAGCAAAAATCGTCGCAACAGGGTTTGAAGACGGTTTTTCGCCCTTCTGCCAGCGGTAATAATGACGTGTAATAGTGCCGTGAGCCGCCTCATATTCATAGTTGCCCTCGGGACTTACCAAAACGCTCGTCATCATTGCAAGAGAACCGAATGCGGTAGAAACCATATCGCTCATAACATCGCCGTCATAGTTTTTGCAAACCCACAAGAAACCACCCTCTGAACGGATAACACGTGCAACGGCATCGTCAATAAGAGTGTAGAAATATTCAATACCCGCCGCGTTGAACTTCTCCTTATATTCCTCTTCAAAAATGCGTTGGAATATAAGTTTAAAGGTCTGGTCATACTGTTTTGAAATAGTATCTTTGGTGGCAAACCACATATCCTGTTTGGTGGAAAGCGCATAATCAAAACAAACACGTGCGAAAGACTCGATAGATGTGTCCTTGTTGTACTGTCCCTGAAGCACACCGGCACACTCAAAATCGTATATCGGCTGTGAGAATTCCGTTCCGTCTTCGCCGTGGAAAACGAGTTCTGCTCTGCCGGGACCGGGAACTCGGTATTCGGTTGCCTTATATATATCGCCATATGCGTGACGTGCGATTGTAATAGGCTTTTTCCAACGGCTGACATACGGCTTTATGCACTCGGTTATGATAGGTGCACGAAATACCGTTCCGTCAAGGATAGCACGTATTGTACCGTTCGGACTTTTCCACATTTCTTTGAGCGAATATTCCTCAACACGCTGTGCGTTAGGGGTTATTGTGGCACACTTAACACCGACTTTATATTTCTTTATTGCGTTAGCCGCGGCAACGGTAACCTCATCGTTGGTTTCGTCGCGGTGCGGAAGACCCAAATCGTAATATTCGGTATTAAGTTCGACAAAAGGACAAATAAGTTCGTCTTTTATCATTTTCCAGAGAATTCTGGTCATCTCGTCGCCGTCCATCTCGACGATTTTATTCATACGGATTTTTTCCATTTTCAGTCCTCCTTATTCTGTGCGGCGTACCAGTTCATAAGACAGCCGGAAAGCAAAATTTCTCTTTCCTTTTCGGTGAGACCGGCAATATGAAGTGTGATTTCGGTCTTCTCACCGTTTGAAATAACATAACCCTTAACCGATTCGTCTCCGTTCATTACAGCGGTTTTGATATTGGGAACAAAAACATAATCGCCTGTGTTATAGTCAAATTTGGTATCGCTGTCAATCGTAAAGGGCAGCATACCCCAGTTTATGCAGTTTGAGCGATAGCGCTTTGTTGCATATTCATAGCAAAGATTTGCCGCACCGCCGAGCACACGCTGACAGGACGCCGCCTGCTCACGTGCCGAGCCGTCACCGGGCTTGTTGGCAAATACCGCCGAGCCTACATATGTATTCTCCAAAACGTCGGTATCAAATCCTGCGGCTTTTATTGCGTTTTTAGTTGCTTCATCGGGATTGCCGCCGGCACGGTTCTTTTCCTCTGCACGTATATCCGCTGTGCGCGAAACATATGCGGGGTCACGGCGTGAAAGCGCAAATGTCGCAAGTTTGAGCGGATTCGAGCGATATGATGAGGTTTCGCCCGAAGGAATAAGTTCGTCCGTAGTGGTTACGGGGTCGTGTATTACAGACGCAAGACGCAAAAGCAGATTTTCCGCAAGAGCGGGAATTTTCGGCCACTCGGTTATATTGGGACCGAAGTGAAGTTCCGCCTTTTCGTCCGCCTTGCCGAAACCGAAGTATACGCGCTTTTCATACGGTTTTGCATCAAAAGAATATTTGTGTTCTGCCGGCTTTTCATATTCAACATCGGTAGCGGCTGTGAGTATTCCGCCGTTCTTTGCGGTTGCCGCAATACTGCGTGCATCCATAAGCATAACAGCCGAAAGTTGACCGTCGCCGGGACGTGAACCCTCACGGTTGGGGAAGTTACGTGTTGTGTGACGTGCCGAAAGTCCATTATTTGACGGAACATCGCCCGCACCGAAACAAGGACCGCAGAAGCAGGGCTTAAAGAGCGCACCGCTCTCAAGCAAGGATTGCTGAATGCCGTCCTTTATAAGTTCCAAGTTTACCGGAACACTCGGCGGGTAAACCGAGAGCGAGAAATATCCGTTTCCGACAGAGGAATTTTCAAGTATCGCCGCAGCCTCGGCAATGTTATCATACATACCGCCGGCACAGCCCGCTATTATTCCCTGATCGATATAAAGTTTTCCGTCACGCAGTTTGTCTGTGAGAGAAAGTTTAACCTTGTCGCCGAACTGCTCGCTTGCACGCTTTTCGGTCTCACGGAGAATGTCGGGAGCGTTTTGCTCGAGTTCGTGTATCGTATATGCCTCGGACGGATGGAA
The DNA here is from genome assembly GCA_964566175.1 of uncultured Eubacteriales bacterium. Taxonomy (GTDB): domain Bacteria; phylum Bacillota; class Clostridia; order Oscillospirales; family Acutalibacteraceae; genus SIG589. Next base: position 38,953 of record CAZMHU010000017.1, read on the forward strand.
TGGAAGTGCCGCCATACATTCAACCTTTGAAAGGTCAATTTCAATCATACTGTCGTAGTATGCGCCCTCTTGCGGAGCAATACACTTGTAATCCTCTGCACGACCGTGTGCGGCAAGATATTCCTCAACCTTTTCATCGGTAGTCCATATTGACGACAAACAGGTCGTTTCAGTTGTCATAACGTCAATACCGATACGGAAATCCATAGGAAGATTTTTAACACCCGGACCCGCAAATTCAAGCACCTTGTTTTTAACAAAACCGTTTTTGTATGTAGCACCGCAAAGTGCAATGGCAACGTCGTGCGGGCCGACACCGCGGCGCGGCTCGCCTGTCAAATAAACGAGCACTACTTCGGGTGACGGAACATCATATGTATTTGAGAGAAGTTGTTTAACTATCTCCGGTCCGCCCTCGCCTACACCCATTGTGCCGATAGCACCGTAACGTGTATGGCTGTCCGAACCGAGAATCATTCTTCCGCAACCCGCCATCATCTCACGTGCGTACTGGTGGATAACAGCCTGATTGGCGGGAACGTATATTCCGCCGTATTTCTTTGCGGCAGACAGTCCGAAAACGTGGTCATCTTCGTTTATTGTGCCGCCGACAGCACAAAGGCTGTTGTGGCAGTTTGTCAGCACGTAGGGCACGGGGAACTTTTTAAGACCGCTTCCCCTGGCCGTCTGTATAATTCCGACATATGTTATATCGTGAGATATAAGACTGTCAAACTTAATACGCATCATATTTTCATCGGTTGAAGAATTATGTGCGTTCATAACACTGTATGCCATCGTTTTGTTGCGAAGTGCGCGTTTGTTTTCACATTCGCCCGCGGGAACGGGTGTACCGTTTTTCCACAGGACGCCGTCCTTATGTAACTTTATCATCATATCACTCTTTTTCAAAGTATTTGAAAACAGTATACCACACTTCGGCGAATATATAAAGTATTTTTCAAAAACTTTTTACCGTCCCGCGGTATTCGCTGTTTTTTTGTTGAAGTTTCGGCAAAGATATGATAATATAATATGAAAAGTATTAAAGCGGAGGTGTTATTATGCCGGATAACCGCCCTATCGGTGTGTTTGACTCGGGTCTCGGCGGGCTCACCGTTGTCAGAGAACTCACACGTATTTTGCCCAAAGAAAAAATCGTATACTTCGGTGATACCGGTCGCGTACCCTACGGCAACAAAAGCCAAAGCACGATAAAAAAATACGCCTCTCAGGACGAGCGCTTTTTGCTCTCCCACGGCGTCAAGTTGATAATAGCCGCCTGCGGTACGGTGTCTTCAGTTGCAAAGGACACTTCCCTTCTTTTGCCTGTTCCGTTTGTTGAAGTGGTTTCACACGCCGCAAACGCCGCCGTTAAGGCAACGAAAAACAAAAAAATCGGTGTTATCGGCACTGCCGTCACCATTGCAAGCGGCGCTCACAAAAACCATATTTTAAGCCTTTGCCCAACGGCAGAAGTCACGGTAAACAGTTGTCCGCTGTTTGTCCCACTCGTTGAAGAGGGTATAATCGCACGTGACGACATAATCGCAAAAAAGGCGGCTGAGAGATACTTAAGACCTATGCTCAGTGCCGGCATTGACACCCTCATTCTCGGTTGTACCCACTACCCTGTTTTGCGTGAGGTTATAGCCGACATTATGGGAAGCGGTGTCACCCTTATAAATATGGGCGAAGCAACGGCACTGTACGTTAAGGATTTCCTCTCAAACAGGGATATGCTGTGTGACACCGTTTGCGGCGAAAACGAGTTTTTTGTAAGCGACAAATCTGACTCTTTTTCGGCAATGGCAAACACCCTTCTCGGAAAGGATACTATTGAGGCAAAACTTATAGACATTGAAAGAATATGAAAGATATTAAAATAACTCTGAAAACCCAAGTGTCTGCCGACGGTGAAACCGAAAAAAGCAGTTTTTCATACAGCGGAAGATACGATATAAAAAACGGAAAGCACTACATAATGTATGAAGAGGGTTCACCCTCGGTTAAGACCGTTATAAAAGCGGCAGATGACAGTGCCATTATAAGCCGAACGGGCGAAATCGGCAGTATTATGCACATAATTCCGAACAAAACCGTTCCTACGGATTACGCCACCCCACAAGGCACGTTTTCTTTTGACGTCTGCGGAATATCGGTATACAACAAGGCGGAGAACGGCTATATTATGCTTGAATACGCCCTAAAAAGCGGTGCGGGAATAATAGGACAAAACAAAATCGAAATCTTTTTTGAAGAGGTATAAAAATGTCAGTAGTAGTTAAAAATGCAGAAAATCAAATCAAAGATGTTATTATTGCGGCGGCAAAGAAAGCAATGGAAAATGGCGATTTGCCTTCGGCAGAACTCACACCGTTTTCGGTTGAAAAGCCTTCCGATACGTCACACGGAGATTATGCCGTAAACTGTGCTATGGCGTGGTCACGCGTTTTTCGCTCCGCTCCACGTATGATTGCCGAAAAACTTATGGCAAACGCAGAACTTGACGGAACATATATCGACCGTTTCGAAATCGCAGGTCCGGGATTTATCAATCTTTTCCTGTCGGACAAATATTATTCAGATATTGTGACAGATATTTTAAACAAGGGTGAAGATTACGGCAAAAGCGATGTCGGTGCGGGAAAGCGTGCATTGGTTGAGTTTGTTTCCGCCAACCCGACAGGCCCTATGCACATCGGCAATGCAAGAGGCGGAGCTCTCGGAGACTGCTTGGCTTCGGTACTCTCGCTCGCAGGATACAACGTTGAACGTGAATTTTACGTGAACGACGCCGGCAACCAAATCGAAAAGTTCGGGCTTTCGCTTGAATTGCGCTATTTGCAACTTTACAAAGACGGAATAGAAATGCCGGAAGATTCATATCACGGTGCAGATATCGTTGCCCACGCAAAGGCTTTTTCGGAAAAATACGGCGACAGTCTCGTCGAAACCGATTCCGATACACGCAAAAAGGCGCTTGTCGAATTTGCATTGCCTAAAAATATTCAAGCACTGCACGATGACCTCGCACAGTACAGAATAAATTATGACACTTGGTTTAAAGAAAGCAGTCTTCACGCATCGGGCGAAACTATGCGCATAATCAAACTTTTAAAGGAAAGCGGCAACACCTATGAAAAAGAGGGTGCGCTTTGGTTCAGCGGCGAAAAATTCGGCAGTGAGGACTTTGTTCTCGTTCGCTCCAACGGTATTCCCACGTATATCGCCCCTGATATCGCATATCACTACAACAAACTCGTCACGCGCGGTTTTGACAAAGCGATAAACATTTGGGGTGCAGACCATCACGGATATGTTCCCCGCCTTAAAGCGGCACTCTCCGCCCTCGGCGTTGATGCAGACAAACTCGATGTCGTCCTTATGCAGATGGTACGTCTTGTCCGCAACGGCGAAGTTATCAAGGCATCAAAGCGTTCCGGAAAGGCTATTACACTTATAACACTCCTTGAAGAAGTTCCGATTGATGCGGCACGCTTCTTCTTCAATCTCCGCGAGCCCAACAGCCACTTTGATTTTGACCTTGATTTGGCGGTTGAGCAATCAAACCAAAACCCCGTATATTACGTTCAGTATGCCTTTGCACGTATTTGCAGTATACTGCGCAACCTCGACAAAGAGGGCATCACTTCTCGCCCCTGTACAGCAGCGGAACTCGCTCTTCTCACACTTTCCGAAGAGCGTGAACTTATAAATACACTTGCGGCGTTCACAAAAACGATTGAAAATGCCGCCGCGGCATATGACCCCGCAAAACTCACCCACTACGCAGTCGACGTCGCCGCCCAGTTCCACAAATTCTATAACAACTGCCGTATAAAGGGTGTTGATGAAAACCTCTTGCAGGCAAGACTTTCGCTCTGTCTCGCCGCCAAGACGGTTATCAAAAACGTCCTTGACACACTTAAAATCTCCGCACCGGAAAGTATGTAAAATATGGAACGTACCAAACAGATTGAACGCAGCCTCATAACCACATACCGAAAAAGCATATGGAACAATTTTATCGGCGCCGTAAAGGAATACGAACTTATCAACGCGGGTGATAAAATCGCCGTTTGCATATCGGGCGGTAAAGACTCAATGCTCCTTGCAAAATGTATGCAGGAACTGAACCGCCACAGCGAAATTCCCTTTTCACTTGAATTTATCGTTATGGACCCCGGTTACAATCCGGAAAACCGAGCGCTTATTGAGAAAAACTCCAAAACGCTCGGCATTCCCGTTAAAATTTTCGAAAGCGATATTTTCGAAACCGTTACACGTGCGGGCGGTTCTCCTTGCTATCTTTGTGCGCGAATGCGACGCGGTTTTCTCTACGCCAAGGCGAAAGAACTCGGTTGCAACAAAATCGCCCTCGGACATCACTTTGATGACGCGGTTGAAACTCTGCTGATGAGTATGATGTATTCAAGCGAAATCAAAACAATGATGCCAAAACTAAAAAGTCTCAATTTTGAAAATATGGAACTCATACGTCCGCTTTACAAGGTGAACGAGCGCCATATTATCGCCTGGAGCAATTATAACGAACTCCGTTTCTTGCGCTGTGCCTGTCGTTTTACCGAACAGAGCGAAGAACACGAAGAACTTTCAAAACGCCGTGAAACCAAGCGCCTTATAGCCGAACTGCGCAAAACGAACCCCGAGGTTGACAAAAACCTTTTCCGCAGTATGCACAACGTAAACCTCGGTTCTATTCTCGGCTGGCGCGCCTGCGACGGAGAGCCGCCGCACAGTTTTACAGAAAAATACTGACGCAAATTTTCCTTGACACCGAGCCGCAAATAATATATTATTATATTTGTGCCCGCCGCTGTGGTGGAATAGGCAGACACAAGGGACTTAAAATCCCTCGGTAGCGAT
>CAZMHU010000018.1:0-39058 GCA_964566175.1 uncultured Eubacteriales bacterium
ATTGTTTTGAGGTTACACCGCATTTTCTAAAATACTTCCTTATTCACCCGGAGCAATGTTCACCTTGCTTTTTTCTTTAAAACTTTTTGTCATAAAGCAGTGCCGCAATCAGCACGACAAAGCACGAACCGATGTTGTGGACAAGCGCACCAGTAGTAGGTGTGAGCAGACCCGCCACCGAGAGAATAACTCCTATTATATTTATGACCATTGAAAGCGTTATACTGAATTTGATAGTCCGAACCGTTGCAACCGACAGCCGCTTTAAATACGGCAGTCGTGATATATCATCGCCCATAAGAGCAATATCTGCCGCCTCAACCGCTATATCACTTCCCGTTTTGCCCATTGCAACGCCTATATCGGCTGTTTTGAGTGCGGGAGCGTCGTTGACGCCGTCGCCAACCATACAAACGGTTTTGCCCTCGGTTTTAAGTTCGCTCACACCTGCGACCTTTTCTTCCGGCATGAGTTCCGCACAAACTTTTTCAATGCCGACTTTGCCCGCAAAATAATCTGCGGCAAGGCGGCTGTCGCCCGTGAGCAACACGCCCTCAACACCGATATTTTTGAGTTCCGATACCGTATGAGCGGCAGAACTGCGAAGTTTATCGGAAAGAGCAATCACCCCGACCGACGTTCCGTTTTCGGCAACTATGACCAGTGCTTTGCCCAAAAAACGCAATTCTTCCGTTTTTTTCTTTTCATCTTCGCCGAGTTCTATTCCGTTATCCGCAAGATATTTTTCGTTGCCGCAAAGAATATTTTTCCCAAAGCAAACGCCGCAAACTCCCCTGCCCGCCGACATTTTAAAATCTTCACATTCCCCTGTTTCAATGGCTTTTTCTTTCGCAAATGCCACAATAGCCTTTCCGAGCGGATGCTCGCTTTTGGACTCACAGCAGGCTGCTGACGCCAATATTTTTTCCACATCACGCCCGCCAAACGGTACAACATCACACACTTCCAATATGCCGTGCGTCAGTGTTCCGGTTTTGTCAAACGCCACAGTATCTACCGCACTCATCTTTTCAAGTGCCTCACCCGATTTTATAACAACGCCCTTCTTTGCCGCCTGTCCGACTGCCGCCATAATCGCAGTCGGCGTGGCAAGCACCAAAGCGCAGGGACAAAAAACAACCAAAACCGTTACGGCACGGGTAATATCATGCGTTATAATCCACGTTATTACGGCGATAAAAAGTGCCGCCGGAACGAGGAAACTAGCCGCTTTATCGGCTGTTCTTGCCATCGGCGCTTTTTTATCTTCAGCCTGTTTTACCATTTCTATCAAACGGTTTAGCGAACTGTCCGCTCCGACACGCGTTGCCTTTATATCTATCGCCCCGAAACAGTTGAGCGTGCCGCAATAAACCTCGTCACCCGCCGCTTTGTCGACCGGCAGTGACTCTCCCGTCATAATCGATTGGTCAACCGTGGTTTCACCGTTTACTATAATTCCGTCAACCGCAATTTTCTCCCCGGGCAGAATACGTATTATATCGCCGCTACACACCTCTTTTGCGGATATTATTTCTTCACCGCCGTCCGTGAGTCGGCGTGCCGTTACCGGTGCCAGTTCTATGAGTTCGCGAAGTCCCTTTTTTGCACGGTCGGTTGTAAAATCCTCAAGCAACTCGCCTATCGCCATTATAAAGGCAACCTCACCCGCCGCAAACAAATCGTCAATCGCGACAGCCGCTATCATTGCGATTGCGATAAGCAGTGACGAGGATATTTTGCCGATGCCCTTCTCTCGTACCAATTTTTTTGCCGCTCCGCAAAATAGCGGCAGGCCGCTTATTATAACCGTCACCCACGCGGAATCTATCGGCAGTTTTTCGCCGAAAAGAAGGCTTAAAATCAAAAACACTCCCGACACACAGGTCATCGGCAAACCCTCAAAAAACTCAGTCATCTTCTTTAGCATTTGACAGTCCTCCAAAACTGATGTATAATATGTTTATTACAAAACAAACTGTTCTGTATTTGTATTATATTATCGCAATATACACTTTTCAACATTCAAAAAAATGAAAATGTTTGTTTCGGAACAGTTTCAATATTTTGTTCGGAGGAATACTGTGGACAGACGTCAAAGAAAAACACGAGAGGCAATTTTTATCGCCTTCACATCACTTCTTTCAAAAAAAAATTATAACCAAATTTCGGTACAGGAAATTATTGATGCGGCAGATGTCGGCAGAACGACCTTTTACGCGCACTTTGAAACCAAGGATTTTTTGCTTAAAGAACTCTGCGAAGAACTTTTCAACCATATTATCAATACCGCAATGGGACTGCCACACGGACATTATCACTATTCCTGCGATTACGCAAGCGACTCGGTGTTTTTACACTTGTTACACCACTTGCAGGAAAACGACCTTAATATATTGGAATTGCTGTCCTGCGAAAACAACGAAATTTTTCTCCGCTATTTCAAGAGCAACTTGAAAAAACTTATAATTTCGCAATATGCAGATGAGGGAAAACTCAAAAACTCCGTACTGCCGGAAGATTATCTTATAAACCATATTTCCTCATCGTTTGTTGAAACGGTCAGTTGGTGGATTGACCGCAAGATGAGCGAACCACCCGAAACGATAACGGAATATTTTTTGGCAACAATAGAACCGCTGTTTAAAAAGCCGAATGCTTAACGCATTCGGCTTTTACTTTAATTATCTTATTGATGAAATCGCTTTTTGCTGGCGAATGTCCGTTCCGAGGAACTGAAGCAGTGTGTAACCGCCGATTATTCTCGAAGAAACGCGCGGAGTGTAAACATTTCCTATTTCTTCAAGAGAAAGATTCGTACTTATTACGGTAGGAAGTTTTTTCTGCTGTCTTGTATTTATTATGTTATAAATGCAGGACTTTGAAAAACTCGTAACCATCTCTGCGCCCAAATCGTCTATTATCAGCAAATCGCATCCGAGCAGTCCGTCTATCACAGAGGTGTCACCTTTATAAGAAAACTGCTCCGCCGCCGCCTTGTTTATTAGGTTTTGTGCGCTGCCGTATATTACGGAACAGCCGTCGTGCAGAGCCTCATTGGCTATTGCAAGCGAAAGGTGCGTCTTGCCAAGTCCGGTTTTGCCTAGCAACAACAAACTCTCCGAAGTATTTCCGACTTTAAGCGAAAACTCTTTACAACATTTTAAAACCTGTGTCATTCGTTTTTTAGGCAACAAGCCGTCATCTGTTTTGTCTGCGTAAAACGCAAGGTCGAAATTATCAAAACGGCATTCCTCTATCGGCATTTCGGACGATAATTCGCTAAAAGCAATATTTTTTGCGATTTCTTTTACACAGTTGCAAATTTTCCCGCCGACATATCCGGTATCCTCGCAAATCGGGCAGTCATACTGTACCGACGGGATTTTAATACCCGAAAGAATTCTTTTCTTTTCTTCCGAGAACGACTCACCTTTTTGCCTCAGCGTGTTTGCCTTTTCAATATTTCCCGATATTGCCGCAACAGCCGCCTGTGCTGAAATTCCGCAAAGTGCTTGTTCGATTTCATAAAGACGAGGATTTGCGGAATAAACTTCATTCTTTATGCGCTCGTACTCACGCTGTGCCTTATAGCGTCGGTCTTTTTTGATTTCAAAGGCTTTCTTATATGTATTCTCACTAAAACTCAAATCCTGTCACCTCAGTCCTGTAGGTTGTCAATAGCACCGAGCATTTTATCAAAAAGCGAAGTATCATACGCCGCCATTGTTTCGGCCTTTTTCGTGTCTGTGCGCTCATCTTTAATATCGGTGGGCGTTTTCACGCCGTCCTTGTGCCACTTTTCGAGAATTTTTGCAATGTAAGGCATAGAAAGTTTTCCGGTGCTGTCAATACAGCGGTTATACGCTTCACGCAGCAACTCGTGCGAATATCCGCGTTCCTTGACCCACAAAAGAGCATATTCCTCTTCCCGCTTGCTCGGAAGGCGGCGGTCTATTCCGAACGCCTTGCAAACCGTGCTCCAACAAGAACGTGTGTTGTATATTTCGTTTATCTTTCTCTCGGCGGCGGCGATATCCTCAACACCGTCATCAATCCACGAAAGCGCGGTACGCTCAATATAACCGATATTGCCCTTGCCGTCGCTGATAGCAAATTCAAGCAACATCAGCAATACAGACACGCTCATGCCTTCATCGTCGTGAAGCCAAACAAGAGTGGAAGATTCACTTTGCCTTAGTGCCCTTCCGAGTTTTTGCTGTGCTTCTCGCAAGAGATATGCGATTTCCGGACTTTCGATTCCCCTACGGGCAATTTCTTCCCTTGTAGGTTTTACGGTTGCCGCACGCACGCTTTTCGGCTTTTCCGACACCGACCGTACCGCCACCGGTGTTTCTCCCTCACAGGCAAGTATTCCCGCGTCGACCCAAAACCGCAAAGCGTCTTTAACATCTGCGGCGGAAAGTGAAAGAAAATCGGCTATGCCCTCGGGCGAAATCTCTTCTGCCGAATGGCGAAAAACGCAAAGCAAAACTTTAAGTTGCACCGCACCCGCAAGTTTAATATGTTTGTCCGCAACGGCACTCGGAACAGGGAACGCACTCATAAGCGCACCAGAATTTATATAATATTTCATATCCATCTCCGACTGTATCCGCCGAAAACGGCGGAAATAAATATTTTCTCAAGTTTAATATAACATTTTTATCCCCGTTTTTCAAGCCATATATAAATATGTTCGCTCGGAATTTGCGTAAAATTAACAAAATTATCTTTTCTTTTTTACACTTCTGAGTTATAATACTTTAGAAGAAAAATTTTAGGAGATGTTATTATGTCAGTTTTGGTAACCGGTGGCGCCGGATATATCGGAAGTCACACCTGTATTGCTATGATTGAAGCCGGATACGACGTTGTCGTTATTGACAATCTTGACAATTCCAGCAGCGAGTCGTTAAAGCGCGTCGAAAAAATCGTCGGCAAACCGATTAAATTTTACGAAGCCGACGTTCGCGATAAGGATGCTCTTCGCAAGATATTCACCGAGAATAAAATCGACTCGGTTATTCACTTTGCGGGACTCAAAGCGGTTGGGGAATCCTGCAAGATTCCGGTAAAATATTATGACAACAACCTCATAAGCACACTTTATCTGCTTGAGGTTATGGAGGAATTCGGCGTTAAGCGCATTGTTTTCAGTTCTTCGGCAACCGTTTACGGCGTTGCGACCGAAATGCCCCTTACAGAGGGTATGCCGCTCGGTGCTATAAACCCCTACGGCAGAACAAAATATTTTATCGAAGAAATGCTTCGTGACCTCTACGCTTCCGATAACACTTGGTCGATAGCACTTTTGCGTTATTTCAACCCCATCGGCGCACACGAGAGCGGAACAATCGGCGAAGACCCCCGCGGCATTCCCAACAACCTTATGCCCTATATTTCTCAGGTTGCCGTCGGCAGACTTGAAAAACTCAATGTTTTCGGAAACGATTATAACACCGTTGATGGTACAGGTGTACGTGATTACATACACGTTGTCGATTTGGCAGAGGGTCACGTTAAGGCTACCGATTGGGTACTCGAAAATACCGGTTGCGAACCTTTCAATCTCGGAACAGGCAACGGTTGCAGCGTTCTCCAACTCAAGGACGCGTTTGAGGAGGCTACCGGCGTTACAGTTCCCTATGTTATCGCTCCCCGCCGTCCAGGCGACCCCGACGAAGTTTACGCAAACGCTGAAAAAGCAAAGCGCATTCTCGGTTGGGAAGCAAAAAAGAACATCAAGCAGATGTGCGAAGATACTTGGCGCTGGCAAAGCGGAAACCCAAACGGATATAATAAATAAATTACTGCGGTCCTCTCTGTGCGTTTGCACGGGAGGGCTCTGCTTTTAAGGGGGTATTTTCTTATGCAACATATTTTAGCGATCATAGCCGTAACGTTTTTTGCGGGTATGGGTGCGGGACTGGGAACAGGCTTTGCGGGTATGAGTGCCGCGGCTGTTATAAGTCCTATGCTGATAACATTTTTGGGGATAGAGCCCTATACGGCGGTAGGTATAGCACTCGCTTCGGACGTACTTGCAAGCGCCATTTCGGCATATACATACCATAAAAACAAAAACCTTGATATCAAAAACGGACTTATAATGATGGCAAGCGTGCTCACCTTTACCGTTGTCGGTAGTTATACCGCAAGTTTTCTTCCATCTGCCACTATGGGTGGATTTTCCGTGGTTATGACCTTTCTGCTCGGTATAAAATTTATCGTTCGCCCCGTTATGACCACAAAAGACGCTATGCAGGGCATTTCCGCAAAAAAGCGCGCTTTGCAGTCACTGATTTGCGGTATGCTTATCGGTTTTATTTGCGGTTTTGTCGGAGCGGGCGGCGGAATGATGATGTTGCTTATTTTGACAAGCGTGCTCGGATACGAACTTAAAACGGCAGTCGGTACAAGTGTTTTCATTATGACCTTTACCGCTCTCACCGGCTCGGTTTCACACTTTATGATAGGCGATATGCCCGATTTGCTTGTTTTTTCGCTCTGTATTGTTTTCACACTTTTGTGGGCACGAATTGCCGCCGTCTTTGCTAACAAAGCAACACCTAAAACACTTAACCGCGCAACGGGAATTATTTTGGTAATATTGGGCACTGTTATTATGGCTTTTAATATATTTTCAAAATAATATCACACAAAACCGCAGGTTTTCGACAATCTTTTTAATTTGCTCTTGTCTTTTTTAATATTTTTAGGTATAATAATTGACGGACTATAACCGAAAGGAGTTATTGTATGATTTATTCAAAAGAAGTAGAAGAAATGTGTCCTGTCGCACAGGGCGTTCATCACGGTGCCGCTCCCATTCCGGAAGAAGCACTTTGGGTGAAATCGAAAGATGTTAAGGATATTTCCGGCTTTACGCACGGTATCGGTTGGTGTGCTCCCCAGCAGGGTGCTTGCAAACTTACCCTTAACGTTAAAGAGGGTATTATTGAGGAGGCTCTTGTTGAGACAATAGGCTGCTCGGGTATGACCCACTCTGCCGCTATGGCATCGGAAATTCTTCCCGGACTTACCGTTTTGGAAGCACTCAACACCGACTTGGTTTGCGATGCTATCAACACCGCTATGCGTGAGTTGTTCTTGCAGATTGTTTACGGACGTACACAGAGTGCATTCTCCGAAAACGGTCTTGCTGTCGGTGCGGGACTTGAAGACCTCGGAAAGGGTCTCCGTTCACAGGTCGGCACTATGTACGGCACAAGAGTAAAGGGCCCGCGCTATCTTGAAATGGCAGAAGGCTACGTTACAGGCATTGCTCTTGACGAAGAAGGTCTTATCATTGGTTACAAGTTTGTAAACCTCGGCAAGATGACCGACTTCATCAAAAAGGGTGATGACCCGAATACCGCTTGGGATAAAGCACAGGGTCAGTACGGCCGCGTTGATGACGCCGCTAAGATAATCGACCCGCGCAAAGAATAAAAGGAGGTAGTAACGATGGCTTTATTTGAATCCTATGAGAGAAGAATTGACAAAATAAACGAAGTTCTCGGCAGTTACGGTATCTCCTCCCTCGAAGAGGCAGAAAAGATTACCAAAGATGCCGGACTTGACATTTACAATCAGGTTAAGAAAATTCAGCCTATTTGTTTTGAAAACGCTTGCTGGGCTTACATTGTAGGCTGTGCAATCGCAATCAAAAAAGGCTGCACACGTGCCGCTGATGCCGCCGCCGCTATCGGTGAAGGCTTGCAGGCTTTCTGCATCCCCGGTTCTGTTGCCGACCAGAGAAAGGTTGGTCTCGGACACGGAAACCTCGGCAAGATGTTGCTTGAAGAGGAAACCGAATGCTTCGCATTCCTCGCAGGTCACGAGTCTTTTGCCGCAGCAGAAGGCGCTATCGGTATTGCCGAAAAGGCTAACAAGGTTCGTCAAAAGCCGCTCCGCGTTATCCTTAACGGTCTCGGAAAAGATGCCGCACAGATTATTTCACGTATAAACGGCTTTACCTATGTGGAAACCGAAATGGATTACTACACCGGCGAAGTTAAAGAAGTTTTCCGCAAGGCATATTCAAACGGACTCCGTTCAAAGGTTAACTGCTACGGTGCTAACGACGTTCGCGAAGGCGTTGCTATCATGCACAAAGAGGGTGTTGACGTTTCCATCACAGGTAACTCGACCAACCCGACCCGCTTCCAGCACCCCGTTGCAGGTACATACAAAAAGGAATGCAACGAGCAGGGCAAAAAGTATTTCTCGGTTGCTTCGGGCGGCGGTACAGGACGTACTCTCCACCCCGACAATATGGCTGCAGGTCCTGCTTCCTACGGTATGACCGACACTATGGGCCGTATGCACTCCGACGCACAGTTTGCAGGTTCTTCCTCTGTTCCCGCTCACGTTGAGATGATGGGACTTATCGGAATGGGCAACAACCCAATGGTTGGGGCTACCGTTGCTTGCGCTGTTGCTGTTGAAGAAGCACTGCGTGGTTAAATAATTTTCTCAAGCGCCAAGTCACTCGGCTTGACGCTTGTTTTTTTAAAGGAGAAAACGCTATGCGAGGAATTATGATTGACTGTTCGAGAAATGCCGTTATGAGTATACAGGCAGTTAAACGTTTTGTTTTGCTTATGGAAAAACTTCGTTTTGACACGCTTATGCTCTACACCGAAGACACCTTTGAGGTTGACGGCGAGCCGCTTTTCGGACATATGCGCGGCAGATATTCAAAAGACGAACTTAAAGAACTTGATACCTTTTGTGCAAAACACGGCATTGAACTTATCCCCTGCATACAAACACTTGCTCACTTAAATTCAATTTTCAAATGGTGGAGCGAATACGACTGCATATGCGATTGCGACGATATTCTGCTTGCCGACTGCGACAGAACTTATACACTTATAGACAACATTTTCAAGACCCTGTCGGAATGTTTTTCTTCGAAAAAAATCCATATCGGTATGGACGAAGCATACAAGGTAGGTCTCGGAAAACACCTCACCGCTCACGGATTTGAAAACCGTTTTGACATTATCAACCGCCATCTTCACAAGGTTTGCGAACTTGCCGATAAATATGACTTTAAGCCTATGGTTTGGAGCGATATGTTCTGCAAACTCGTCGTAGAGAGCGAAGATTATTACGGCAGTATAGATATCGAAAAGATAAAGGCGAAAGCCGCACTTCCCGAAAACACAAGCCTTGTTTATTGGGACTATTACAGCACCGATTATAACCGCTATGTTAAAATGATAAAACAAAATCAAGCTTTTGACCGTCCTGTGGTTTTCGCCGGCGGCGCTTGGACTTGGCGCGGCTTTGCACCGGACAATATGTTCAGCATCGAAACCACCACTGCGGCACTAAAAGCCTGTTCGGATTGCGGCGTTGACGATATTTTCATAACGATGTGGGGCGATAACGGCGGCGAATGCTCCCGCTTTGCGGTATTGCCCGCCCTTGTCTACACTGCGGGAATTCTCGATAAAAAAACGGATTCCGAAATCAAAAAAGATTTTTCCGATTTAACGGGAATGAGTTTTGATGATTTTATGCTTCTTGACAGGCTCGATTGGCGCGATGATAAACGGCTGGGCGGTTTTTCAAAACGAATGCTTTATAATGACCCGTTTTCGGGATTGTTCGACCACGCGGTAAACGGTACGGAAGCCGAACACTATCGTGAACTTTCCGGCAAACTCTCCGCAGTAGCGGCAGCGCCTGAATACAAACCGCTCTTCAACTCTGCCGCAGCGCTGGCAAAACTCTTATCAGTCAAATCGGAACTCGGTGTTAAAACGCGAAAAGCCTATACTGCAGGTGATAAAGCCACACTGAGAACGCTTGCCGAATGCGACTACACAAACGCCATCAAAGAACTTGACTTGTTTTACAACGCCTATTGGGATTTTTGGCAAAGTGAAAACAAACCGCACGGATTTGATGTTCAGGACATTCGCATCGGCGCTATGCAAAAACGCATTGAAGCCTGTAAAGCACGTATTATTTCATACTGCGACGGCAAAACCGATTGCATACCCGAACTTTGTGAAAAAATTTCCGATGCACCGAGACGTCCATCGTGGAGCGAAATGGTCACAGCCAACAACGTATAATTTAAAATTTACGCAGCACTTTTAAGTGCTGTGTTTTTTTGCATATTTATAAAGCAATCCGAACATAATATATTCAAACAAAATGTTATAGCCGCGCCTGTGGCTAAAAGGAGATTGTTTTATGAAAAAATTATTATCGGTTATGCTTTGCACCTGTATGCTTGCGGTGTGCTTTGCCGGTTGCGGCAAGAAAACAGCGGAAAACGGAAAGGTATATTACCTAAACTTCAAGCCAGAACAGGACTCGGCGTGGCAACAACTTGCCGCCGATTATACAAAGGAAACCGGCATTAAAGTCAGCGTTGTTACCGCAGCACAAGGCACGTATGAAGAAACGCTGACCGCCGAAATAGACAAATCAAATGCGCCCACTCTCTTTCAGGTCAGCGGAATCACAGCACTTGATGCTTGGAAAGATTATTGCCTTGATTTGTCCGACAGCATGGTAGCAAACGAACTGGCAAGTGATGACTTTGCCCTAAAATCCGACGGCAAGACATACGGTATTGCCTATGTTTACGAGGGGTTCGGTCTTATAACAAACAAGGCACTTCTCAAAAAAGCAGGTTACAAAACGGAAGATATTAAGAATTTCGATGACCTTAAGCGAATTGCCGAAGACATTCACGCAAGACGTGACACGCTCGGGTTTGACGCTTTCACATCGTCTACCCTCGACAGCAGTTCCTCTTGGCGTTTTTCGGGCCACCTTGCGACCGTACCGCTTTATTACGAATTTAAAGATGACGGAATTACAAAACAGCCATCTGAAATAAAGGGAACGTATCTTGACAGGTATAAGGCACTGTGGGATCTTTATACAGCAAACTCAACCGTTGAACCGCAAAAAATCACATCGACTGCCGATGCCGCAAAAGAATTTGCGTCCGGAAAGGCGGTTTTCTACCAAAACGGAACTTGGATGTATAACGACGTTAAGGAAATCGGAGACGAAAACCTTGACTTGTTGCCTATCTTTGCGGGAATTGATGACGAAAAGCAGGGCATTTGTTGCGGAACGGAAAACTACTGGGCGGTTAATTCACAGGCAAGCGACGCCGACAAAAAAGCCACGCTTGACTTTCTCTACTGGGTCGTAACGAGTGAGGAAGGCACGGCCGCCCTCGCAGACAAAATGGGATTTTCCGCACCCTTTAAAAAATCCAAACCCGTTAAAAACGTTCTTGCAAACCGTATGGAAGAATATGTGAACGACGGATATGAAAATGTTGCTTGGGTATTTAACCTCACACCGAGCGTTGAAGCGTGGCGCGCCGATGTTGTTTCCGCTCTTGCCGCATACACGGCGGGCAACGGCAGTTGGGATGCGGTTGAACGCGCCTTTACCGACGGCTGGAAAAAGCAGTATTCGGCGGCACATTCATAAATTTTAAAAAGGCGGCGGACTGCGGTTTGCCGCCTTTGATGCAGGAGAAAATTTTATGAAAAAGCAAAAAAAGAAAAATCATATAGGTCTTTACGGCATAATTTTCTTATTGCCTATGCTTGCGGCATTTTGCATAGGCTTTGTTTGGCCGTTTTTACAGGGAATATATCTATCGTTCTTCCGTTTTAAGACCCTTCGTTTTACAGAATTTGTAGGTTTTGATAACTACAAAGCCGCACTCTCAGATACCTCTTTTTTACATTCGTTTCTGTTCACACTCCTCTTCACCGCAGTGTCGGTTGCGGCAATAAATCTGATTGCGTTCTCGGTTGCCGCCGTGCTGACAAAGAGGATATATGGTTCGACCCTCTTCCGTACCGTATTTTTTATGCCGAATTTGATAGGCGGAATTGTTTTGGGATATATCTTCAAAATTATACTGGACGGTGCTTTGTCCCTTTGGTTTGACTCTTCGCTCGCACTTAACGAAACCTACGGTTTTTGGGGACTTATTATTCTTATGTGCTGGCAACAGGTCGGATATATGATGATAATATATATCGCAGGTCTTCAAAATGTGCCGACCGAACTCACCGAAGCGGCAAAAATCGACGGCGCATCGAGCGGGCAGATATTACGGCACATCACACTTCCCTGCGTTATGTCGTCGATAACTATTTGCATATTCCTTACCCTCACCAATTCTTTCAAACTTTTCGACCAAAACCTTGCACTTACGGCAGGTCAGCCTTTTCACAAAACCGAAATGCTTGCGCTCAATATTTATAATTCCTTTTACAGCAGTTCCACAAATATGGGTGTCGGACAGGCAAAGGCGGTTATATTTTTCATAACCGTTGTGATAATTGCTCTCTCGCAACTATATATTACCCGAAGCAGGGAGGTTCAGCAGTGATGAAACGTGAATTTAAAAAAAGCGGCGGCGGTGTTTTCTGTACCGTGCTGTTTTCCCTGCTGTCCGCCGTTTGGGTAATGCCGGCGGTGATTGTGTTTTACAACTCCTTTAAAAGCAACACCGCAATATCACTTTCTCCTTTTTCGCTCCCCGATAGAGAAAGTTTCGTCGGAATTGAAAACTATATAAACGGAACACTGCACGGCAACTATCCGTTTTATATGTCGGTCGTATACAGTATTATAATAACTCTGCTCTCGGTTTTCTTGATACTTCTGTTCACATCAATGGCGGCTTGGTATATAAGCCGAGTTGACAACACCCCCTGCCGTCTTGTATACTATCTTTGTGTCTTTTCAATGGTCGTTCCGTTTCAGATGGTTATGTTTACACTTTCCAAAACGGCAGATAAACTCAAACTCAACACACCTTTTACAATACCGATAATATATCTCGGTTTCGGTGCAGGACTTGCGGTTTTTCTGTTTTGCGGATTTGTAAAAAGCATACCGCTTGAAATCGAAGAAGCGGCAAACATTGACGGCTGTAACCCTCTTAAAACTTTTTTTCTTGTGGATATGCCGATAATGAAATCAACCTATATTTCGGTCGCGATACTTGAACTTATGTGGGTCTGGAACGATTATCTCCTACCCTATCTTGTTCTCGACCGCACAAAATATATGACCGTACCTATCCATATTCAGTTTTTGCAAGGCAGTTTCGGTAGGGTGGACTACGGTGCGACAATGGCACTTATAATCATTTGTCTGTTGCCGATTGTTCTGCTTTATGCGTTTGGGCAAAGGCACATTATAAAAGGGGTGCTTTCCGGTGCAGTAAAGGGTTAGCCATACCCCGAAAGCGAGGTTTTTTATGAGAGCAAGCGGAATACTGATGCCGATTTTTTCTCTCCCGTCGGCATACGGAATAGGAACGTTCGGTCGCGAGGCTTATCGCTTTGCGGACTTCTTATGCGAGGCGGGACAAAGTTTTTGGCAAATTCTTCCCCTCAACCCGACAAATTACGGTGACTCGCCCTATCAATCTTTTTCGTCCTTTGCGGGAAATCCGTATTTTATCGACATCGAAATGCTGATTGAAAGCGGACTGCTCAGAAAGGCAGAAGCCGACTCATATCCGTTCGGCAATGACCTTTGCGAGGTTGATTACGGTCTTTTATACGAAAACAGGCTTTCCCTTTTGAGAAAAGCGTTTGCGCGTTTTAAACCTAATAGCGACTTTGCGAATTTTTGCAATGAGAACGCCGTATGGCTCGACGAATATGCACTTTTTATGGCAATAAAAAGTGAGAACGGCGACCGTGCGTGGTACGAATGGGATGACCCGCTTAAAAACCGAGAACCCGACGCCTTGGAAAAAGCAAAAAAAGAATATTCCGATGATATAAAATTTCATCAATTTTTGCAATATATCTTTTCTTCACAGTGGCACAAACTAAAAGACTATGCCAACAGCAAGGGCGTACGCATTATCGGCGATATTCCGATATACGTTGCGTATGACAGTGCCGATGTTTGGGCGGGAAGAGAAATGTTTTTACTTGACAAAAACGGCTCGCCCACACTCGTTGCGGGTTGCCCGCCCGACGCTTTTTCGGAAGACGGACAACTTTGGGGAAATCCGCTTTACGATTGGGATAAAATGAAAAATGACGGTTTCCTTTGGTGGAAAAGGCGGCTTGCTTTCGCCTTTAAAACCTACGACACCGTACGAATTGACCACTTCAGGGGATTTGAAGCATTTTACGCTGTTCCGTTCGGCGATACCGACGCAAAAAAAGGCAGTTGGAAAAAGGGGCCGGACTCTACACTGTTTTGCAAACTGAAAAAAGAATTCGGAAACGATTTGCCGATAATAGCGGAAGATTTGGGATTTTTGACACCCGCCGTAAAAAAACTTCTGAAAAGCACCGGTTTCCCCGGTATGAAGGTTTTACAGTTTGCCTTTGACAGCCGCGAAGAGAGTGATTATCTGCCGCACAATTACGACCGCAACTGTGTTGTTTACACCGGCACGCACGATAACGATACGATTATCGGCTGGACGAAAAGCGCTCCGACGGAAGATGTCGAATTTGCCCGCCGCTATATGCACGCCGACGGACGTGAAGGTTTTAACTGGACTATGATGCGTACGGCGCTTATGTCGGTTGCGGATACGGCAATACTTATGATGCCCGACCTGCTCGGACTCGACAGCGGCGGCAGAATTAACACGCCGTCCGTCACAGGCGGAAACTGGCGTTGGCGAATTGACGGCAGTTGTATAAACAGTTGGCTTGCCGAGATTTTGCGTGAATACACAAAACTCTACGGTCGTCTGCCCGACACTGACAAAACGGATACAAAATAAAAAAGTATACATCTTGTATTTTGCAATAGATATAAGATGTATATTTTTTATTGCAAATATTTTGCGGCTATATTATACTATGTATATTATGAAAAATAGGGGTTATGAATGTGTTTAAAAAACTTATAGGCGATAAAGCCTTTTATAAGCGTGTACTCGCGCTTACACTGCCGATTATGGTGCAAAACGGTATTACCAACTTTGTCAATATGCTCGACAACGTTATGGTCGGTCAAGTCGGCACGGTACAAATGACCGGCGTTGCCGTTGCCAACCAACTTATCTTTGTTTTCAATCTTTGTATTTTCGGCGCGATTTCCGGCGCGGGAATATTCGGCGCACAGTTTTTCGGGAACGGCGACCATACAGGTCTTCGCAACACCTTCCGTTTTAAACTTGTTTTCTGCTCACTGCTTTCAGTTTTGGGAATAGTGCTGTTTATTTTTGCGGGTGAACCGCTTATAAATATGTATCTTTTGGGTGACGGAAGTACGGAAAATGCCGCCGCATCACTCTTGTGTGCAAAAAAATATCTTCACATAATGATGATAGGTATACTACCCTACACATTGGCACAGTGCTACGCAAGCACACTCCGTGAAACCGGAAAAACCGTTCCGCCGATGCTTGCGGGCGTTGCCGCAGTATGCGTAAACCTTGTTTTGAACTATATACTTATTTTCGGCCACTTCGGCGCTCCGAAAATGGACGTTGCCGGTGCTGCTGTCGCAACGGTAATATCCCGTTTTGCGGAACTTGCGATAGTTGCCGTTTATACCGCCAAGACAAAACAAACAAACAAGTTTATAGTAGGCGCTTATAAGAGTATGCGCGTACCGAAAGCACTCGTAAAACAGATTGTAATAAAGGGTATGCCCCTTATGCTCAACGAAACTCTTTGGGCGGCGGGAATAGCAATGCTTAACAAGTGCTATTCCGAACGCGGACTCGACGTTGTTGCCGCAAATAACATATCCCAAA
The DNA here is from genome assembly GCA_964566175.1 of uncultured Eubacteriales bacterium. Classification (GTDB taxonomy): domain Bacteria; phylum Bacillota; class Clostridia; order Oscillospirales; family Acutalibacteraceae; genus SIG589. Next base: position 15,758 of record CAZMHU010000018.1, read on the forward strand.
CGTTTTGGAATGTTTTTTCGGTTGCCTTTATGTCGGTCGGTGCGGCAATAGGCATTATACTCGGTCAGTTGCTCGGCGCGGGCGAAACCGAACAAGCCAAGGAAGAAAGCGTAAAACTTATCACATTTTCACTGCTTATGAGCGTTGCGGTCGGTGCGGTTTATTTTTTCTGTGCGGAATTTATACCGCAGATATACAACACCGACGACGAAATTCGACATATGGCAACACGCCTTATGCAGATTTGCGCCGTTACAATGCCGCTAGATGCTTTTGCAAACGCATCATACTTTACACTCCGTTCGGGCGGAAAGGTTATTGTAACATTCTTGTTTGACTGTTGCTTCGTTTGGATAATATCCGTTCCGGCGGCACTCATTTTGACCCGTTTTACATCACTACCGATACTGTCACTCTACGCGGTATTGCAGTGTATGAACATTATAAAATGCGTACTCGGATTTATATTCGTAAAACGCGGAATATGGTTAAAAAATATTGTAGGTGACGAAATATGCGATGCTTAGAAAATTTAAAACCCTCGGATGTATTCGGATATTTTGAGGATATCTGCTCGATACCTCACGGCTCGGGAAACACAAAAGCCGTCAGCGATTATTGTGTCGCTTTTGCAAAAAAGCACGGTCTTTCCCACGTACAGGACGACCTCGGTAATATCGTAATCAGAAAACCCGCATCAAGCGGCTATGAGGAACACAGTCCTGTTATACTTCAAGGTCATCTTGATATGGTTTGCGAAAAAAATGCCGACTGCGATATAGATATGGAAACCGAAGGACTCTCGCTCTTTACGGACGACGACCTTTTGGGCGCTCACGGCACAACGCTCGGCGGTGACGACGGCATTGCCGTTGCTATGGTGCTTTCGGTTCTTGCCGATAACACACTCTCCCACCCGCCGATTGAAGCTGTGTTCACCGTCGACGAAGAAACGGGAATGTACGGAGCGGAAGGTATTGACCCCGCACTTATAAACGGCAGAACTCTTATAAATATTGACTCGGAAGACGAAGGCGTGCTGACCGCGGGCTGTGCCGGCGGTGCAAGAGCCGAACTCTCCCTCACCTTTGAAAAAACACCTGCCGACGAAGAATATTATACCGTTAAAGTCAGCGGTCTCAGAGGCGGACACTCGGGCGTTGAGATTGACAAAGGCAGATATAACGCAAACTGTCTGCTTGCAAACTTTTTGCTGACACTGCCATCTTTCCGCCTTGCCGATATTCACGGCGGACTTAAAGATAACGCCATTCCCGCACTGAGCGAATGCACTATTTGCTGTGATACCGATATTAAAGCCGCGGCAGATGAATTTGTCAGTGCCGCTTTCCGCGAAACCGACCCCGACCTTAAAATAACCGTAACACCGGCAGAAAAAGTTTCTTTTGCCGCAGACGGTGCCGTTTCGCTCCGCGCCGCGCGTTTCCTTGCAGAACTTCCGAACGGAATACAGGCTATGTCGGAAGATATAGATGGTCTTGTTGAAACCTCGATAAATCTCGGAATACTCAAAACCGAAGACAGAAAAATCAATGCTTCCTTCGCCGTTCGCAGTTCTAAGAACGCAAAAAAGACCGAACTGCTTGAAAAACTCGAAGTTCTGGCAAAAAAATACGGTGCTGAATATTCTTCACACGGACACTACCCCGCTTGGGAATACCGCAAAAATTCACCCTTGCGCGATACTATGATAACCGCATATGAAAAACTTTACGGCAAACGCCCGACCGTTGCGGTAATTCACGCAGGTCTCGAATGCGGACTTTTCTCCGAAAAACTTGACGATCTTGATGCCGTTTCGTTCGGACCTGATATGCTCGATATTCATACCCCGCGCGAACGCCTGTCGATTTCTTCGACACAGCGTACCTACCGCTACTTTTGCGAAATTTTGAAAATGCTTTAGGAGACGTTTATATTATGATAAAAACACGTGTTGAAAACATTCAAAAAAATCTCTCCCGCGGTGAAGCACTTCTCATAACAAGTGCACCCAATCGTTTTTACTTTACGGGATTTCAGTCAAGTGCCGGTTCGGTTTTCATAACCGCCGACAGTGCCGAACTGCTTATCGACTTCCGCTATGTCGAAAAAGCAAAAAGCGTTGTTGAGAGTTGCACCGTTACCCTCTCAAACCGCACCGACAACGAAATTAAAGAGCGCTGTGAAAAACACGGCATTAAAACTCTTTTTGTAGAAACTCATTCAATGAGCATAAATACCGGAAGTTCACTTTGCGAAATTTTATCGGGTGTTGAAGTTTCAGCCAACGACAAATTCGATAAACTCATAGAAGAACTTCGCAGTATAAAATCGGCAGGCGAACTTGAACTTATCAAACAGTCACAAAAACTCACCGACGATACATTCACATATATTCTCGGCAACATTCAAGCCGGACGCACCGAGCGTGATGTTATGCTCGATATGGAATTTTATATGAGACGACTCGGAAGTGAGGGTGTTTCGTTCGATTTTATCGTGGTATCGGGCAAAAACTCTTCACTGCCGCACGGCGTCCCCACCGATAAGAAAATTGAAAACGGCGATTTCATAACCATGGACTTCGGTGCCGCAATAGGCGGTTACCGAGCGGATATGACAAGAACCGTTGCCGTAGGAAATGTCAGCGACGAACAGAAAAAGGTTTATGAAACCGTACTCAAAGCACAGACAGAGGCAATAAACGCCGTCCGTGCGGGACTTGTCTGCCGCGATGTTGACAAAATAGCGCGTGACATTATCTACGGTGCGGGATATGAGGGCTGTTTCGGTCACGGTCTCGGTCACAGTGTCGGCGTTGAAATTCACGAAAATCCCTGCTTTAACACACGCTGTGAAACCGTGCTGAAAGCGGGCACTGTTATGACTGTTGAACCAGGAATTTATCTTGAAAACCGTTTCGGCGTACGCATAGAAGATATGGTATATTTAACCGATGACGGTTGTATCAATATAACAAAAAGTCCGAAAGAACTTATTTGTTTATAATTTGTTATTGCATTTTTGGCTTTAATGTGCTAAAATGCTACTTATATGAACTAATATTAAATTTGTTGTTAAAAAAATCGGGGAGTTGGAACTTTTGGCAAAATATATTATTAAGCGAATTGTCGCGGGTATACTGAGTGTATTTATCGTTGCATCGCTTACATTCTTTTTAATGAACTTGGTGCCCGGCGGCCCGTTTGTCGCCGAAAAAAACATAAGTGTTGAGGCACAGGCGGCACTTGAGGCAAAATACGGTCTTGACAAACCGTTGCTTCAACGCTACGCAACATATATGACCGATTTACTCAAGGGCGATATGGGAATGAGTCTTAAACAGCGCGGACGCAGTGTTTCGGATATTATTTTCTCGAAATTTCCCGTATCGGCACGTCTTGCCGGTATAGCCGTTGCCGTTGCGCTCTTGCTCGGCATTCCGCTCGGCTGTCTGTCGGCGTATAACCGCGGTAAATTTGCCGATAACTTTATTATCGTGCTTGCCACCTGCGGTATCGCAATTCCGAGTTTTATCAGCAGTGTTCTCCTGCTTTACACATTTGGCAGCAAACTTAACATTCTGCCCACGGTGGGACTTAACACGCTTTCTTCTTATATAATGCCGGTAACCGCACTTTCGATATATCCCACGGCATATATCACACGCCTTATGCGTTCAAGCCTTTTGGACGTTATGGGTCAGGATTACATCAGAACCGCCAAAGCAAAGGGACTTTCAAACTTTAAAGTTCTCTTCAAGCACGCGCTCCGTAACGCCGTTCTTCCGGTTGTTACCTATGTCGGCCCGCTGCTTGCAAGCCTTATGACAGGTTCGTTTATCGTTGAAAAGATATTCACCGTTCCGGGACTCGGACGCGATTTCGTAAGTGCTATAAACCAGCGTGACTACACACTTATTATGGGTACTACCATTGTTCTTGCGACGCTCATAATCGCCGCAAACGTTGTTGTTGATATTCTTTACAAGATTATCGACCCCCGCATTAACCTTAAATAACTAAGCCGAGGAGAAATAAAATGAATAGAAAACCTGTGAGTCTTCATCTTGATCCGGACGAGTTTCTCCCCGCTTCTTCCGATGAAAAAGAAAGCCTTGTGATAATGCGTGAAAGCGTAAACTTCTGGAAAGACGGTATCAGACGTCTTCTCAAGAACAAAATCGCAATGGTCAGCCTTATTTTTGTATTACTTATAATGGTATTCGCATATTTTCTGCCCGCCGTATGGCCGTATAGTTACGAAGAGCAGATTCAGTACAGCGAAAACCTTGCTCCGTTTAAATACGGCGAGAAAGAACTCGAACGCATTGAAGCGGGCGAAAAAATCTTCCCGCACATCTGCGGAACCGATAAACTCGGCAGAGATTTTGCCGTCCGTCTTATGATGGGAACACGTGTCAGTGTTACCGTCGGTCTTATCTGTGCGGCACTAGTTCTTCTTGTCGGTGCAACATACGGTGCTATCGCGGCGTTTGCCGGCGGTTGGATTGACAATATTATGATGCGTATAACCGATATTCTCTACACAATACCGGACGTTCTGCTCATAATCGTTCTCTCAATGGTACTGCGCCCCCGCCTTGAAGATTTGGCAGAACTGCCCGCTTTCGGCTGGGTTCAGACAATAGGCCCTAACCTTATAGCAATGTTTGTTGTTTTCGTTCTTCTCTACTGGGTCAGCATGGCACGTATAACACGTTCTCAGGTTCTTGTTTTGAAAGAATCCGAATATGTTACTGCCGCAAGAGCACTCGGTGCGAACGGTTCGAGAATTATCAGAAAGCATCTGCTTACAAACTGCATAGGTACGCTTATTGTTACAACAACGCTTCAGATACCCTCTGCCATATTCACCGAAAGTTACCTGAGTTTCTTGGGTCTCGGTGTTGCCGCACCTATGCCGTCTCTCGGCTCACTTGCAACCGATGCGGTTAAGGGTATGAATACTTATCCCCACCTGTTGCTTTTACCTGCGCTTATCATAAGCGTTACTATTCTTGCGTTTAATCTTTTGGGCGACGGTCTTCGTGACGCGTTTGACCCCAAACTTAAAAACTGATTTGGGAGGACGAGAACTTGAGCGAAAAATTATTGGAAATCAAGGACGAAAAACTCTCGTTCTTCACACCCGCCGGCGAGGTTAAGGCACTTAACGGTGTTTCCTTTTCAATGGAGCAGGGCGAGGTTTTGGGTATAGTAGGCGAATCCGGTTCGGGAAAATCGGTAACGGCTTATTCCATTATGGGTCTTACCGCATATCCCGGCAAACTTGTTGGCGGTACTATACGCTTTAACGGTCACCAAATTGATGAAATGACCGAAAACGATTTCAGAAAAATACGCGGTAATGAAGTTTCTATCATATTCCAAGACCCTATGACAAGTCTTAACCCTGTTTATACAATAGGCAACCAGATTGTCGAGGTTATATTGCTTCATACCGATAAAACAAAGCAAGAGGCTATGGACCGTGCGTATGAACTTTTGGAACTTGTCGGAATTAATGAGCCCGCCAAGCGCCTTAAACAATACCCGCACGAACTCTCGGGCGGTATGCGTCAACGTGTTATGATTGCTATCGCGCTTGCCTGTGAACCGAAACTTCTTATTGCTGACGAACCGACAACTGCGCTTGACGTTACCATTCAGGCACAGATTTTGGAACTTATGCAGGAACTCCGCAAAAAACTCGGCATGAGCATTATTATGATTACACACGACCTCGGCGTTGTTGCCAGTATGTGTGAAAAGATTGCCGTTATGTACGCCGGTCACATCGTTGAATACGGCACTGCCGACGAAATCTTCTATTCGCCCAAGCACGAATACACGAAGGGACTCATAAAATCAATACCGAAACTTAACACCGAAACAATCGAACGTCTCGTTCCGATTGAAGGTCAGCCGGTTGACTTGCTTAATCCCCCTGCGGGTTGTCCCTTTGCACCCAGATGTGCAAGTTGTATGAAGATTTGCTTAAACAAGATGCCGCCTAAGACCGACCTCAGCGACACACATTACAGTCATTGTTGGCTGTTACAGAAGGAACAAATGGAAAAAGGAGAGAACACCTGTGAGTGATAAACAAAAATTGGTTGAAGTACAGCACTTGCAGCAGTACTTTCCCGCACGAAGCGAGGGCGGCAAAAAGGCTGTCGTTCAAGCGGTTGACGATGTTTCTTTTCATATTTTCCGCGGTGAAACGCTCGGCCTTGTAGGTGAGTCGGGTTGCGGAAAAACAACAGTCGGCCGTACACTTCTCCGTCTGTATGAGCCCACCGACGGTCGTATTATATATGACGGAAATGTTATTTTCGACAAAGAAAACAAAATAAAAGCCGATATGCTTCCCTATCGCCGCAAAATGCAGATGGTTTTCCAAGACCCGTACGCGAGTCTTGACCCGCGTATGACAATAGGCGATATTGTAGGCGAGTCTATCGACATTCACAAACTTGCAAAAAACAAACAAGACCGCCGCGACCGCATTATTTCACTGCTTGAGCGTGTTGGTCTTAACAGCGAACACGCAAACCGCTACCCGCACGAATTTTCCGGCGGTCAGCGTCAGCGTGTCGGTATTGCACGTGCCCTCGCAGTTGACCCCGAGTTTATCGTCTGCGACGAACCTGTTTCGGCTTTGGACGTATCAATACAGGCTCAGGTTGTCAATATGTTTGAGGATTTGCAGTCCGAACTCGGATTGACATATCTCTTTATAGCACACGATTTGAGTGTTGTAAGACATATTTCAAACCGTATAGGTGTTATGTACCTCGGCAAACTTGTTGAACTTGCCGACAGTTACGAACTCATTACACATAGCGTTCACCCCTATACAAAGAGTCTTATCTCCGCAATACCGGAAGCAGACCCTATTACTGCACGCGCTGCAAAGCGTATTCCCTTGCAGGGTGACGTTCCGAGTCCGCTCAACCCGCCCAGCGGTTGCCGTTTCCGCACCCGCTGTCCGTATGCGGACGAAAAATGTGCCGCCGAATGCCCCGAATTCAAAGAGGTATCACCGGGACACTATGCCGCCTGTCATCATCTTGACAAGGTGAACTGATTTTGGTATTTACCGCATCAGACTGCGGTGGATATAGATTATGCGGAAAACCGCAAATTTCAGGAAAGAGGAGATCAATATGAAAATCAAGAAACTGCTTGCGTTGCTCTTGACGGCTGTGCTTTTTGTTACTTGCTTTGCAGGTTGCGGAAGCAAAAAAGCAGACGGCGTAACTGTTCAGATCGGACCGAACCCCGAAACTTTGGATCCGGCTCTTAACAGTGCTGTTGACGGCGGTAATATGCTTATTACCCTGTTCGAAACTCTGCTTATAATCGACGAGGACAACAAAGTTCAGCCCGGTCAGGCTGAAAAGTATGAGGTTAGTGAAGACGGTCTCACTTGGACTTTCACAATGCGTGACGGTCTTAAGTGGTCAGACGGCACTGAACTTAACGCTAAGGACTTTGAATACACCTTTAAGCGTATTGCCGACACTGAACTTGCCGCTCCTTATGCTGAAACCGTTATCGGTATGATTGACGGTTACAAGGATGCTATCGGTAATCCCGATGCAGACGGCAAGGCTACCACCACACCCAACCCCGACCTTCTTAACGTTAAAGCAAGTGAAGACGGAAAGACTTTAACAATCGTACTTTCTTATCCCTGCTCTTACTTTGACAAGATCGTTGCTTTCGGCACAATGAGCCCTGTTCAGAAGGCTACTGTTGAGGCTAACGGCGACGCTTGGGCTACAAAACCCGAAACTTATGTATGTAACGGTCCGTACACCATCGTTGAGTGGACTCCGTCCGAGAGAATCGTTTGCAAGAAGAACGAAAACTACAACGGCGGATGGGACAAGGAAAAGATTGTAACCGATAAACTTACATTCTTGCTCCTTGAGGACTCCAGTGCTGCTTATGCTGCTTATAAGAGCGGCACTGCTCAGATGATTAAGGACGTTCCCACCGAGGAAATTTCCAGCTTCACAAAGGCTGAAGACGGCGGCGATTACTATGTTGATACCATTCTCGGTACCTACTACATCTCGCTCAACCTCAACAAGGCTCCTTTCAACGACAAGAACGTTCGTAAGGCTCTTTCACTCGCTATTGACCGTAAGTATGTTGCAAGCCAGGTAATGGAAGGCACCTACACCGCTGCTTATAACTATGTCGGACCCGGCGTTGTTGATGCAGAGGGTATGTTCCTTGACAACGCTAAGGCAAGCAATGATGGCAAGACCTACATCAGCGAAGACTATGCCGCAAACCTAGCAGAAGCCAAGCAGGCTCTTGCAGACGCAGGCTATCCGAACGGTGAAGGCTTCCCGACAATCACCTATTCAACAAACGATTCCGGTTATCACAAGGTTCTTGCTGAGTATCTCCAGCAGGTATGGAAGAAAGAACTCGGTATCGAGATGAAGATTGACGTTGTTGACTGGTCTGCATTTACTCCCCAGCGTCGTGCCGGTAACTATGAAATCGCACGTAACGGTTGGGTTATGGACTACAATGATGCTTCCAACATGATTGAGTTGTTCTATTCTTCCAACGGTAACAACGATGGCAAGTACAACAACACTCTCTTTGATAAGCTCATCGACGAGTCTAAGGTTGCAGATGCTGCAACACACTTTGCAAAACTTCACGAGGCTGAAAAACTTGTTAGTGAAGATTACGGATTTATTCCGGTTGCTTACTACAACGATTTCTGGCTCCAGAAGTCTGAACTCAAGGGAACATGGCACAGCCCGTATGGCTACTGGTATCTCCAGTATGCTTACATCGCTGACTAATCTGCGGTTTAAAAAAGCATAATCTACTGTCCCCCACGTGAAAACGTGGGGGATTTTTTCGCTTTCTATTGAAGAAACACGCAATACGTGATAAAATGATAAATACCTATAATGATTATAGAATGTCGAAACTCTTAAAAGTGTTTCGACAAGCCGATTTTATCGGCTTTAACGAAATTTAATTTTTTGGAATTAAATTTCGTCTATATTCATTTCAATGAGTATTAACAAATTTTCTTTGAAAATTTGTTGCCAAATCTATGATTTGGTGTCAAAATAGCGTGAGTTCACACTATTTTGAATTTCAATAACCATTATAATGATTGGAGAGCAATGTTTATGACCGTTAAAGAACGCTTTTTAAAATATGTTTCGTTTGATACCCGTTCGGACGAAAACAGCCAAACCGTACCGAGCACCGACAAACAACTTCTGCTTGGCAATTTTCTCGCAAGTGAACTGTCCGATATCGGACTTTGCGATGTCTGTATTGACGATAAAGGCTATGTTTACGGCTTTTTGCCCGCAAGCAAAGGTTTCGAAAACGAACCGGCAATAGGCTTTATTTCACATATGGACACTTCCCCCGACGTGTCGGGCAAGGATATTAAACCGCAGACAGTAAAATACAGCGGCGGCGATATTCCGCTCGGCGGTGCAGTTATCCGAAAAAAAGATTTTCCGTTTATCGAGCAATACGAGGGTTGCGAACTTATCGTGACCGACGGCACAACACTTCTCGGAGCAGACGACAAAGCCGGCATTGCCGAAATTTTCACCGCCTGCGAATATCTCTGTTCTCATCGCGAAATCGCACACAGAGCCGTCGCCGTGTGCATAACACCCGATGAAGAAATCGGAAGAGGTGCAGACTGTTTTGATTTTTCGCGTTTTAAGGCGAAAGAGGCATATACAATCGACGGCGGCGAACTCGGCGAAATCGAATACGAAAACTTCAATGCCGCGTCCTGCACCGTTACGGTACACGGCGTGAACATTCACCCGGGTTCGGCAAAAAACAAAATGAAGAATGCGGTTTTGCTTGCCGCAAAATTCATCTCACTCCTGCCGGAGAGTGAAACTCCCGCCCATACCGAAGGGTATGAGGGATTTTATCACGCAAGCGATATTGAGGGCAATGAAACCGAAACGGTTATAAATATGCTTATCCGTGACCACGACAGAGAAAAGTTTGAAGAACGCAAACGCTTTATCGAAAATCTTGTAAATTATCTCAACGGTGTTTACGGCAACGGTACATTCACTGCTGAAATCACCGACAGTTATTACAATATGAAAGAAAAAATTCTTCCCTTTATGCACCTTATCGATAACGCTGAAAATGCAATGTGTGAATGCGGAGTTGAACCGAAGATTGTCGCAATACGCGGCGGAACGGACGGCGCACGTCTTTCCTACGAAGGCCTTCCCTGCCCCAACCTTTCAACCGGCGGAGCAAACTTCCACAGCATACACGAATTTATTCCTGTTTTCGCTATGGAAAAAATGGTTGAAATCATAATCAAACTGACAGAAGTAAAATAAAAAGTATATTAAAAGCCGACACTGTGTAAAAACACATCAGTGTCGGCTTTTTGCATCAATAATATCCTTTTTTATCTGTTTTTGCAATTCCTCTTTTGAAGAAAAGAGCCTGTCCTCACGCAAGAAATGTCTGAGCGATACCGAAAGGGATTGCTCATATAGATTACCGCTGAAATCAAGTATATTTGTTTCGCAAACCGTTTCTTTGAGCAAATATGTCGGTCTTCGTCCAATATAGGTAACGGCACTGTATTCACGTCCTCCGATAACACAACTCGCGGCATATACACCGTGCTTTGCCTCACAAAGACCGTCGGGATATGAAAAATTCACCGTAGGGAAGCCTATGGTGCGTCCTCTGGCGTCGCCGTGAGAAACATTACCAAAAACCGAAAAGGGCGTCACAAGCATTTTTTCGGCTTTTTGCAGCTCACCTTGTTTTATGAGCGTACGTATTCGGCTCGAAGAAACACGCTCACCGTCGGTTTCCACCTGCGAAGCAACCGAAAGTTCTATTCCGTTTTTACGGCAAAAATCCGAAAGAAGAGAAGTGTCACCTCTGCCGTCCTTGCCGAAACGATAGTTAAAACCGCAACATATCTTTGCTGGCTCATATTTTTTCTTTAGCGACTGTAAAAACTCTTCGGGAGTTGTGTCTTTAACACCCTCAAAGTGCATAACATCAACGCTAAAGCCCATTTTTTCCAAACGTCGGTATTTTTCCGTCGGTGAAAGCAAAAGTTCCGTCTTTCCCAAAAGCGTCATTGCCGGCGGAATATCGAAAACCAGAGCAACACACTTTTTCGCCGTTAATGCGTTAGACAGCACCTTAATATGACCGACGTGCAAACCGTCAAAAGTACCGAGTGCTACCGAAACATCAGCCATTTTATTCACTTCCGTCCTTATTGTTTATAACGCAGTCAACCTTTATTATATTTTCCGAAAGGGCGACCCGTCCGATACCGAGCAAAACCTCGCCGTGTTTAATACGCAGAAGTTCGCCGTCGGTTGCACTCTTCAGTCCTGTTCTGGAAATGTCAAGTTCACCGCCGTTTGAAAAGCGCACAGCCTGTTTTTCGGTCACGCCGATATACGGCATATCCGCAACCGCACAATCCGACGGCAAAAGATATTCCGTGAAATTGTCGGGAGTGAGACTGTCAAGCCGCACACAGCGTTCAATGGAAAAGCCCGCCGTTTTGGTACGCACAAGTTCACTCATAACCGCACCGCAACCCAACCGCTTGCCAATATCTCTGCAAAGGGAACGTATATACGTTCCCTTTGAACAGGTAACGTCAAGGGTAAATTCCGTACCGTCAAAATCACGCACATCAATGCGAGAAAGATTTATACGTCGCGGCTCACGCTCAATAACAACGCCTTGACGGGCAAGCGAATATAACTTTCGTCCGTCCTTTTTTATTGCCGAAAACATCGGCGGAATTTGCAAACTTTCTCCCCTGAACTCCTCTGCCACAGCGCAAATCCGTTCGAAATCAACGCAAACATCGCAGCGGGACAAAACCTCGCCCGTTATATCTTCCGTGTCGGTCGTTATCCCAAGTCGTACACGCGCGGTATAACTCTTTTCAGCGTCGGTAACATAGTTAGACAGCGCGGTCGCTCTGCCGACAAGCACAGGCAAAACGCCCTCTGCAAGCGGGTCAAGCGTTCCGGTATGACCTACACGTTTGGTGCCGCAAATACGCCTTATCGCCGCAACGGCACCAAACGAGGTAATATCTTTATGTTTATTTATCAGTATAAGTCCCTGCACCGCTGTCCTCCAATGCTTTTTTAACATTGCACAGTATCTCGGCTTTTACCTGCTTTAATGTTCCGGTAAGTTCACATCCCGCAGCACACATATGTCCGCCGCCGTTCATCGCATTGCATATCTTTGAAACGTCAAAAGGCGGATATGACCGCATAGATATTTTCCACTTTTTGCCCTCACGTTGACGAATGGTAACGCCGACAAGTACGCCCTCAATAGAGCGCGGTATGGCGGTTATTCCCTCAATATCCGAATCGGAACAACCGCTGTCTTTCATCATCTTGCGGGTTATTTCCATAACGGCACACCTGTCATCAAAGCAAAGTTCAACGCTGTTTATCGCCATTCGCTCGATTTCCATACGGCTCTTCGACTTTGTATCGAACATTACGCGGTTAATCTCCGCAAAGTCAATGCCCTGTGCCATAAGTTCCGCCGCAATTACGTGAGTTTTTGGGGTTGTGTTTGAAAACTTGAAACAACCGGTATCGGTGGCTATTCCGGTATAAAGCGCCTGTGCTGTAATCTCGTCAAGCGGAATGTGAAGTTCGTTCAATATATCGTAAACACATTCGCTCGCGGCGGCGGCAGTACCGTCCAAGAACAGTCCACTTGCGAAATCACGGTGGGAAATGTGATGGTCGATTGCGAAATCAATCTTTCCCTCATACTTATCTTTAAGTTTTCCCAAAAGTTTGATATCAGCAACGTCAACCGAGATTATCGTTTTTTCCTCAAATCGGGGAAATTCGACCTTTGATACAAAATATCCGTACTGTGACGGAATCTTGTCCGCACAAATAACACGTGCGTTTTTCCCCATTTTAAGCAGTCCGGCACAAAGCGCATAAGACGCGCCGAGAGTATCGCCATCGGGCAGAGCGTGTGTCAAAATGAGATAATCATCGTGACTTTGCAAATACTCACAGGCAGTCTTAAGGTCGTACCTCTGCGACTTAAACATCTTCTCGTCCTCCGTCCTGTGTTTCGGGCAATGAGTTTATAATGCGCGAAATGTGTGCACTGCGTTCAATCGAATCATCGGCAACAAACCGAAGTTCCGGAACTTTGCGAAGCGACAGACGGCTTCCGAGTTCACGCCGCAGATAGCCTGCGGCGCTTTTAAGTCCCTTAACCGATTGCGCAGTTGCCTCACTACCTTCTATAGCACTGACATAAACCGTAGCATACGAAAGGTCACCCGAAACATTTATCTTTACAATGCTCAAAAGACTGCTGATTCGGGGATCTTTCAACTCGCGAAACATTTCCGATAAGGCAATGCGTATATCGGAAGTTATTCTGTCAATTTTAAATCCGGCCATCAGTCTCTGTACTCCTCCATAATAAACGCCTCAAAGACGTCTCCGTTTTTAACATCCGAGAACTTTTCAAGTCCTATACCGCATTCATAACCCTGTGCAACTTCCTTCACGTCATCTTTAAATCTGCGCAATGAAGCGATTTTATCCTCTGCAAGCACAATACCGTCGCGAACAACTCGTATAAGACAGTTTCTTGTAACCTTGCCGTTTGTAATATAACAGCCCGCTATTGTGCCGACGTTTGAAATCTTGTAGGTATCGCGAACCTCAACAGTTCCCATCTCGACCTCGCGGAACTTAGGAGCAAGCATTCCCTTCATAGCTGCTTCGATTTCCTCAATGCAATCGTAAATTATGCGGTATGTTCTGACATCAACACCGTCACGCTCGGCATTTGCCTTAGCAACGGCATCGGGACGTACGTTAAATCCGACTATGATAGCACCCGAAGTGCCGGCAAGCATAACGTCGGATTCATTGATAGCACCGACACCGCCGTGAATAACACGAACGCGTACTTCGTCGTTTGAAAGTTTTTCAAGACTTGTCTTAACGGCCTCAACCGAGCCCTGAACATCAGCCTTAACGATAATGTTAAGGTCTTTGAGTTCGCCCTCGCTCAACTGGCTGAAGAGGTTATCAAGCGTAACCTTTTGTGCCTGACCAAACTCTTCATCCTTCTGTTTCTGCTTGCGCTGTTCAACAAGTTGACGTGCCAAACGCTCATCGGACACGGCATCAAATCCGTCACCCGCTTCGGGCGTTTCGGCAAGACCCGTAATCTCAACCGGAACAGACGGGCCGGCTGTTTTGAGTTCAATTCCGTTTTCATTAGCCATAACACGAACACGGCCTACGGCAGTACCCGCAACGATTATATCGCCTGTGTGGAGTGTTCCCGTTTGAACAAGCAGCGTAGCAACAGGACCGCGACCCTTGTCAAGACGCGCCTCAATAACGACGCCCTTTGCTCTGCGATCGGGGTTTGCCTTGAGTTCGAGCATTTCGGAAACGAGCAAAATATTTTCAAGCAGAGTATCAATTCCCTGTCCTGTCTTGGCGGAAACGGGAACACAGATAACATCGCCGCCCCATTCCTCGGGAACTATCGAATGTTCTGTCAACTGTTGCAAAACTCTGTCGGGATTTGCCTCCGGCTTATCCATTTTGTTTATCGCAACGATAATCGAAACGTTTGCCGCCTTTGCGTGGTTTATAGCCTCAATAGTCTGGGGCATTATGCCGTCATCTGCTGCAACAACCAAAACCGCAATATCGGTAGACTGTGCACCGCGCTGACGCATTGCGGTAAATGCGGCGTGTCCGGGAGTATCAAGGAAGGTAATATCGCTTCCGTTGCAGTTAACACGGTATGCACCGATATGCTGTGTGATACCGCCCGCTTCGGTGTTGGTAACGGCGGTATGGCGTATTGCATCAAGCAATGATGTCTTTCCATGGTCAACGTGACCCATAACAACAACAATCGGATCGCGCGGACGCAGATTTTCCGCCGTATCTTCGGTGTCATCCATAATTCTGTCTTCGATTGTAACAACAACCGCCTTTTTGATTTTCGCACCCATTTCGGTAACGACAATTTCTGCGGTGTCATAATCTATAACCTGATTAACGGTTGCCATCATACCGAGTTTCATAAGTTCTTTGATAACCTCTGCCGCCGTCTTTTTAAGTCCTGCGGCAAGTTCGCCAACCGTGATTTCGTCACCGACGGTTACGGTTATCGGTGTTTTCTTTATGCGCTCAAGTTGCATACGGCGAAGTTTATCCGCCTCGGTTTCGCGCTTTGCACCCTTGGGACGACGATAATCCTGCGACTTCTGCTTGATTTTCTGCTTGCGCTGCATATTGTCGCGCATTGAATTTGCGGGAGCAATATTTTCATACTTCTCGTTGTATTTTTCAATATCAACATTCGATGTACGTGTATCAACGTGCAAAATCTGAGCAGGTCCGCGGTTGGGGGCCTCGCCCGGAACTTTTTTCTTCTTGGGCGGTGCGACAACTATTGCCGGCTCGGACTTCTTCTCCTCTGCCTTCGGGGCAATCTTCTCTACCGATTTCTTCTCCGTCTTGACTTCGGCCTTTGCGGCAGGCTTTTCTTCCTTTTTCTTGGCGGGAGCAGGCTTTTCGCCCCTCTTCTTGGCCTCTTCGGCAGCCTGTGCCGCCTTTATCTGCTCCAAAATCGCCATCTGTTCGGCAAGTTTGCGGTCTTTTGCCGCCTTTCTTTCCGCCGCCGCTTTTTCACGTACAGCGGCACCGGTTTCAAAATATTCGTCAAAACTCTTTACCGAATGCTCCTTAGTGAGCATATCAAACACGAGATTGACCTCGTTTTCCTCAAGTGCTGATGAGGTTTTTTTCGAAAGTGAAAGTTTATCGGCAAGCAGTGTCACCAAATCCTTCGACTGCATTCCGAAATCCTTTGCTAAATCGCTAACTTTATATTTAACCATCATTGGCATCTCCTCCTGTTATATGTTTTCGGCAATGGCGTTTGCAAAGCCCTCATCCTCGACGGACAGTATACCCGCCCGCTTTCCGATTGCGACTGAAACATCATCAAAGCCGATTGTCATCACGGCAACACGGACGCCGTGTTTTTCGCACAAAAAGCGAATTTCTTTAATGCTTTTGGGTGATATATCGGATGCACACAAAACAAGGCGGGAACGGTGTTTATTTACCGATTCTTCCGTTGCCAGCGTTCCGAGTGCGAGTTTTCCCGCTTTTCTCGCAAAACCTAGCAACGCACGCAGTTTTTGCTCCATACTACGAAAGTTCCCCTTCCAATTTTTCATATACCTCTTCCGGCACGGCAGACGAAAAGGCTTTTTCAAAACGCCTTGCCTGTCTTGCCTTTTGAAGGCATTTTACACTGTTACAAATATATGCGCCTCTGCCGTTGCGCTTGCCGGTAGCATCGATAAGGATTTCTCCGTCGGCGCTCTTGACGATGCGCACAAGTTCCTGTTTCGGCTTCATCTCGCCGCAACCGACGCACATTCTGAGCGGCGTTTTTGCAGATTTCATCAAATCACCCTAATCTTATTCCATATCCTCGCCGTAGAAACCGCTTTCGGGACGGATATCAATGTTCCAGCCCGTGAGTTTTACGGCAAGACGAACGTTCTGTCCGCCGTTTCCGATAGCCAAGGAAAGTTGCGAATCCGGAACGGTTGCACGGCAACTGCGCGGGTCTTCGCTTATAATTTCAACACCGACAACCTTCGAGGGCGAAAGTGCTTCCGACACAAACTCTACCGGGTCTTCGGAGTACTTAACGATATCAATCTTTTCGCCGGCAAGTTCTTCAACGATGTTATTAACACGTGCACCCTTGGGGCCTATGCAAGCACCGACAGCGTCAATTTCGCTGTTTGCCGACCAAACCGCCATCTTTGTTCTCGAGCCTGCCTGACGTGAGATTGCCTTTATCTCTATCGTTCCGTCATAAATTTCCGGAACTTCGTTTTCAAACAAGCGCTTTACAAGACCGGGATGTGTACGAGAGAGCATAACCTTCGGACCTTTTTCGGTATCCTTAACATCTACTATGTAGACCTTGATGTGGTCACCCTCGTGCAACTCTTCTCCCGGTACCTGCTCCGGCTTGGGAAGCATCGCCTCGCTATGACCGATTGAAAGCGAGGCATTGCCGGTTTTGGGGTCAATACGCTGAACAACGGCTGTTACGAGTTCGCGGTTGCGGCTTTGGAATTCCGCTAAAGTCTGGTCACGCTCAACATCGCGTATTCCCTGACGAATTACGTGCTTTGCGGTCTGTGCGACAATACGTCCGAACTGCTTTGTGTCGAGTTTAATGGTAACCTCACCGCCGATTTTGGAACGCTTGCTGTATTTCAGTGCGTCCTCAAGCAGAATATCGGCGTATTCATCTTCGATTTCTTCGACAACATTCTTCTTAATATAAACGCTGAACTTTTGCTTTTCGCAATCAATCTCGCAAAAAACAATATCGCGCGAGCCGTATTCTTTTTTTACGGCGGTTACAATAGCGGTGGATATTTTTTCGGCAATAAACTCTGCCGGAATACCCTTTTCCGTTTCCATAACCTTCAGTGCTTCAAAAAATTCTTTGTTATTCATTTTCCCTTTTCCTCCAAATTATATCATATCGTTTAATTTTACCGAAGTGTATGTGCCTTTTTCAAAGAAAAATTCTCTCTCGGCAGTACGAATTTTAACTCCGCCGTCGAAACCCAAAAGTTCTCCGCAGAAGTCACGCTCGTTGTCTACGGGACGAATAAGGTGAACGGCAACCTCTCTTCCGAGCATTTTTTCAAAATGTTCGGGCCGTGTGAGTTCACGCTCAAGTCCGGGGGAGCAAACCTCAAGATAATAAGATTTGTCAATCAAATCAGCCTCATCAAGCAGGGGGTCTATCGCGTGCGAAACATCGGTACAGTCGTTAATATCGATACCCTCGGGTTTGTCAATAAAAACCCTCAAATACCACGATGCACCCTCTTTTAAAAAGCGAACATCCCAAAGGTCATACCCGAGCGACCTAACCGTAGGTTCTATAAGTTTTGATACCTTTACAGCAGTATTTTCCGCCATTTTTACATTTCATCTCCTTAGAACGAAAAGTGAGCGGGTCACCCCACTCACTTTCTCATAACATCTTAACGTACAGAGTATACCACACCTTATAATAAAAAGCAAGCACTTTTTATTCTTCAAGTTGCTTGCCGAGAAACACCGCCGCAACCTGTATAAGTTTTATGTCGGTTTCGGTGGAAATATGCGACGCGTCGTTTGACAGAAGTACCACAGCACCAACAACGTCACCGGCGGACAGCACAGGTGCCGCGGCACAAACCGCCCGCTCAATTCCGTCAAGTGCATATACACTCTCACCCGATTTTGCGGTATACAACCTGCGCGACTGCATAATTTCCTCAAGCGCATCGGTGCTTCGCCGGTTAAGCACATCTTTTTTCGAAATACCCGCCGCCGCAACGCACCCATCCCTGTCGCATATGATAACAGAAAGTTGCGTACCACACAGCAGCGCCTCGGCATATTGCACCGCGAAAGCCGACAACTCGCCTATCGGCGAATATTTTTTAAAAATCACTTCCCCGCCCGCGTCGGTATAAATCTCCAATGGGTCGCCGTTACTGATAACACTGACATCATAGACCTTGTCCGCCCGATTATTGCTCGTTTGGACTATTACAGTCGATAAGCTATCTATGATGCCCGAATTAAAATTTGCAACATTCTCTGTTTGCGGCAGTACTCCGCTTTCAAGGATACTTGTAATATCGGCTTTGAGCTTTATTACAATGCTGTCCTCATAGACATAAATTCTGTCAACAATCAATTCCAAATCGCCCTTTGTGAAGGATGATTTGTTTATAACCTCATCGAATATATCAAGTGCCGCTTTGGCGGTGCGGTTGGTTTTTATAATGGTATTGCGTTTATCGTGGGTGAGTAAAATTTGATTGTTTATGCCGTCAATTCTCGCTTCACATTCCGCAATCAGCTCATCATAGGTTTCTTGAATGGAGTCTTCACGCTCGGGGTGTCGCATAAGCTCTCTCGTACATTGCCGTATGTACATTTTCTTTTCTTCGTGTGCATCACAAAGTCGCTTTTCAAGAAGGTCTATGGTTTCCTGATTATTTTTAATTGCTTCATTCTCGCCATCTATGGATTTTCGGATTTTTGCAATCATATCACCCGAGGTTTCTTTAACCTTTATCAGATAATTCCGCAGTGTATTATCAAGCACATCCACTCGTATGTGGTGGCTGGTGCAACCCTTTAGTCCTCTTTGATGATATGCACCGCAACGGTAGGCATCCTTCAAATCCTTTCGGCTCATCGGAAACATCGGACTGTGGCAGTCACCGCATTCAAGCAAGCCCGAATAAACATTATCGTATTTTTTAACCCCTCTGTAATGATTTACGGAACGCTTTTTAAGCAGCTCCTGCACTGTGGCAAAGGTGCGGTAATCTATAATCGGTTCGTGGTTGTTTTCAAATACTATATGCTCATTTACATCTTTTTTAATATCTTCACCGTTAATTTTTTTACGGGTGAATTTTCCCTGACGAAGTGTGCCGATATAAAAATCGTTTGTAAGTATTCCCTGAACGGTTGCTATACTCCATTCGGGACGGGCTTTAAGCTTGCATTCCTCACCTCTTGCTTCCTTTCTTGCCCGTTCGTTCATTCTCGGTGTTGGGAAGTGCTGTTCGGTAAGGTGGTTGGCAATCTTTTTGTAGCCCCAGCCCTCGCAGTAAAGCTCAAATATCTTTTTTACAACAATTGCTTCTGTCGGTTCAACCTCATAGGTCATTGTTTTATTATTTGTAATCACATAACCGTACGGAACGGCACAAACCCATTTGCCGTCCTCCTGACGCCTTTTTATAACCGACTTAACCTTTTTGGAAGCATCGGTTACGGGCATTTCATTTACAAGGAAGCGAAATTGTATCGCCGTCCAATCATCATAAGTGGGATAGTCGATACTGTCACCGATAGATATAATTCTGACACCGGCATCACGCAGATCTTCAAGCTCAACAAGTCCTCTGCTGTTACGGCGTGAAAATCTCGAAAAATCCTTGACTACAAGAATATCGTATTTATTCCCCATAAGATATGGGCGCATTTGCTGGTAGCCCTCACGCTGTTCAAAGGTGTAGCCGCTTCTGTCACGGTCTTCATAAAAAGTCAGCCTTGAACCGGGAAATGTGCGCTCGACATATTCTTTGATAATTGATTTTTGGTTTTCGATTGATGTATTATCACGGTCAAGCTCATCATCAACAGATATACGGCAGTAGCCGGCGATATCAAATGTTTCTACCATATTGAATTTTACTCCTTTCTTTGTTTCTGACAACATTGTATCACTTTTTAACTACAATAGCAAGATGAAAATCGAAATATGTAGGGTGCAAATTTTTACATTTGCACCGCTGTATCGGTAACGGAAATTCCGTTTTCTGCCTGCATTTTTATCAATCTGTCATGGTTTCGCTTCATCAGCATATACATTCCGTCTTCTAAGCTGCCCTTACCCGAAACATAAACCACCGGCTGATATTTTTTTAATTTCCATTCTTTGAACTGAGGCTTGAGAGATGTCATCAGCTTTTCATCTTGACCTTCTTCCGCACTCATCCAATAGCAGACCATTTTCATAGGTCGTTCAGTTACTTCGATTTTCATCTTCTCACCTCATTCTTTCATTTATTTTTGACTGAAAATCAGTTTTTAATCGCCATATATATGTCTTTGCTTGTCACAACCCCTATAAATTTCGGCTTTTGTTGCGGTAGTCCGCACTTTGAGACCCCTATCCCACTTAATATCGACTTTTACGACCCCTGAGCGTAATTTTGCGAAAACTCCCACACGGTCGGCTTTGCCGTCCGAAGTGAGCGAGTCGGGAGGCCTTGCGACCCCGACTCTTATTCCTGCAACCTAAATCGGACAAAAATCTGTTCGACCTTTAAACTGTTACAGCAGAGAAAAAACGGACTTTGCTATATATTCTTTCTCTGTTGTAATATAATGGGTTTTATTACTTGGGTTTTATTTATAAAGAAAATTCAGTTACCCCCAAAGTAAATTATCCGCTATCGGTTTCAAGTAGACTTGTCACCGTATAGAGATTGGAATCTCTTGCACCGTCTTCGTAGTAGCGAGGTGATTTTTGAACCAAGCCTTTATGATTTAGCTCTGCAATAGCTTTATCAACGGTGCTTTCGTTCATACAACAGTCCTTGCCGATGGTACTGCGTGAGGGATAGCAGGTCATACTCTCATCACAATATTTCAGCAGACAACAGTATACCGAAAGCTCTCTCGGCTTCAGCTCCAACTCGAAAACAGAGTTGGGAACCATAAAAAAGTTTTTGTGTTTCATATAGAAACCTCCTTAAAATTTATTGAGATTTCTTTCAGACAGTATCAAACAAAAGCACAGTAATATTTGTTCTCCGAAAAGTCCTCTCATATATAAGGACACTAAAAACGGATTTGTAAACCAAAATAATAAAAAATATTAAAAAGAATACGAGAGCCTATGTTTCCATAAGTTCTCGTAACGTTTGCAGGAGTTTAGTGTGACGTTTAGAAATTGCCTGTTTGGATATACCGAAGTATTCGGCAATTGCCGTCAGCGAAAATCCTTCGTAATAGTGCAGTTCTATCAGCCTTTTTGAATCATAATCAAGAGCAGAAATCATGCTTTTTACTTGATCTACGGCTTCCTTTTTAAGCACTACGTTTAGAACGGGGTTATCGAAATCCGTGCTTTGGTTTAACTGTTCGGCAGCTTCAAGGTCAATAAAATCCTTGTGCCGTCTGTCACTGCGGCTTTCGGCGTTTTCTCTTTTACGCTCCTGTTCTAAAAAATCGGCAACTTCCTTACTCGTAACAACTGCCCTGCCGTTGTAGATGATAGTTATCTCTTGCATGTCGTCCTTTCCGCTGAAAAAGGTCGCATGCGGCTGCTCCGGCCTATCATCTCGCCGTGACATTCGTCTTGAGGCCGCAACTGCGACCTCTAACAGCCTATCAAAAAAATAAGAATATTATCTAAAGGCTTTCGCCTAAAGACCGAAAGGACCAAATGCAAAGAATTTGGATTTTATAAAAACAACTTTGCTTTGGCAATTTAGGGTTGCTGTAATTATATTTTATCATATCCACTGTACCATAAAACGGACTTTAACGCAACAATTTAAAATTTAATCATTTTTTCTTGCCACCAATCCCCCTGTTTGCCGATTAAAAGTATAAGGCGAGAGTTTACCCCTTCGATAAACATCTCGCCTTATACGCCGTTTTATATCATATGTATGTGACTATTTATCTTTTTACTACATTGTGAGTTGTTCCATATGACGCAACGTCATAACCGCCTCTGTTTTTGCTTCAAATTCACTTTTTGAAAAATGCCACGCCGATAGCGCCCGGTCCTACGTGAGTACCGATAACACTTCCGATTGTGGTATATCGCAATTTCTCAAGATTTCCGTTCCAAATATGACGGCTGTCCTCGATATACTTTAACAGCAAAGCATCTGAAAGTCCGCTGTAACCGAGCATAACGGGCTTTTGAAAATCTACACCGCCTGTTTTCTCGATTTCTTCCACAAGCAGATTGTGTCCCATTTTGGAGCCTCTTGCTTTGCCGAGCATTACGATTTCACCGTCAACAAGCGAAAGTACAGGCTTGATGTTTAAAACCGAGCCCGCAAACGCAACGGAAGCGGAAATTCTGCCGCCCTTTTTCAAGTATTCGAGAGTATCTACCAACGCTACTATGACTATGTTTTTCTTTTCTTCTTCCAATTTTTCGGCAATTGATTTGGCATCAAGTCCCTCATCGACCAATTTGCACGCAAGCTCGGTAAGTATACCGCTTCCCAAAGTAACCGAACCGCTGTCAACCACATAAATGTTTTCGTAGTCTGCCGCCGCAATAACGGCACTTTGATATGTGCCCGAAAGCTTAGAAGAAATTGTAATAACAACGGCACTGTCGCCGTTTTCTTTTATTTTATCAAATTCCTTTATAAAGGCGTCGGGAGTGGCTTGGCTTGTTGTGGGGAGAACATCGCTTTCAACCAGCATTTCGTAAAATCTTTTCTTGTCAATTGTTACGCCGTCTGTGTATTCCGCATCTCCGAAACGCACGGTTAGCGGAACGGTTTGGACGAGGCTTTTATATTCGGGCATTAAATCTGCGGTTGAATCAACTATAATTTTTGTTTTCATTAAAA
>CAZMHU010000019.1:0-35801 GCA_964566175.1 uncultured Eubacteriales bacterium
GCAGCGGTCTCCAAAACCGCGTGCCGAGGGTTCAAGTCCTTCTGCCCCTGCCAAAAACACGGACATCGCTTTTGCGGTGTCTTTTGTTTTTTAGAAATACAAACCTAACCGAAGGCACACGGAACGTGGCAGGACGAAGGAGCACACCGGCGCCGGTGGCTGATACAGGTATACTCCTGAAGTGAAGAAACAAGGAACAATGCGACCGTGTTTCTGCGTGGCGTAATGCAAACCTGTTGGCAGTATATCGACAGAAACCGGTATTACTTCTATTCGGGCAGTAGTATGGCTACCAACTATTATATGGGAAACAACCATATAACCGCCTCGGGTAAAATGGCATAAATAAGATTAACACCCCAAACCGTTTGGTTCGGGGTGCGTTTTATGTGGAAAAACCGATGCTCCCCTTGCCTAAAGGGGGGCGGGTCTCCGGTGGAGACCTCTGCCGTATGGCAGAAGCACCGACCGAGTCGGCAGACGAGGCTGTACACGCCGTGAATTTCGGCAAAAATATTCCCTACTCAACCTCAACGACGCCGTCGGGCTTGACGGTGATTTTCATTCCGTCTTTTACGTAATTCAAAAATTCGTCACCGAGAGAATCGACAACAGGCATTGTCATTTTATCAACCCAGACATCGGCAAGCACAGCGCCTGCGGCGGCAAGTGAGTCGATATGGTTTGCAAAAAGCATACAAGCGGGGTTTTTACCCATCGAGCAGGCGCAATAAAGCACAAGACCGCCGGTAGTTGAACCAATAGTCTGCGGCAGGCACAGCGCCTTGTTTATAAGGGGTTTACCGTAAAGTTCTTTGTTGCTTTGATCTCCGCATTTTACTTCCTTGTCACCAAACTGCAACGCCATTTGGAGCGATGCCAAAGTGTTGAAACCCTCTTTTGTTACAACAGCCTCTGCGGTTACTTCTCCCGGAGTTACAACTCTGCCTTTAAACTGTTTCATTAGTTTTTACCTCCCGTAATTATTTCAAGAATTTCCGCATCGGTGTAGTACCTTGCACTCGTATATGTACGGAGTTTGTTTGAAGAGGTAATGACCGGCATTGTTTTACAAAGCGGATTGTTCATATACATCAACGGACAGATATATGACGTTATTACGCCGGTTGCTTTAAGGCGTGCTGCATATTCGGTCTTTTCAAACTTTTCAAGCACGGCGGGAGCGGCAGTGAAAACGGTTTTAATCGTAACACCGCTTTTGCCGTTCTTTTTAAGTTCGGTTTCGAGTTTAACAGTCCAATCCTTCAACTGCTTCAAAGAAAGATGCGGACAGCCGACAAAACAGAGTTTCGGCTTTGCGTCGGGATTTTTCCAAATAACGGGATAGTTGTTCTTAACACGCTCAAGTTCGGCATCGTCGATAATATATTCCCTTGCGCCCTCTGCTATAAGGCTCTCTCCGAGTTCTACGGCTTCGGGAGTCAGGTTTGCAATATGGTAAAGACCGACTGCACCGTTTGATGCGGTAGCCGCACCGAAATCTTTAAGATATGCACAGGCGGCATCGTCGAGTTCGTTTCCGAGCCACTTATCGAGTCCCACAACATACGGAACGTCTTCCATAACCTTCATACCGATAGCCGAGCCCAAAAGTTGTGCCTCGGGTTTCTTTGTGGTTTGCACTTTAATAACCCAAGTCGCCTTTCTGCCCTCGTCGGTGAGAAGCCCGAAATACGGAACAAAGCCGACTATCGAACCCATAATATCAATAATGCCGGAATTGCGGTTGCATCTCGCGCCCAACACCGAGTTTGCATAAACAACGGCACTTGACTCTGCCCACGAAAGAACATCACCCTTTTTCGGTGTGTTTCCTACCTCGTCCATATAGCAGGTGCAGGTGAAAGCGTTTTTATCCATAAGTCCGAGTTTGACAAGTTGCTTTTCATAAAAATCCTGCTTTGTATACATAAACTTGTTAAACACAAGATTTTGCAAAAAGTTTGCGGGAACGTTTTTGTCAATAGGACGCGGGTCAACCGAAAATTTCTGTTCGGACGCAACATCCGCATCGAGAATTTGTTGCATAAGGTCATACACGGGTGACATAACCTTTAAACCGAAAGAGGTTACAAGATGATTGTATTTTGATGTTATCGGCACAAGTTTTTCCGCCTCGAAAGCATCGCCGTACATCACCAAAGTTTTCATAACCTTTGCAAGTGTTTCGCCTTTTTCACCGTCGAGTATCGCTTGCTGTTCTTTTGTTAAAATCATTTTAATTATCTCCTTACAGTTTCATACAAGTGTTCCATGCACCCCAAATAACACTGCGGAGATTGCCGACCTTTTCGGCATCACCGATTATATGAACGTGTCTGCCCTTTGAGGCGATAGGTGCAGGAGTGTAACCGACGGATAAAACAACCGAATCGGTATCAACATAAAAAGTTTTTCCCGCCTTGTCTTTGAGTGTAACACTTCCGTCTTTAATTTCACAAAGCGAAGTTTCAAGATATACAGGAACGCTGTTGGTCTTGAAGAAATCACGCAGATAACTCGTGTTTGCAAGGCATATGCCGGGAGTCGTAATAAGGTCGTCCTGCATTTCGACAATAACGGGTTTCTTGCCGTTCAAATACAAATCATATGCAATTTCACAGCCGGTAAGTCCGCCGCCGATAACCGCAACCCTCTCGCCTACCGTCTTGTTGCCGAGCAGATAATCAACCGCCTCAACAGCAGTTTCCGCACCCTTTACGGGAATTTTTTTGGCAACCGCACCGGTAGCAACAATAACTTCATCTGCATCAAGCGTGCTTAAATCTTTGATTTCGGTATTCATCTTGATTTCTATCGGGTGCTTTGAAAGTTCACGTATGTACCAAGCGATAAGTGCCCTGTCCTTTTCCTTAAAAGAAGGAGCAGCAGCCGCGATGAATACACCGCCTAATTTATCGGACTTTTCATAAAGAGTTACTTTATGTCCGCGTTTTGCACAGACAATAGCGGATTCCATACCGCCGATACCGCCGCCGATAATGGCGATTTTTTTCTGTTTCTTTGCGGGAGAAATATAATACTTCTTCGACTGCATCGTTTCGGGATTAAGCGCACAGCGTGCAAGACCCATAGTATCGCTCAAATCCTGTGTGTTGGCGTGTCCCTTTGAGGAAGAGAAGTTGAAACAACCGCTGTGACAGCAGATACAGGGTTTTATATCTTCAAGTCTATCCTCTACAAGTTTTGTTACCCATTTGGGGTCAACAAGGAACTGCCGTGCAACACCGACCGCATCGATTTTGCCGTCGGCAACAGCCTTGGCGCCTACCTCGGCATCCATTCGTCCCGCACATACAACGGGAATATCGACAAACTTCTTGATGTGTGCAACATCGTCAAGGTTGCAGTTTTCCGGCATATACATCGGCGGATGTGCCCAATACCACGAATCGTATGTTCCGTTGTCGGCATTGAGCATATCATAACCGGCATCCTGCAAGTGTTTTGCCGCTCTTTCGGACTCTTCCATATTTCTGCCGACTTCGGTATATTCTTCACCCGGCATAGCACCCTCACAAAAGCCTTTGAGTTTTGACTCAACAGAATATCTGAGTGATACGGGATAATCCTCACCGCAAACGCCCTTAATAGCCTTTACGACCTCTGTTGCGAAGCGATAACGGTTTTCAAAACTTCCGCCGTATTCGTCGGTGCGTTTATTGAAAAATTCGATAGCGAACTGGTCAAGTAAATAACCCTCGTGAACAGCGTGAACCTCAACGCCGTCAACACCCGCATCTTTACAAAGTTTTGCGGTTTTTGCGAATGCTTCTATAATTTCGTGAATTTGCTCTACCGTCATTTCAGGACAGTCGATATCGTGCGCCCAACGCGATTTCTGAACCGAGGGAGATGCAAGTTCGTGCGAAGTGTCGATAACAGGCTTTATGAGCGCGCGGGTAAATTTGTTTTTATGCAACGGCGCTATAAGTTCGGTTATCGCCCAAGAACGTCCCATACCGGCGGTGAGTTGTATAAACAGTTTTGCACCCGTTTTATGGATTTCGTCCATAAAAACCTTGAGTTCTTCAAACATCTTCGGGTTTTGCCAAAGCCACTTTCCCCAGAACGTGTCACGCAGAGGTGCAATGCCCGGAATGATAAGGCCAACGTTGTTTTTTGCTCTCTCAAGAAAGAGTTGTGCCGCCTCTTTGTCAAAGTGGCAGCCTGTGAGTTCAAACCAACCGAACAGCGATGTGCCGCCCATAGGACACATTACTATTCTGTTTTTGATTTCAACATTGCCGATTTTCCAAGGCGTAAACAACGCCTCATACTTTTTATCGGTTTCGTTCATAAAAGTCATCCTTTCAAAAATTATATTATAAAATAGGTAAATCTTTAATACGCGGCATTTCTTTCAAATACTTTTTAAGCATTTCGGGATTGTAGCCGTTGTTTTCGATTATTTCCTTATATAGATATGCACTGGGCTTGGGTGTGCGCTTAAAATCATGCTCACGGTCAACATCAACCAATCCGAATTTCGGAACAAAAGATGACCATTCGTAATTATCCATAAGTGACCAATAAAGATAGCCTCTCACATCTACGCCGTCTTTTATGGCTTCGCTCAAAGCACAGAGATATTCCACAAGGAAAACCATTCTGAAATCGTCATCATAACAGGAGCAACCGTTTTCGGTAATGTAAACCGGCTTGTCTTTAAGTCTGCTCAAATTGTGATAAACGCATTCGGGATAAATCTCGTCAAGATAAAAACTCATCGGCAACATTCTTGTTTCGGTAAAAGGATAACGCTTGCTCGCCAAATTTGCCTTTCTGCAGTCGACCATACTTCTTGTATAAAAATTTATCGCCCAAAAATCAACCGTATCTTTGATTTCCTTATCGCATATTGCGTCCTTGCCGGGAAGCACAAGTTCTCCGGTGCGCATGGCATGAAAGAAAAACTCATTATTGATTACATCCATATAGTTCTGCATTGCGAGGTCAAATTTATCGTTCTGTCTTTTGCCGTAAAACTGAACCAACGCGTGTGCCGAACTTACCGGCTTATCTGAATACTGCTTGATAATATGATAACCCCTAGCATGGTAAATAACGCTGTTGAATTTGTGTGTGAGTTTCGACGCGTCACGTCCCAAATTAAATTCGTTTATAACATTCCAAAAATCAACATACGGACTGATTTTCGGCAAAATGTAATTAAGGTAACGCTCAAAATATTTTAAATTGTCAAGGCTTTGAAAATCGCCCTTCTCGGCAAACCATTGTGGAACAGAAAAATGAATAAGAGTCACAAAAGTTTTTATACCCTTTTCTTTTAAAAGTACCAACTCTCTTATATAGTGCTCGGTAGCCTCTTTATTAAACTCACCCTCATGCGGTTCTATTCTTGCCCATTCAACACTCATACGTAACGCCTGATGTCCCAAATCACCGAGAAGTTTGACATCTTCTTCAACCATATTGTAGTGATTGCAAGCTGTACCCGACGCCTCACCTTTCCAACCGTTTTTCAAATTTTCCTGTTCTTTGTGCCAGTTGCTGGAATGAATATTATTTCCTTCAACTTGATGCGCCGCGGTAGCACTTCCCCACAAAAAATCTCTCGGAAAATCAAAAGACTTTATACTGAATACATCTGTCATAATTATATGCTCCTTTAAAATGCCAACTTTTACGCAAATATAAATACAAAATACCGCTTTGAAAGCGACTATAGAGCAGAAAGCCAGCCTTTCGTTAACGTAATTCTACCATAAAGCATATAAAAAGTCAAAAACTGTGTAATGCAATTTTTGACTTTTATAACATATTTTTTCGCCACTGCAACACTACTATTACAGTCTTGCAGATTTATTTAAATAAAATAAAAATTATACTTGATTTTTATCTGCAATGTATGTATAATGATATGGTAACAGTTTTGGAGAGATGGCTGAGCTGGTCTAAGGCGCACGACTGGAAATCGTGTAAGTGCTAATACCACTTCAGGGGTTCGAATCCCCTTCTCTCCGCCAAAGAGGCAGTATGAACGTTTCGGCGTTTCTACTGCTTTTTCTTTTTTTGCTTTCTCATTTTAGGGATTCGAAGTAGGAGCGGTAGTGAATGACAGTCCGGTGGACTGTCAGAGCCGCGAATGACCGAAGCCGCATCGTGCGGCAAGACTCGAATCCCCTTCTCTCCGCCAAAGAGGCAGTATGAACGCTTTCGGTGTTTCTACTGCTTTTTCTTTTTTCAAAAGCAAAACACACGTTACCAAAAAATAAAATTTTTTCCTTTTTCCTCTTGACAAACGGTGAGAGTGGATATATAATACCCAAGGTTAGCAAAGTCTAACTTATTTTTTGAGATTTTGGTTAGCAACCGCTAATTCAATAAATCTATGCCGTTTCGGCACTTTTATAACCGAAAATATGATATAACAGGGTGAGGATATGACACTGAGAGATGCCACAGAAGGCACAGAATACATAATCAAAAGCATTTATACTGATGACGATGAATTGAATGCGTTTCTTTTCTCGCTCGGTTGTTACAGCGGCGAGAGTATAACTGTTGTTTCACATATTAAGGGCGGTTGCATTGTTTCGATAAAGGACAGCCGCTACAACATCGACAAACAGTTGGCCGATGCCATTATAATCTGAAAAAAGCAAACGGCTATGCCGTCTTTTTTCACGCGCGAGGTTAGCGTTTGCTAACTTTTTGACAATTGCGTCAATACTTTTTGAAAGACGGTGCGTTTTTGCACTGCCCGAAAAATTTTAAAATAAATAAGTATTAAATATAAGGAGGAAAACCAAATGAGAATTGCTTTAACAGGCAACCCGAACAGCGGTAAAACGACCATGTACAACGCTCTTACCGGACGCAACGAAAAGGTAGGAAACTGGGCAGGTGTTACCGTTGACAAGAAAGAACACCCGATAAAGAAGGCGTACTATGCCGGAGAAAAACAGTTGATAGCAGTTGACCTCCCCGGTGCGTACTCAATGTCCCCCTTCACAAGTGAAGAGAGCATTACAAGTTCGTACGTTAAGCGTGAAAATCCAGATGCTATCATCAACATCGTCGATGCGACCAACTTGAGTCGAAGCCTGTTTTTCACGACACAGTTGTTGGAACTTGGCGTTCCGGTTATCGTTGCACTAAACAAAAGTGATATCAACGAGAAAAAAGGAACAAAAATCGACGCCGAAGAACTTTCAAAACTTCTTGGTTGTACCGTAATATGCACCGTTTCAACCTCGGCAGAGGGACTTAAAGCCGTTGTTGCCGCGGCGGCGGAAGCAGACGGCAAAATTCAGGCCGCGCCTTACGTTCAGGGCGATATCGACCTCAC
Organism: uncultured Eubacteriales bacterium; assembly: GCA_964566175.1. Classification (GTDB taxonomy): domain Bacteria; phylum Bacillota; class Clostridia; order Oscillospirales; family Acutalibacteraceae; genus SIG589. The sequence goes on from CAZMHU010000019.1 coordinate 7,337, forward strand.
CGATAAAAAAGTTATCGAAGAAGCTGACCGCAAACGTTTCCGGTTTGTAAATTCCGTTGTTAAAAAGGTTGAAAACCGCAAGGTTCTCACAAAAGATAAAAACTTCGGTGATAAAATCGACGCCGTTATCACAAACAAATGGCTCGGTATTCCGATTTTTGCCGTTGTTATGTTCCTCGTTTTCCAAATTTCACAGGTTTGGGTCGGTCAGCCGATTGCAGATTTGTTGGTAGGCTGGCTTGAGGCATTTCAAGAGTGGGTCGGCGGACTGCTTGAGGGTGTAAACCCGCTGTTGACAGCACTCCTCGTTGACGGTATAATCGGTGGTGTATCCGCCGTTGTCGGTTTCCTTCCGCTTGTTATGGTAATGTACTTCCTTATTGCATTGCTTGAAGACTGCGGTTATATGTCACGTGTTGCCGTTGTTCTCGACCCGATTTTCAAAAAAGTAGGTCTTTCGGGTAAATCGGTTATACCGTTCGTTATCGGTATCGGATGCGGCGTTCCCGGAATTATGGCAAGCCGTACAATCCGCAACGAGCGTGAACGCAGAGCCACCGCAATGCTCACTCCGTTTATGCCCTGCGGCGCAAAAATTCCCGTTATTTCGCTTTTCGCCGGTGTGTTCTTCAATAATGCAGGTTGGGTTAGCACACTTATGTACTTTACGGGAATTATACTCATTTTCCTCTGTGCGCTGCTTGTTAACAAAATCGCAGGTTACAAATCAAGAAAATCCTTCTTTATTATTGAGTTGCCCGAATATAAAGCGCCGTCACTTTGGGGTGCCTTCAAGTCTATGTGCAGCCGTGGCTGGGCATATATCGTAAAAGCGGCAACAATCATTCTTCTCTGCAACACTGCAGTTCAGATTATGCAGACATTCGACTGGTCCTTCAAGGTTGCCGAAACATCCGATTCTTCAATACTCGCATATATCGCAGGCCCGTTCGCATATCTCTTAGTACCGATTGTAGGCGTATTTTCTTGGCAACTTGCCGCTGCGGCAGTTACCGGATTTATCGCAAAAGAAAACGTTGTCGGAACACTCGCCGTTTGCTTTGCGGGACTTGAAAATCTTATCGACAGAGACGAACTCGCTCTTATGGAGGGTGCGGGAGCAGAGGTTGCCGAAATTATGGCAATCACAAAAGTTGCGGCTCTCGCATATCTTATGTTTAACCTATATACCCCTCCCTGCTTTGCCGCTATCGGCGCTATGAACAGTGAAATGAAGAGCGCTCGTTGGCTCTGGGGCGGAATAGGTCTCCAACTCGGTGTCGGTTTCACCTTAGGCTATCTTGTTTACACAGTTGGTACTCTCATTACAGCACCCGAAACGCTCAACGTCGGTGCAGTTTTTGCCGGACTTATAGCCGTTGCCGTAATGGTTGCCGTTGTTGTCCTCTTGATAAACAATACCAACCGTAAACTCAAAGCCGAATATGCCTTGAACGGCAACAAATAAACACTTTTGAAAGGTTGTTTCTGTTATGGACAGTATAATTGCAAACATAATAGTCATCGCTGTTTTGATATGCGTTGTAGGCGCGGTTGTATACTACATATACAAAGCGAAAAAACGCGGCGAGCACTGTATCGGCTGTCCCTATGCCAAGCAGTGCGGCGGCACTTGCGACGGCGGTTGCCACTCGACTGATGACAAAAAGAAAGAAGACTGACCTTTATGGAAAATGTTATAATTTTTGCAATTATTGCGGCTGTTGCGGTTTTTGCCTTTTACCGAACGGTAAAATATTTTAAAAAACCGAACGGCTGTTGCGGCGGCGGAGATTACAAACCAAAAAGAAAACATCTCTCGAACATAATCCGCAAAACCGTGTTTTCGGTTGACGGTATGCACTGTGAACACTGCAAAAACCGCGTTGAAGAGGCGGTAAACGATATTGACGGCGTTATGGGCGTCGTCTCCCTCAAAAAGGATCTGCTCTCCGTTTCCTATACGAAAGATGTTGACAGTTCCGTTATTATCGAAAAAATAAAAAAAGCGGGTTACACCGCCAAAGAACAGAAGCCTATTTAACTCTTTGTGTACCCTTTCCTTAAAAAACAGCCTATGGGACAAATTATAGTCCCGCAGGCTGTTTTATTTTATCCTATCCATATGTTTTCTGTTTCGTGGCACAACGGACGCGTCATAAGCGAATATACCGCATCACGCACGTCGGCATTGCCGTACATAACGTCATAACAGTGCTCGCATATCGGCATTAACACATTGTACTCACCGCAAAGTTTATGTGCGGTTTTTGCGGCGTAATAACCCTCAACCGTACCAACCTCGGCAAGTGCCTTCTCGACCGACATTCCTCCGCCGACGAGATTTCCGAAACGGCGATTTCGGCTGTGCCTTGAAGTACAGGTAACAATCAAATCGCCCATACCGGTGAGTCCCGCAAAGGTGCTCTCTTTTGCACCCATTGCAACGCCCAAACGTGCCATTTCGGTGAGACCGCGCGTTATCAATGCCGCACGGGTATTATCCCCAAGTCCCAAGCCGTCACAAAAACCTGAAGCAATGGCGATAACGTTTTTAAGCGCTCCGCCGAGTTCTACTCCAACAACATCCGTGTTGGTGTAAACACGAAGTTTATCGCTTGAAAAGGCAAGTTGAACAGCCTGAGCATTGTCAATATTTTCGGACGATGCAACAAGCGAGGTTTCTATTCCCACCGCTACCTCTTCCGCGTGGGAAGGGCCTGACAGTGCAACGACACGGCTTTGTGGTCGCTCATCGCATATGACCTGTGACAAACGCATTGAAGTATCGTATTCAATACCCTTTGCCACACTCACGATTATACCGCAATCATCAATGTTTTTAAGCCTCGCCGCCGTTTCCCTGACAGCAGTTGACGGTGTTGCTATTACCGTGATATCCGAGCCGTGAACGGCACTTAAATCATCGGTAATTTTAATCTCCATCGGAATTTTGACATTCGGGAGCAAACGAGGATTTTCTCTGCTTTTAAGCAATGTGTCAACTTCACTCGCAAAGGGTGACCAAACAGTTACCTCATTGCCGGCACGAAGCGCCGCAAGCGACAAAGCGAGACCCCATCCGCCTGCACCGAGAACAGAAACCTTAGACATTGTATTATTCTCCTTTTCTCACAACAAGTCTTTTTTCTTCTCTGTGTATCAGTCGGACAATATTGTCCTTATGTTTTATTATTACCAAAGCACACATAGCAAATGTAATCACTATCATCGGGGCGGGATTTATGCCCTCTGTGTGCCAGAGCACAACACCCGTACCGACGGCAAATGTAGCGACAAGGGAACTCAGTGAAACGATACGTGATATTAACACGCAAAGCAAAAATATCGCCAAACCGACGATTATCGCCAAAGGACAACATACGGCAAAAATACCGACACTGGTTGCAACGCCTTTACCGCCTTTGAACCCGAAAAACACCGGAAACATATGTCCGAGCATACATACAAGGCCGCAGAGATATGCACCGTATATCGGGTTAAGCCACCAAGCATCAAGCGTTGCCGCCGCCTGCGGAAAGAACAGATACTTCGCCGCCGTACAGGCAACAAAACCTTTAAGCGCGTCGCACACAAAGGTCAGTATTCCCGGCAAAACGCCGACAGCACGCATAACATTTGTCATACCCGCACTTCCGCTGCCGAAATTTCTGACATCTTTTTTTGCAAAAGCCTTTGAAAAAATTACCGCGAAACTTATACTGCCCAGAGCATAACTGACCAGTAAAGCCGCCAAAATCCATAAAACCGTCACCATATCTCTCATTCTCCCGATGACTTATTTTTCTCCGCGCTCACGTATTACGAAGCGCACCGGCGTACCCTCAAGACCGAAGGTAGACCTGATTTGATTTTCCAAATAACGCTGGTATGAAAAATGGAACAAATCCGCACGGTTGCAGAAACAAACAAATGTCGGCGGACGAGTCGATGCCTGAGTCATATAATAAATTTTCAGACGTTTACCCTTATCCGTCGGAGGTTGTACCCTCGCCGTTGCATCGGCAAGAACATCGTTAAGTCTGCCGGTGGATATTCGCATTGCGTTTTGGTCATTGACATACTTTATAAGTTCGAACAAACGGTCAATACGCTGTCCCGTTTTTGCCGATATGAAAATTATCGGCGCATAGGTCATAAACGAAAAATCGTTCATAAGTTTTTTTCGGTAACTGTCCATTGTACTGCCGTCTTTTTCGACGATATCCCACTTATTAACGGCGATTATACACGCCTTTCCCTGTTCAATCGCAAGTCCGGCAACCTTTGAGTCTTGTTCCGTAAAACCATCGGTTCCGTCGAGCATTATAACACACACATCGGCACGCTCAATCGCCATTTTTGCACGCAACACGCTGTATTTTTCAATCTGGTCGTCTACACGGCTCTTGCGGCGTAGACCTGCCGTATCTATAAAATTGAAGCGTCCGTGCGAGTTTTCAACAACAGTGTCAATAGCATCGCGCGTTGTTCCCGCAATGTCCGAAACGATAGAACGTTCCTCACCCGCAACGCTGTTGACGAGGGAAGATTTTCCCGCATTCGGCTTGCCGATAACTGCAACATTTATGAGTTCCTCGTTCTCTTCGTCCTCGCTTTCGGGCGGCAGATACTCAAACGCGGCGTCAAGCAAATCGCCCGTACCGTGTCCGTGAACCGCCGAAACAGGTATTGGATCACCCAAGCCGAGATTGTAAAACTCATAAAACTCGGGCGGAACTTCACCGATGCCGTCACATTTATTAACACACAAAACAACAGGCTTTTTACTTTTCCTCAGCATTGCGGCAACCTCGCTGTCGGCGGCTGTAACACCGCTTGCAAGGCTTGTTACGAAAATAATAACATTTGCCGTATCAATCGCCAAATTTGCCTGTGCGCGCATTTTTGAAAGAATAATATCGTTTGTTTTAGGTTCAATACCGCCGGTATCGATAAGCATTACCTTGCGGTTGCGCCATTCGGCATCGCCGTAGATACGGTCACGGGTTACACCGGGGGTATCATCGACAATAGCAAGGCGCTTACCTATCAACTTGTTAAAAAGTGTGGATTTGCCGACATTCGGACAGCCTACCACTGCAATAACAGGCTTTGCCATTTTAATCTCCTTTTAATTTTGAAACAAATTCATATCCGCCGGAAGGAACAATATCGACCGTAACCGAAAGTTCACTTGAGAGTTGTTCAACCGTAATGTCGTCCAAAAACATATCATTTTCATGACGGAGCATATTGTCAGGTATCAGCAAACGGTCACCGAGCGGCTTGCCCTTGAGTTGGTTTATTATATCACCGCCGGTTATAAGTCCCGCAACGGTTATATTATGACCGAAAAAGTCATTTTTCACCATATATACGTTGCATTTTAAATTATGCCACTTCTGTTGCGCTCTGTCAACAATATCCGATATCAGCGGATATGCCGAAACTCCGGTAACGGCACTTATATTGACCTCTTTTTCGGGAGGGGTGACAAGTGCCAAAGCGTCAGCCGCTTCCATTCGCATAAGAGCCCACATTCCCACGCCGTTTTCGAGTTGATAAAAATCGCCGTAATATTCGGCTTCGGGAATTTCCCTGCCGGCAAGCAAAAAGAACTCGTCCGACGGATAAACCTGTGCCCTGTCACGGAACGATTCTATAATATCGATAACCTCGCCCGCACGTTCGCTTGTAAATTTTTCAAGCGGTGCAAGCCCCTCTCTGTAACGCGTGAGACCCACAGGCACGGCGGCAATACTGCGAACGTTTTCAAGCGAAGTTAAGTCGGTCAGAGTTCGGCGGAGTTCTTCCCCGTCGTTATAATCGGGACACAGCACCAACTGACAGTTCATAGCAATGCCCGCGTTGTCGAACCTTTGCATAATTTCCATTATGCGTCCGGCATCGGGATTACGCATCATACGAATCCTAAGTTCCGGATTTGTGGTATGAACGGAAATATTAACCGGACTGATGTGCATTTTTATAATGCGCTCAATCTCGTGCTCGGTTATGTTGGTAAGTGTAATATAATTTCCGAAAAGGAAGGAAAGACGCGAGTCATCGTCCTTGAAATACAGGCTTTTTCGCATTCCCTTTGGCAACTGGTCTATAAAGCAAAACACGCACTTGTTTTTGCAGGCACGCTGTTTGTCCATAAGGTATGTGTCAAACTCAAACCCGAGTTCGTCACTTTCGGACTTTTTAACCTTTTTCGTTTTCTGTTTTCCCTTGGCATTGACATAGCAAACCGAAATTTTAGACTCGTTTTGATAAAAACGGTAATCAAGAACGTCCATAATCTCGTTTCCGTTAAGCGAAAGCAAAACGTCACCGCTTTTTGCACCGCTTTTTGCGGCGGCAGAGCCTTTTATAACAGATTTTATAACAACCGACATAACCTCACCCCCTGTTAATAAAAATAGGGAAGGATCGCTCCTCCCCTACTCAAATCTCGAAAATTAGTCCTCGACCTGAACTACCTGACGATCACCATAGTAGCCGCAAGCCTTGCAAAGTCTGTGCGGTCTTTTGTATTCGCCGCAGCGTGTGCACTTTACAAGAGTCGGAGCCTCAATCTTCCATACGTTTGAACGTCTTTTATCTCTTCTTGCTTTAGAAGTCTTTCTCTTCGGTACTGCCATTTTATAACCCCCTTAAATATGGATAAAATCAACCTTTTAGTAATTGTGCCAAAACCGAAAGTCTCGGGTCCTGCGTGTCACTTTTGCAACCGCACTCACCCTCGTTAAGATTTTTGCCGCAGGTTTGACAAATACCCTTGCAATCTTCCTTACAGAGGTGCTTCATAGGCAACGAAAGCACAACCTCGTCGGTGCAAAGAGCAGTTATGTCCAACTGCATATCGGCAATTTCGATAATCTCATCATCGGTGTTGTCGGCAAGTTGGGATACCAGAACACGTTTAACCTCAACCTTATGCTCTACAGTCGTGTCGCAACCGCAACGATCGCACGGAGCGAAATATTTCGCAACGCAACAAACATCAACGGTGACAATACCCGCACGGTTGTAAACCGAACCGGTCACGGCAATAGGTTTTTTGAAGGGTTGCACCCCATAAAAATCCATACCGCTTAAATCCAACTCAAAATTTACGGCAAGACTCGAACCCTCGTTCACAAATATATGTTTTAAATCAAGAACCACGGTCTCACCTCATTTGTCACACCGATTATTATATATGCAGAGAGGGAATTTGTCAAGGCTTTTATTTTAATAATGCAAAAAAAGCGGGACACCAAAATGTCCCGCAAAAACCTTAGATTTTTTCAGCTGTTTCAAGCACTGCGGCAGGAAGTTCGCTCTCGTCACAAGAAACGGTGAATATGAATTCAACATCGTTCTGCTTTGAAAGTTCCTCAACGCGTGCCAAGAATGCAGCAAGTTCATCATAATTGCGGTTGCCTATTCTCAGGGTTGCATCACCGAAAACGTGAGTAACGTCGTGATTGCCGGCGCAAACACCGCAAAGAAGTGCGTAATATTCGTTGTAGCCGGATATTGTATAATTCTTAACATCTATCAGACGAACCTTATGACTGAGACTGAATGTGAGGGTATCACCGAGTTCAACGCATACAACGTTGCCGTCGGATGATGCCGCTGTGTTGTTAACCAAGTCGATAAGTTTTTTTGTTTTGCCGGATCCTTTGTTTCCAATGATAAGTTTTATCATAGTATCAACTCCTTTTTATTTAAACCGCCGTAGCGGAAACTACCTTGAAAGGCGGGCCTCAAGAGCCTGTTTTTGGCTTTCGTAGCCGGGTTTACCCAAGAGTGCGAACATATTCTTTTTATATGCCTCAACACCCGGTTGGTCAAACGGATTAACACCGAGCATATAACCCGATATCGCACACGCTTTTTCGAAGAAATATATAAGTCTTCCGAGGTTTTCCTCGTCTGCCTTATCAAGACTTATAACAAGATTGGGAACTCCGCCGTCGGTATGAGCCAAAACAGTTCCCTCAAACGCCTTTGTGTTTACAAAAGACATTGTCTTGCCGGCAAGGAAGTTAAGTCCGTCGCCGTTGTCGTCTGTTTCACCGATAACAACATCACTTCCGCAGTCATCAATAGTTACAACCGTTTCAAACAGAATGCGTTTGCCATCCTGTACGTACTGACCCATAGAGTGAAGGTCGGTCGAGAAAGTTACCGATGCGGGGAAAAGACCCTTGCCGTCCTTGCCTTCGCTCTCGCCGTAAAGTTGTTTAAACCATTCCGACATCATAGTAAAGCGGGGTTCGTAACTTACAAGCAGTTCAATCTCCTTACCCTTGCGGTAAAGTGCATTGCGGAGTGCGGCATAGCGATAGCAATCGTTCTCTTCAATAGAAGGATTACTGTATTCCTCTCTCGCCGCGGCAGCGCCTGCCATAAGTTTATCGATATCGGCACCGCAAACGGCAATCGGGAGCAAGCCTACCGCTGTGAGAACCGAGAAACGTCCGCCGACATCGTCCGGTATTACAAAACACTCATAGCCGTTTTCATCAGCCAACTGTTTAAGTGTTCCTCTTGCCTTGTCGGTCGTGCAGTAAATTCTCTTTGCAGCCTCTTCCTTGCCGTAACGCTCTTCAAGCATATCACGCAGGACGCGGAAAGCAACAGCCGGTTCGGTCGTTGTGCCGGATTTGGAAATTATGTTTACCGAAACGCGCTTTCCCTCACAAAGTTTCAAAATATCGGAAAGGGCGCTTCCGCTTATTGTGTTACCCGCAAAATAGATATCGGGGGTATCCTTTTTAAGCGAATTGTAATAGGGCGACTTCAAAAATTCAATAGCGGCACGTGCGCCGAGGTATGAACCGCCGATTCCGACAACAATCAAAACATCGGTATCGGAGCAGATGCGTGCGGCGGCGGCTTTAATGCGCTCAAATTCTTCTTTATCGTAATCTACGGGAAGGTCAAGCCAGCCGAGAAAATCGTTTCCGAGACCCGTCTTGCTGTGCAACATTTCGTGTGCCGTTTTAACAAACGGTGTTATACCGGCGAGGTCGCCTTCGCGTAAAAAATCGGTTGCGTATTTTTCTGTAAAGTGAATTGCCATTTTTCTATCTCTCCTTTACTGATATTTTACTATATTTTAATTCTTATTTCAACTGAAATAATTGCAAATTAACATTTTTTTATTATTTGGGCAAATTTCGCGGCAAAATTCAGCATACAGCACAACCGTTTATTTCTTTATAAAGCAACAAGTCCCTCTAAAAGCCAACGATAAACCATAAACAAACTTTTCCGTTTCACACTCTCGGCGGCGGTTATATTTATCCCGCCGACCTCCTCGCCGTCAACCGTTATTATAACCTTTCCGACAATATCGCCCTTTTCAATCGGTGCGGATATATTCTCGAAAAGTTTTGTTTCACGCAAAACTTCCCTATTTGTCTTTCTCGCAAGCACAGAGAGCGAACCGTCGGCAACACAACACACGGAAGCCTTCTCTCCGTTTCTCAGCGGCAACGAAAAATCCTCGCCGAGTTCCGCCGATATATTTTCAACACGATAGTTTGCAAATCCGAAATCAAGCAGTTTTCTCGCACCGTCGAAACGCGCCTTGCTGTCCGCGCCGCCCATAATCACGGCAACGAGTGTCATACCATCCCGCTCCGCCGCCGCGGAAAGACAACTGCCCGCCTTGCTTGTCGTTCCTGTTTTAAGACCTATACAGCCGTCGTAAAACCTAACAAGTTTATTGGTGTTTACAAGTTCCGACTCACCTGAGCGGAGCGTATCCATCCAAATGGTTGAATATTCGGTTATAAGTTTGTGTTTTAATAGTTCGCACGACATAATGGCAACATCATACGCCGTTGTTTCGTGTGAGTCGGCGTCAAGTCCGGTACAGTTTACAAAATGTGTTCCGCTCATTCCGAGTTCTGCCGCACGCTCGTTCATAAGGGCGACAAACGCCTCTTCACTGCCCGCTATTGCCTCTGCAACGGCAACAGTCGCATCATTCGCCGAAGCAATGACAATCGCTTTGAGAAGTTCGTGTAGGGTCATACTCTCGCCCTCTTCAAGCCATATCTGCGAGCCGCCCATTCCGCAAGCGTGCTCGCTCGCCGTTATTACGGTATCGGTATTCAGTTTGCAGTCCTCAATCGCCTCCATTATAAGTAACAGTGACATTATCTTTGTTATAGATGCCGGCGCAAGGCGTTCCCCCTCATTGCTTTGATAGAGTACAGTCCCTGTTTTCTGCTCTATTAACACAAATGACTTTGCGTTTATATCCAAATTTCCTTCAACGAGCGCAACCGTCGGCGCCGTTTCGGGCAACGGGTCGTACAGGTCATCGGAAAAGTATTCGGTTGAAACCGTAACACCGCCTGCCGCAACCCCTACCGAAAAGAGCATTATAAACGCAGGCAATAAAAAGCAAACTATTTTCTTCATAAACACACCTCTGCATATTCTTTGTACATATATAATATAGGTATGCGACGGCAACTTTTTTAATAACACAGCCAATGTTTGTATATTTTCAATATAATTGCACGCAATTACGCGAAGTTTTTATAAATAACAAAAAATATTCGTTTTTTTGAAAGTAATACTTGCATATTTATTCAGAGTATGCTATAATTTGTGCATAATCTAAGAATAATTATGCAAACGGAGGAATTTGAAATGAATAAAAAAGAATATAAAAAGGTTGTATTGGCATATTCGGGCGGTCTTGATACTTCAATAATCATACCGTGGCTCAAAGAAAACTACAACAATCCGGAAATCATTGCGGTTTCGGGAAATGTCGGTCAGGCAAGCGAACTTGAGGGCCTTGAAGAAAAGGCACTGAAAACCGGTGCTTCAAAAATATATATTGAAGACCTCACAAAGGAATTCCTTGAAGATTACGTTTTCCCCTGCGTTCAGGCTGACGCTCTTTACGAAGACTATATGCTCGGAACGGCATTTGCACGTCCCCCGATAGCCAAGCGCATTGCCGAAATTGCCATCGCCGAGGGCGCAGATGCTATTTGCCACGGTTGTACCGGCAAGGGTAATGACCAAGTACGTTTCGAACTTGCTATAAAGGCTTTTGCCCCCGACATTCCGATTATCGCTCCTTGGAGGGAGTGGGATATCAAATCCCGCGAGGAAGAAATCGAATATGCTGAGGCTCACAACATTCCGCTTAAAATAAGCCGTGAAACCAACTATTCCAAGGATAAAAACATCTGGCATCTCTCGCACGAAGGTCTTGACCTTGAAGACCCGAAAAACGAGCCCCTTTATAATAAGGAAGGTTTCCTCGAGATGGGCGTTTCTCCCGAAATGGCTCCCGACAAGCCGACCTATGTTACACTGCATTTCGAAAAGGGTATCGCCACAAAGATTGACGGCAAGGAAATGGATGCCGTAGAACTCGTTACAACACTTAATAAGTTGGGCGGTGAGAACGGAATAGGACTTCTCGACATCGTTGAAAACCGTCTTGTCGGTATGAAGTGCCGCGGCGTTTACGAAACTCCGGGTGGAGCAATACTCTACAAGGCTCACAAGGTTTTGGAGAGCATCTGTCTTGACAAGGAAACTTCACACTATAAAGCACTCGTAGCACAAAAACTCGGTGAACTTGTATACAACGCACAGTGGTTCACACCCTTAACAAAGGCTATCCTTTCCTTTGTTAAGACAACACAGGAAACCGTTACAGGCGACGTAACACTAAAACTCTACAAGGGCAATATGATAAACGCAGGCGTTTCTTCACCCTATTCGCTTTATGACCCCGAAATCGCAACCTTTGATGAGGATGAGGTTTACAATCAGGCAGATTCTGCAGGTTTTATAAACCTTTACGGTCTCCCGACTGCGGTTTACGCAAAAATGAAGGCAAAAAACGGTCTTAACTAAATTATTATCGCCGCAAGGCACAGGAGTGGCATTCAGTATGGAAAAAATGTGGGCAGGGCGTTTTAAGGGCGCACTTGACAAGCAGGCAGACGATTTTAATTCTTCTCTGCATTTTGACAGCCGTATGTATAAACAGGATATCACCGGTTCGGCGGTTCACGCCGCTATGCTCGAAAAGCAGGGTATACTGTCGGCAGATGAAAAAGAGCAGATTGTAAACGGTCTTTCGGATATTCTTTGCGATATTGAAAGCGAAAAATTGCCTTTGTCGAGCGATGCCGAAGATATACATATGTTTGTCGAGGCAGAACTCACAAAGCGTATAGGTGATGCGGGACGCCGCCTTCACACAGCAAGAAGCCGAAACGACCAAGTCGCACTTGATATACGGCTTTATATGTTAACCGAGTGTGAAGAAGTTTGTTCACTGCTAAAGGAACTCATATCCGTAATAACCGAACAAGCAAAAAATCACAAAAACGATATTATGCCCGGTTATACACACCTTCAGCGTGCTCAGCCCATAACCTTCGCTCACCACATTTTGGCATACGGAATGATGTTTTCGCGTGATATAGCACGTATAAACGACGCCAAAAAACGTATGATGTCATCCTGTCCTATCGGCTCTTGCGCCCTTGCGGGAACAACATACGACACCGACCGTTATTTCGAAGCTGAACAGTTAGGTTTCAGCGACATTGCGCTTAACAGTATCGACGGCGTTTCCGACCGTGATTTCCTCATCGAACTTTTGAGTGCTTTCGCAACGGTAATGATGCACCTTTCCCGCTTTTCGGAAGAGATTGTGCTTTGGTCTTCTTGGGAATTCAAGTTTATCGAACTTGATGACAGTTATACTACCGGTTCGAGCATAATGCCGCAGAAGAAAAACCCCGATATGGCAGAACTCGTCAGGGGCAAAACAGGTCGTGTTTACGGCGACCTTTTCGCTCTGCTCACCACATTAAAAGGACTTCCGCTTGCCTACAACAAGGATATGCAGGAAGACAAAGAGGCGATTTTTGACGCGGTCGACACCGTTAAACAGTGTATTTCGGTTTTCACCCCGATGTTATCGACAATGCGTGTCCTCTCGAGCAATATGTATAAAGCGGCACAAAAAGGCTTTATCAACGCAACCGACCTTGCCGATTATCTCGTTAAAAAAGGTATGCCATTCAGAACAGCATACAAAAAGGTCGGTGAGGCGGTCGGATACTGCATTGAAAACGGTACGGTACTCGAAGATGTTCCGCTTGAAAAGTATAAAGAATGGGACAGTCTTTTTGATAACGACCTATACGCCGAAATCTCTCTCGAGACCTGCGTTTCAAAGCGTATCTCGTCGGGCGGAACAGGTGAAAAATCGGTAGAAAAACAGATTGAATATTTAACGGAGTTTATAAATGACTAAGGTTTTTATTGACGGCAGTGCCGGAACAACGGGACTGCGAATTTACGAAAGACTCGGAAAACGAAACGATATAGAACTTATTCGCCTTGACGAAGAACACCGCAAAAACGCCGACTGCCGAAAGGAAGCAATAAACAGTGCCGATATTGTTTTTCTCTGTCTGCCGGACGATGCGGCAAGAGAGTCGGCATCACTCAAAGAAAATCCGAACACGGTAATCATCGATACCTCAACCGCACACCGCACGGCAAGCGATTGGGCATATGGTTTTCCGGAACTTTCCGCCGCTCACAGAGAAAAGATTTTGCTTTCCGATAAAATCGCCGTTCCCGGATGTCACGCAAGCGGTTTTATCGCACTCGTATATCCTTTGATTGAGAGCGGTATTTTGGACAAAGCCGCTCTGCTTTCCTGTTTTTCGATCACCGGTTACAGCGGCGGTGGCAAAAAAATGATTGCCGAATACGAAAGCGAAGAACGCAATGTGTTGCTTTCTTCTCCGCGACAGTACGGTATATCACAACAGCACAAACATCTGCCCGAAATGGCAGTTGTAGCAGGCCTCTCATCACCGCCTGTTTTCTCTCCCGTTGTCGGTGATTTTTACAGCGGTATGACCGTTACCGTACCGCTGTTTAAGAATATGATAAACGGCACTGCCGAGGATATCAAAAACGTTTATAAAGAAAAATATACAGGGTCGATTGTTAAATACTGCGAGAGCATTGACGAAAACGGATTTATTGCGGCAAACAAACTTTCCTTTGCGGACAGTATGGAAATATCGGTTTGCGGCAACGGCGACAGAATTTTGCTCATAGCCGAATATGACAATCTCGGCAAAGGCGCATCGGGTGCGGCAATCGAATGTATGAATTTAAAGTTGGGGCTTGACGATGCCACAGGACTTGAGTTGTGAGGTATAAATATGGATTTTATTAAGGGCGGCGTTTGTGCCGCAAAGGGTTTTAAGGCAGGCGGAATACACTGCGGTATCAGAAAGAACCGTCAAAAGCGTGACCTGTCGCTTATTTTAAGTGACGTTACCGCTTCGGCGGCGGCAGTCTATACGACAAATCTCGTAAAGGGTGCACCGCTCACCGTTACAAAAGAAAACATAAGCAACGGCTATGCAAAAGCGATTATCTGCAACAGCGGTAATGCCAACACCTGCAATGCCAATGGTATTGAAATCGCAAAACAGACCTGCTCTCTCCTCGGAGAAGAACTGCGTATAGACGAAACCGATGTTGTTGTCGCTTCAACCGGTGTTATAGGTCAACCGCTTGATATCACGCCTATAAAAAACGGCATACCGGAACTTGTTTCTTCGTTGTCTTCTTGCGGCAGTGAACAGGCAGCTGAGGGCATTATGACCACCGATACAAAAATCAAGGAAGTTGCCGTTAGTTTCGAATGCGGCGGCAAGACCTGTAAAATCGGCGGCATTGCAAAAGGTTCGGGAATGATACACCCGAATATGGCAACTATGCTTGTCTTTATAACAACCGACTGCGCCATATCTCCGAAAATGCTGAGTTTGGCTCTCTCAGGGGATATAAAGTCCACCTTCAATATGATAAGCGTTGACGGCGATACTTCGACAAACGATATGGTTTGCGTGCTTGCAAACGGTCTCGCGGGAAATGCCGAAATATGCGAAGACGGCGAAGATTTCAAAAAATTTATGAAAGCACTTAACACCGTAAACGTCTACCTTTGCAGATGTATAGCGGGTGACGGCGAGGGTGCTACAAAACTTGTCGAATGCAACGTTGCGGGCGCGGGTGATGAAGAAACAGCAAAAACCGTTGCAAAATCGGTTATCTGCTCTTCCCTCACAAAGGCGGCTCTCTTCGGAGCGGATGCAAACTGGGGACGCGTGCTTTGTGCTATAGGCTATTCGGGCGCAGATGTTGACGTTAACAAAATCGACGTTGCGTTTTCATCTGAAAAAGGCAAAATCGACGTTTGCAAAAACGGTGCCGGCGTTCCTTTTTCGGAAGAGAAAGCAAAAGAGATATTGCTTGAAAGCGAAATCGAAATCTGCATAAATCTTAATTCCGGCAATTCCTCGGCGACCGCTTGGGGTTGCGATTTGACCTATGATTACGTAAAAATAAACGGTGACTACCGCACTTAGGAGTGTCTGTAAAATGTCAGTTAATATTACCAATGCACAGCGTGCTGAAGTCTTAACTCAGGCTCTGCCCTACATACAAAAATATTACGGTAAAACCGTTGTTATAAAATACGGCGGAAACGCTATGGTGAGTGAGGAACTTCGCCAACAGGTTATGGAGGATATTGTCCTGCTGTCGCTGATAGGCGTAAAAGTCGTACTTGTTCACGGCGGCGGCCCCGAAATTACCGAAATGCTCAAAAAGATAGGCAAAGAGACCGTCTTTGTCGACGGACTGCGTGTGACAGATAAAGAAACCGCAGAAGTTGTCCAAATGGTTCTTGCGGGAAAGATAAACAAAAGTCTTGTAAATCTGCTTGAAATCAACGGCGGCAAAGCAATGGGCATTTCGGGTATGGACGGACATTTGATAGAAGCCAAGACAAAGGACGAGCGGCTCGGTTTTGTCGGAACTATTACAAAGGTCAACGTTGAACCGATATTCGATCTGCTCGAACACGATTACATTCCCGTTGTTTCGACAGTAGGCTGTGATATGCAGGGCAACGTTTACAACATAAACGCCGATACCGCAGCCGCATATATCGCCGGTGCTATGAACGCCGAAAGACTTATATCGATGACCGACATTTCGGGGATTTTAAGCGACGTAAACGACCCCTCTTCGCTTATTCCCTGTATTGATATCAACGAAGCGGTTGACCTTTTCCGTGACGGCACGATTTCCGGCGGTATGATACCCAAGGTTGAATGTTGTATCGACGCCATACACCGCGGCGTTAAAAAGGTTATAATTATGGACGGCAGAGTTCCGCACGCACTGCTTATCGAAACACTCACCGATGAGGGTGCGGGCACGATGGTAATAAAGGACAAAAACGATGAACATTAAAGAAATCGACAGCAATTATATTGCAAACACCTATGCAAGATTTCCGGTTGTAATAACAGGCGGCAAAGGTTCGGTTCTCACCGACGAGAACGGACGCGAATATATCGACCTCGCAACCGGAATTGCCGTTAACACTTTCGGTGCGGCAGACGATGACTGGGTAGGTGCCGTTACCGAACAACTTAAAAGTATTCAGCACACTTCAAACCTCTATTACACCGCTCCCTGTGCCGAACTTGCAAAACTTCTCTGCGAGCGAACCGGAATGGAAAAGGTGTTTTTTTCAAATTCGGGTGCGGAAGCAAACGAATGTGCCATAAAGGTCGCGAGGAAATATGCCGCCGAGAAAAAAGGCGCGGATTTTTATAATATCGTGACCCTTAAAAACAGTTTTCACGGAAGAACCATAACAACACTTGCCGCAACCGGACAAGACGTTTTTCACAAGGATTTTCTGCCGCTGACAGAGGGCTTTTGCTACGCCGAGGCTAACAACATCGACTCGCTGACAGAGGCAGTACTCTCAAACAAGACAGCCGCTATAATGCTTGAATGCGTTCAGGGTGAGGGCGGTGTTATGCCACTGACTCGGGAGTTTTTGGATTGTGCCGCACGCCTTGCCAAAGAAAACGATATTCTTCTTATCGTTGACGAGGTTCAAACAGGCAACGGCAGAACCGGCAGTCTTTACGCATATATGAACTATTCTGTAAAGCCCGATATCGTAACAACGGCAAAGGGGTTGGGTGGCGGTTTGCCGATAGGCGCTACACTGCTCGGTAAAAAAGCGGAAAACGTTTTAACAGCGGGCACTCACGGTTCAACATTCGGCGGAAATCCCGTTTGCTGTGCGGGTGCTTTGAACATACTCAAACGAATAGACGACCGCCTTCTTTCCGAAGTGAAAGAAAAATCGGAATATATCTTCTCTGCGCTCGGAAATGCAAAGGGAGTAAAATCGGTCAGCGGAATGGGACTTATGATAGGCATAGAAACCGAAAAGCCGGCAGACAGTATTGTTGCCGAATGTATTAAAAACGGCGTGCTTGTCATAAAAGCGAAAAGCAAAATAAGACTCCTTCCCGCGCTGAACATACCGAACAGCCTGCTTTATAAGGCTGTCGGAATACTGATAAAGGCTTGTGAGGTATAGAAAATGGATATTAAAGGAAAAAGTTTTTTAAAACTGCTTGATTTTTCGTCAGAAGAAATCTCCAGTTTGCTCTGCTTGGCGGCAGAACTTAAAGAAAAGAAGAAAAACGGCATTTCACACCGCCTGTGCGAGGGCAAGAACATTGCCCTTATTTTTGAAAAGACGAGCACAAGAACACGTTGCAGTTTTGAAGTTGCGGCATATGACCTCGGAATGGGTGTGACATATCTCGACCCCACAGGCTCACAAATCGGAAAGAAAGAAAGCATTGCCGATACGGCACGTGTTCTCGGCAGAATGTATGACGGTATCGAATATCGCGGTTACGGGCAGGAAATTGTCGAAGAACTCGCAAAATATGCCGGCGTTCCTGTTTGGAACGGTCTCACAAACGAATTTCATCCGACACAGATATTGGCAGACTTCTTGACGATAAAAGAACATTTCGGAAAATTAAAAGGCATAAATCTCGTATATATGGGTGACGCCCGCTATAATATGGGCAATTCGCTTATGGTAGGTTGCGCTAAAATGGGACTTAACTTTACCGCCTGTGCGCCGAAGGAATATTTTCCGAACAGCGACCTTGTAAACATCTGCAAGGAAATTGCCAAAGAGAGCGGGTCGGTTTTAAACTTTGAAACCGACCCTGTAAAGGCTGTTAAAAACGCCGATGTTATTTATACCGATGTTTGGGTATCAATGGGTGAGCCGATAGAAGTTTGGGAAGAGCGCATTAAGGCACTCTCGCCCTATCAGGTCAACGAAAAACTAATGTCCTGCGCCAAACCCACAACAGTGTTTATGCACTGTCTGCCCGCCTTCCACGACCATAACACTAAAGTCGGAAAGGAAATGGGCGAACGCTTTAATATGGACGCGTTTGAGGTTACCGACGGCGTATTTGAGTCACCGCAGTCTATTGTATTCGAAGAAGCCGAAAACCGTATGCACACTATAAAAGCCGTAATGGCGGCAACACTTTAAACAAAAAGGTCCGATTTAATCGGACCTTTTTGTTTTTGATTATAATACACATACCGTTTTAGACTTTAATTTTCTGCCAATCGCCCTTTCGCCAACGCAATAAATACACGCTCGCCTTAAAGCATTCGTCCGCAATGGTTGCAATCCATAAGCCGACTATGCCCTGTTTTAACACTACCGCAAACAGGAACGACAACAGAACATTGCACCCCCACGCACTTGCCGCAGCGGTTATAAGCGGTGTTTTAACATCACCGTTGGCATTAAATGCGTTTTCCGATATATGATTTACCGCCCTTGCCGCTTCCGCAATAATATCAATAGCGATAATCATCGTACCCGATGCAATAATTTTCACATCGTCCGTAAATATTCCGAGCAGTTGTTTTGAAAAAACGAGGACAATAAGCGAAACACCGACGTTACAGAAAACCGCAAGGAAAACATTTTGCTTGAAGAGTTGTTTTATTTCTTCTATACGCCCCGCACCTCTGTGTCTGCCGACAAGTATTCCGCCCGCATTACCCAAAGAATAACTCACACGTGACGTATACTGCAAAATATTGCTGACGTAAAGTTTTGTGTTTATAACAGAAACTCCCAAATCGGTTATAAAACGCGTGGTGACTGTTTGAGAAAGGCTGTATGACAGCAAACTCATTCCCGCGGGAATACCGAATTTCAAAACGTCAGCCGCCGCCTTGCGCTCAAGTTTGAACTTGAAGTCACATTTTTTATAAACAAAGAACAAAACCGACACGACAAGTCCGACAGCCTGTGCTATTCCGCCACACAGCGCAACAGACGTTACGCCGCTGACAGGCAGTGAAAGATTACAATACAGCGCAACATAGCAAAGAACTATATTAAGACCATTGCTCAGCAAGCCGGAAAACATCGTTATTCCCGAAAAACCGTGACAGATAAGCAGATTGTTAAAATAACTCAACATTGCCGTAATCGGCATTACAAAACCGACTGTCCGCAAATATTTTACCGCTTCGAGTTTCAGCGTGCCGTCTAGGTTCATCATCCGCATAAAGGCGTCGGAAAACACTCCGAGAACTCCGGCAAAAATCAAACTTCCCAAAAGTGTTAAAAACATTCCGCTTCCCGCAACGGTTTCAACACGCTTTTTGTTTTGTGAGCCGAGCGCCTGACTTGTTACGATAACGGCGCCCTTGCTTATCATTCCCAAAATAACAATAACCAAATTCGAAACCTGCTGTGCAACACCTGTTGCCGATACCGCAATATCGGAATATCCCGACAGTATCCAAGTGTTTATCGTGCCGTACATTAAAACAAAGATATTTTCAAACAACAACGGCACAGCCAGCGACCCAAGCGATATCTTCTTTCCGTCTTCGTGTAAAACCGAAACGGATTTATCATAAAACATTTTCATTCAACCTCTTTCTGTACGCCACAGGCGTAATTCCCTCTTTTTTCTTAAAATAACGAACAAAATAATATTTATCTCCGAAGCCGACCTCCTCCGCCACTGCGGAAATTTCCTTATCGGTGGTGGAAAGCAAAAGTTTTGCCCGTTCTATACGGAGCATATTTCGATAACTGAGCATACTCTGCCCCATAATGCTTTTGAAATTGCGATTTACGTAATCATAATTCATCGAAAATATCGTTTCTATTTCATTACTTCCTATATCGGTACTCAAATTTTGACTGATATATTCCGAAATCGCAACAACGGTGTCATAAACACTCGGCAGTTTGTACCGTTCGTTTTCGTTGCATTTCAAACAGTCGTTTTCTATCCGATAAAGAATTTTCGCAAAATCAGTTGAGATTGCAAAACGGTTTTCGGGATTTTTGCTCCAAAAAGCATTCGCACACTTTTCAAAGCACTTTATCAACCATTCAAGACTTTCGCGGTTCGATATACAGTTCTTCTGCTTAACCGAAACCTTTAAATAATCATATCCGTCAGAGCCGTGATTATTAAGTTTTGCATAGTCGACATTCTTTCTTTTAGTTGCTTTTATATACTGTTCTTCTCCGATTTCGCAAACCGTCGGCTCGGTAACAAAGTGAACATAGTAGTATCTGACATCGGTAGACTCAAGCGGGGTTTGAATGTCGCCTTTTTCAAAAATATATACATCTCCCGCACCCAGCGTCTCACACACGCCGTTCACCATCAAGCGCAGTTCGCCCTGTGTAACAAAATAAAGTATATATGTAGGCGTAGTTCTTGCTACGTGTAATCTCGGCGGGACTATGTGCTCTTTGCCGAAAAGCACGACCTTTATTGTACGGTTCAAGTCAAACCCGAAAACTTTCACTTTAATCACCCTGCCTATTCTATAATCGGTCTTTCCCTTTGTCAATGCCCTATACAGACCTTTTTCGGACAAAACCGACTTTTTACAGTGACCCTATCTTCCGCACATATACAAAAAAACTGTCCCACCGAAAGGTGAAACAGTTTCTACACATATATAATTATTCGAGAATATATATTTCAACATTGCGTCTGCCGAAATTACTGCAAGCCGACGTGGTCAAGAAAGAGAGGTCAACCTTTGTCGGATTTTTTCTCGCAAAGCCGCCGGTGTCTGCCGCAACGGCATAACCGTAAACATATTTTCCGTCGCTTGATTTAATATACATCTTTGTACCGTAGGGAATATAGTTCGGGTTTACGGCAATATATCCGGGAACACACTTAACGCCCGTGGCACAAGTACCCTTTGCGACATATGCTGTTGCCTCAACGGTAATATGCTTTGAATAATTTACGGGATTGCCATTTGCATCAAGCAAAATTTCCGTTTCGGGGACGAGCGTCGATATCGCTGAAACACTCGCACTCGTTGTAACCGCCGCGTTGACCGTTTCGGTCTTTTCGCTGACGGTTTCGGAAGAAGGCTGGCTTATCGACGAAGAAACCTTTTTCGTTCCTATTATAATCTGCTTGTCAACCGCCTCTTTTACGACCGTTTCGCTTAAAACTTCTTCCTCGGTCACAACACCGTTGACGACGGTCTTCTTGCAGGTAACCTGCTTTTCACCCTCACTACCCTCTTTTACAAG
This sequence comes from uncultured Eubacteriales bacterium, assembly GCA_964566175.1. Classification (GTDB taxonomy): domain Bacteria; phylum Bacillota; class Clostridia; order Oscillospirales; family Acutalibacteraceae; genus SIG589. The sequence continues at coordinate 28,887 of CAZMHU010000019.1, forward strand.
GCGAGTGCCCTTTGGATAATCGGCAGAGTATACCGTGTTTTCCTGATAATAAATGCGTTGTGTGTAGGTTTCGGTTATATAATCAATATCCACAACGTCAATATATGTTGTCGCACTGATAACGGTATCGAGGTCATAATTAACTATATCGGTATCGTTCACCATAACCTTTGCAAGTTCCAACAACTCACTCACCGTTGCGCCGGTCGTCGTTACCGTTGTAGTGGTATCGCCGAGTGTTACATAGACAGGAAAAGAATACCTGACCGAAATATTAAGTTTACGGAATGAGGGTTTCGTTACTTCGACCTTATCGTCCTCACCGTATTGGATGTCAACATCCTTCAGTATACTTTCGGGATCCGAAAGCATTGTTTTCAAGGTTATTACACTCTGCTCGCCGTTGCTTATTGAAACGGTATTGACCGAAAGCAACATAACCGAAAGCAAAATTGCCGTAACCAGAGTAAGAGCGTAAACAGAGTATGCACGGCGTACCGTAAAGGACGGCAACCTGCCTATCAGTGCTCTTAACTTTTTAATCATTGAATTTCCCCTTTTTATAATTTAGGTGAACGGTTTTCGCCGCCCCAGACACAAAAGCCGTAAAAGCCTTTGAGTCTAAAAAACGCAATGCAACTGGATTATATCCGTTGTTTTCGTTATTGTCAAGCACAAAAATCTTATTTGTTTTGTGAAAATTAAACAAAGATTTGGTTCTGCTCGAAAAAGTTACATTTTTGTAACCGCATTTTTAAAGGGATTTTTTGGTAAATACTGTAAAAACGGTTGTGCAAAATGATAATTTTTCGCAATACAAGTGCAAAAGCCCGCAAGAAGCCTGTTTTTACCGCTTTTATTCATTATTATATACCGAAATCTCGAGAAATAAGCATACACTTTTTTAAAATTTGCACTTTACAAATTTATGCCATTGTGTTAATATATATGCAACAAATTTCTTTAAGACGGTACAGAGATGCCGACAAGACAGATATATCAAAGCGCCTGCTTTATGCCGCTTTATACAGAAAGCCTTGTCGTGCAGACAGGGTTATTTTTATTTATGAGGTATTTTGATGGATTTTAAATATCAAATTATGGATGAACAGGGCGTTGCTCGCGCACTGAAACGTATGTCGCACGAAATCATCGAACGCAACAACGGTTGTGACGGCATTTGCCTTATGGGAATACGTCGGCGTGGTGTACCACTTGCGGAAATCATTGCCGAGAACATTAAAAATATTGAAGGTGTATGCGTTCCCGTCGGCACTTTGGATATCACCCTTTACCGTGACGACCTGGACGGTGTCCGTGCCGAACCGGTTGTCCTCGACAACGACAAAGCGTTTGACGTGACCGGTAAAAAGGTTGTTCTTGTAGATGATGTTCTCTACACCGGACGTACCGCACGTGCCGCAATGGACGCCTTAATGCGAATGGGCAGACCCGCCGCGATACAACTCGCCGTACTAATCGACAGAGGTCACCGCGAACTGCCTATACGCGGCGATTATGTCGGAAAGAACGTTCCAACCTCAAAACACGAACTCGTTGCGGTGAACGTTCCCGTGTTTGACGGTGAAACATCGGTCAAACTGTTTGAAAAAATAACCGGTTGAGGGACCGGATATTTTATAAAAAATAAAATGGAGGATGAAAAAAATGAAAATGATCTACAACATAAACGATAAGCCCCGTTTCGGTCAACTTATCGTTTTCGCAATCCAGCAACTCTTGGCGATTATGGCGGCAACATTGGTTGTTCCCGTAATCACAAACAGCAATGCCGGACTCACCGGCGACAATGCTATGAGCACCGCCGCTGCCCTCTTCGGTGCAGGTGTGGGAACGTTGGTTTACCAACTCTTCACAAAGTTCAAAAGTCCTGTTTTCCTTGGTTCTTCCTTTGCTTTCTTGGGCTCTATGGCGGCAGCCTTTGCGGGCGGAATTTCCGCACAACTCGGCTATCTCGGTCTTATTCTCGGTGCCGCTTTCGCAGGTCTTGTATATGTTATTATCGCTATCGTTGTTAAATTTGCAGGCGTAAACTGGGTTAACAAACTCATGCCCGCTGTTGTTATCGGTCCTACCGTTGCTATTATTGGTCTGTCACTTGCCGGCAACGCAATAAGCGACCTCACAACAAGTAAAGTAACCGACGCCGACGGCAACGTACTCACCAATCCGCTTATCGCTATTGTTTGCGGACTCGTAACACTCGGCGTTACAATGCTTTGCTCTACATACGGCAAAAAAACATTGAAACTCATTCCATTTATTATAGGTATACTCGCAGGATATGCCGTTGCGGCAATCTTCACCGTTATCGGAACTACCTGCGGCGTTGATTCGCTCAAGGTTATCGACTTCTCGATATTCACCACTATGAGCAGCATAATAAGTCTTCCCGATTTCACATTCGTCACCGCATTCAAAGGTGTAGGAGAACTCTCGGGCAGTTATATTGCCACATTGGCTGTTGCATATGTTCCGGTTGCATTCGTTGTATTTGCAGAACACATTGCCGACCACAAAAATCTCAGTACCATTATTGAGAAAGACCTTCTCGAAGACCCCGGTCTCCACAGAACTCTCCTCGGTGACGGTGTAGGCTCTATGGTCGGTGCATTCTTCGGCGGTTGCCCCAACACCACATACGGCGAATCGGTAGGCTGTGTCGCCATAACACGTAACTGCTCAATCGTTACGATAACTGCCGCCGCTATCGGTGCTATGCTTATATCTTTTATAACACCTTTCGTTACATTTGTTAATTCAATTCCGTCCTGCGTAATGGGCGGCGTTTGTATGGCTCTTTACGGATTTATCGCCGTAAGCGGTCTTAAAATGATTCAGAAGGTTGACCTTGAAAAAGACCGTAACCTCTTCGTTGTTTCGACAATTCTCATTGCGGGTATCGGCGGTCTCACCGTTTCTTTCGGAAAGGTAACCCTCACTTCTATCGCCTGCGCGTTGATTCTCGGAATCCTTGCAAACCTCATTCTTTCGGGTGCTAAGGACGAAGACGTTACCGACGCAGAATAATAATCCACAAAGTAAAAACTTCGCAAGTCTCAAAACTTGCGAAGTTTTTTATTTACTGTTCGATAAGATATGACGTTACGGCATAAACCGTTTGACCGTTATAATTAAGCCGTGACCAACCCTTTGATGATTTTCCCGTACGCTCAACATATTCGCCGTTTTTAAGGGTATATACAACCTCACTGTCTGTCGTGCTGGGTGCAGTTCTGAGATTGGTTTCACTCTTTGCGGTAACGCTGTCAGAAACTTCTTCAAATTCGGGTGTGGGCGCGGTGGGTTCGGACGACTGTACCGTTTCACTCAAAAGACTCGAAACGGCATAAACGGTTTGTCCGTTATAATTAAGCCGTGTCCACCCCTTTGCCGATACGCCTGTTCGCTCTAAAAAATCGCCGCTTTTCAAGACGGCTACCACTGCCGAGTCTACCGATGGTTTTTCACGAAGGTTAGTTTCATTCTTTGCGGTGAGTTGCCCCGACGCGGCAGTAAACTCCGACTGTACGGCGGGCTCACTTGATACCGGCGGAGAAAAAGAAAGGTCTGTCGTGAGATAACTCGAAATCGCATAAACGGTTTGTCCGTTCCATTCAAGGCGCGACCAGCCGTTTGTTCCCACTGCGGTACGCTTTGCCGTTTCGCCGTTTTTAAGTTGTCCTACCACGCTGTTTCCCGTTCCCGCTCCGCTTCGCAGATTTACAACATCTTTCGCCGTAACGGTTTCGGAAACGATTTTATAATTTTTGTCTTCCTCTTTCGGAGCGGAAGTATCATTCGGACGAAGCGAGGGATTCTTAGGTGCTGCCTTTGTGCGTGTAAAGTATGACACAATCAAATCGCAGTTGCCGCCGACACCCGAAACGCTTCCCCTGTTTGTGTACTGCCACATATCATATTCGCCGTTGTAGTCGGGATGAGAAACTTTCGGGTATGTAACGCTCGGATAGTGTGCAATCCAAATTCCACAGTTTGCTTCAAGGCGCTCGGTTTCGTAATAAACCGAATCCTGCAAATCGTTAAGCGAGGCATAGACAAAACCGTTATAACCTTGTGTGGAAACCCGCTGCGTAAAAGCGAGAGCCGCATTTGTACGAACGGCGGCACTGACACCGTACATTCGGCTGTTGGGCGAAGTGTATCCCTCGCAATCGTAAACAACAGGATACGATATTGAATATCCTGCAATTTGAGAAAGCGTAAAGTCCGCTTCTTCTATCGCTTCCGCAACGGTTTTCGCCGTTGAAAAGAAGTATACACCCGTGAGTATTCCGGCGGCATCGGCGGCGGAAAGATTATAATCGGCATAGGGGTCTTTGTATATAACACCGTTTTCCCCACGGTAGCCTATACGTATTATCGCAAAATCAATTCCGCTTTTCGCAACCTTTCCCCAATCGATTTCACCCTGCCAGCGCGAAACATCTATTCCGTTCTGCTCGCCATCACCTTTTATCGGTTTCTCGGCTGTAACCGGCGCACCGTCCGAGCGGCCGTTTTCGATGTTTTCGGGGTCAACACTGTCACCGTTTTCGGAAGAAACTTCGCTCTCGGACGAAATCTGTGACACCGTGTCCGAAAAAGTACTCTGAACGTCCTCGCCCTTTTTACATCCGCCGAACGACAATATAATAAAAAGCGAAAGGCACAACGCTATTGCCCTTTTCATTTTAAAAACGCCTCCAACCTGTATATCGGCTGACCGAGCGAAACGAAACGTTCCTCATATTCGGTCATAATATTGCCCTCAAAACCGCTGTTATGCAAATCAAGCGAAACATTTTTAAGAGAAAAGCCCTCACCGCTCAAACACTCAAGCGAGTATTCGAAAAAGTGCATATTATCGGTCTTTTGATGTATCTCGGCATTCGGCGCCATAAGTTTTTTGTATATCGTCAAGAAGCGCGGATTGGTAAGGCGGTGTGCTTCATACGCCTTTTTGGGATAGGGGCAGGAAAAGTTTAGGTATATTCGCTCAACCGAGGCGGGTCTTATAAACTTTTCAAGATACTCCGCACCGCCATGCAAGAAATAAAGATTTGGAATATCCGCCGCACCTTCGCAGGCGGCAACGATGACGTTTGCGGTTTTTTCAACAGCCAAATAATTTATATTCGGATTTTGCAACGCGAGTTGTGCCGCGAAACGACCTTTTCCGCAACCAATTTCAAGATGAACCGGATTGTCGTTACCGAAAAGCGCCAAAGTGTCAATATATTCCCGCTTTTCGTCGGTCATTCGGTAATCGCGGTTTTCGGTTTCCATATAAAAGAGATTTTTGCAAGCGGCAAGCCGCTCGTCAAGGTGTTTTTTCTTTCTCATTCGCATACGCTGTTTCCCCCTATTTTTTACAGTATAACACATTATATCGATTTTTCAAAGCCAAGATATTTTTTCACAGAAAAAATTAAACCTTTTTTTAAAAAACTATTGACAAAACGCCGTTCTTGTGTTATATTAGTCCTTGCTGTTAAATGCTGGTGTAGCTCAGTTGGTAGAGCAGCTGATTTGTAATCAGCAGGTCGGGGGTTCGAGTCCGTCCACCAGCTCCAGTTTAGTTGCAAAATTTAATATGGGAGATTTCCCGAGTGGCCAAAGGGGACAGACTGTAAATCTGCTGGCTAAGCCTTCGGTGGTTCGAATCCACCATCTCCCACCAAACAAAAAAGACTTGCTGCGGCAAGTCTTTTTTGGTTCTATGTCAATAGTTGGGGTAAGAGTTAAAACAGAATATTTTAGAAAGGAAGCGATTGCCTAACCGCAATCGCTTCTGTATTATTGGATTTTTGATGTGAAAACGTATGTAAAATACGATTTTTGAAAGGCAGATTATAATAACAAGTGCAACAGATTAAATAAAAGTAGACTTCACATCAACCAAAATGTAGTTGCTACACCAAATAAAACACGGAGGTCAATATGAAGTCATATACACATTTTACACTATCGGGACGAGAATATCTACAAGAAAGTTTAGAAAAAGGGAAAAGTTTGCGAAAATTCATAGCAGCACTCGGAAGAAGTCCGTCTACAATAAGTCGAGAAGTGAGACGCAACTGGAGTAAAAAAGCAAACCACTATCATCATTGGCATGCACAAACAAATTACAAACATCGACGTAAACAATGTCATAGAAAAAACAATTTGATTTTGAACAAGGAAATGTATGATTTTGTATTTAACGGATTACTTCAATATTGGTCTCCCGAAATTATTGCTGGCTAATGGAATAGCAAGCATTTTGAAACTTTCTCTTATTCATCTGTTTATCGTGCTGTAAGAGCGAGGTTATTTCCCGGCATTAAACCCTGGACTCATTTTAGAAGAAAGGCTAAACCTTACTCTAATCAAAAGAAATCATATACACAGTATTTTGAAAAATCAATTCATGATCGTGAACGAGCAGTAAATGAGCGTTCAAGATTGGGAGATTTTGAAGGAGATATGGTGTATGGTTCTGTCGGTAATGGCTATTTGATTACTGCTGTTGACAGAAGGTCGCGTCAACTCGTTGCTGCAATAGCAAAAGAAAAAAGAAAAAACTACGAATGCCGCCTTTATTTTTGCATTTGCAAATGCAGAAATAAAGGTCAAACCATTAACTCTGACATTGGATAACGGCACCGAATTTCTTGCCTACAAAGATTTGGAGCAAGAATTAGATTTAAAAGTTTACTTTGCTGATACGCACGCACCTTGGCAACGCGGTAGCAATGAAAACATAAATGGTTTACTTCGCTTTTTCTTTCCAAGAGGCACTAACTTTAACAATGTAACTGATGAACAACTTAAAACTGATATTAACTCGATCAACAATATCCATCCACATCTTCTGTACAAATTACATTTAGCAATTTATTAATGTAATTG
>CAZMHU010000020.1:0-31852 GCA_964566175.1 uncultured Eubacteriales bacterium
TGCCGCACTGCTGTTGACCTTTATCTTTGCACCCTTGATTTCGGGCATTGCGCCTTGGATATAGGTTTTTTCGTCGTATTTTTCAAAAGTGAATTCGGCAGTTGAGTTGGGTGTCCAGCCCATTTCGTTGTAAACTTTTTTATCTGTTTGTGTTTCAACGATAGAAATATTCTTGATTATAACAGTTGCTTCTTTACCTATATTCTGCAATCTGAAACACAATTTGATGAAATCATTACTTGAAGTGAAGACTTTACTTAAAGAATGATATCCCTTTGTATGTTCAAAAGCGTCATTGCCGAGATTTTGAGCAAGCACATCTTCTCCGCCGCCTGCGGCTTTTGTACCATAAGCCGCAAACAAACAGTTAACCCCATTTACATCATCACTGAGATAATAATCAAACGACATTTTATACTCTGTATCTTTTTTAAGAGATATCAAACCGGAAAAAATACGAGAATCAGTTTTTTCCTTCGGATTTTTGAGCGTTACCATATAATCATCGTAACCGGTGATTTCGGGGTCGGCATCCACCTTTTCAAGGTTACCAATCATATTACAATTATTATTAAAAAGATTTTTGGTTTCACCCTTGCGAGTTATCTTAATATTCCAAAAATGTATTTTAAAATCATCGGCGGCATACTGCAAAAGACGAAATCCCAAATTATTGTGAGGTTTAGTAGCAGTAAATTCGCCGGTAAAAGAATGATATCCTGCTTTTTTATCCATTCCAGCGGTATCGTCATTAATAATAGTCACGTTAAAATCACCATCTTCTACTACATTCGAATTATTCATTTTAACTGCTCTAAAAATAAGACGCGGACTACCGTTTTTAAACTCGGAGGGAAAATAGTAATCGAACGAAATGGTATACTCACCATTTGTAAAATCATTGATACCCCAACCGAAATGCATTTCACCTTGTTGGCTACACGTTGCAGTATACATATATCCGTCATCGGATGCCGCACTCGCATTCATAATTCCCGCGCAGAAGAGCGAAGTTGCCAAGATTGCGATAACGCAAAGCACGCTTACCAATTTTTTCATTTTAATCATTTTTTACCCTGCTTTCTTTTAAAATTTTCAGTTTAAAATAACTTTGCCGGGGGATGTATCTATATTATTCTCGACAAACTCTTCCTTGCTTGAAAGAGAAAGCCGTTTGCCGCCGTTTAGACCGTCGTCTTCGCCCTTTATCCACGCCGTATAGGAATGGTCATTCTTTTGCTGAATGTATGTATTACCCGAAATATTAGGGCCTATACCATCTGCATTAGGCCAGCCGACGTCCACCAGTGCGTAATATGAGCCGTCCAATACGTTGTTTGTGAAGTTGAAATTTTTGCACATATATTTGCCGTCTCCCGTGCCCTTGTATATACACAGGTTTGAAGAGATCAGGCTGTTTGAACCCATTCGGTTATAGAAGCCCCATCCGCATCCGCCGAAACGGAGAATGTTATCGGACATTGTGACGTCCTCAACCTTTGCAACAGGCGATGTGAAAATTTCAACATTCATAGTGCAATATTCGATAAGGCTGTTTGTGAGTACCATATTCTTTTCAAGAAGTTCTTTTCCGACGGTGCGGTTTTGGCTACAGTTTTGGAAAGAATAACCTGTATCGTAGCACTGATATATCCAACAGTTATCAACGGTGTTGTTTGAATATGTGTTTACAAATTCAACTCCGTTGCCCAGTCTGCCGTAGCCGCCGGGGGAAAGCGAACCGCCGATATAGCCGATTTCACAGCCGCGAATAACAATATTATCCGAGCCGCCTCTGAAACAGATGCCGTGAAGTCCGGCATTCTTAACGCAGAAGTTTTCGATTACGACGTTTTTAACATTAAGGTCACCGTTCATACCGTGACCGTATGCAAGTTCGATACTGTGGAAAGCCTTTGCGGGATTTCCGCCGCCGTAATAAAGATAGAGCATTTTGTTATCTTTATTATGGAAAAACTCAAAATCGCACTGAAGAGCCGCATATCCGCCGAGGAGTTTAAACGCACACTTTTCGCCGTTGTTGAATATTATGTTTCCGATATCTTCAACATCGCCGACCGCCACAGCCCAAATATTCTCTATCGAGGTTTTGTGCCAAAGTTTTTCATCGGCAAGGTCATATTTTCCGGTATAGAACACCGGTTTTGCACCGCTGCCGTATGCGCCGTAACTTATGTTTGATTTGAGTTCAAATCTGCCGCGGTAAAGACCGCCACGCTCGAAAAGAATATAAAGCCGCTCAACCTTTTGCTTGAAGAATTTTCCGTTTTTGAGTTTTCCGTTTTCAAAATCGGAACAAAGTTCTGCCAGATTTTCGGCGGTTTTCCAAGCAGTCGCTTCGGTTCTGCCGTCGTTTGCGTCGTTGCCGTTTGCGGAAATATAATATACTCTGCAACGTTTTTTCTCGCCTGAAGAGAGGGCATTATATTCACAAAGCAACGTATCGGAAGCGCTCAAAACCTCTTGACGTTTTGCCTCGGCTTTTTCGTCAAAACAACTTGTTTGCTTGTTATAAAGAACGGCGGTGTTTTCGGTAACGGGGGTATAATCGAGTTTGCCTGTTACCTCGTCCCACGTGTTCTCGTCATAAAAAGCAGTGTCGGTATCGGGCAGGAACTCGCCCTCCGACAAGGCAAGCATTGCCTCGTCCTGTTCCATTATGACTGCCTGACCTTCCGCAACAGGAGTCAACCAACCGTCAAATCCGTTTGCGAAGTCGGGGTTTACGAAAAGATTTTCGTCACTGCCCTTTTCGGTGAGTTTTATATCCCAAATATAACTGTGACCGAATGTGCCCTGTGCGAAACCGAGAAAGAAGTCGGTCTCGTCCTCTTTTGTTGTGAACTCATAGCAAAAAGAACCGCGTCCCGCGCCGAAAAGAATTCCGCGACGCATTTTTTTCTTTGCGTCAGACCACGTTTCCCACAGGTGGCTGTCCTCTCTGCCGTTGTTAAGTTTGCGTATTGCGGACGCTTCGACCATATCAGGTGTGGAATAATACTCAAACGTGAAGACGTATGTGGTATTCGGTTTGATTTCCACGCCGTTATACTTTGCACCGAAAAGTTGCTTAACCTCTTTATCGGTCTGTATGGTATAGGTCGTTCTATCCACAAAATAACTCGAAAACTTTAACATTTAACTCCCCCTTTATCATAAAAAGTAACTTCCTCTGTGCCGAACCGCAACAAAAACGCCGGCATTATTCAAAGGAATTAAAAACGTCTATTTCAAAATTTCGGGCAGTAGTCGCGCCCGAGCCGCCGTCATAACGTGAGTTTTTCATATATACAGCCGCAACGGAATTAACAGGGTCAATCCAAAAATGCGTACCGTACGATCCGCTCCAACCGTATGCGCCGACCGGCAAACAGCGATAATTCTCGCTTGCGATAACACGCATTCCGAGACCCCAACGCTCGTTGCCCGGCTTTATACTTTCGGGCGTGTGCGGCGTTGACATAAGTTCAACCGTTTTTTCGGACAAGACACGCTTGCCGTTTATCGTGCCCTTGTTCAAGAGCATGGTGGCGAAAGCCATATAATCATTAAGTGAAGCAACAAGTCCCGCACCGCCGAGATAATGTGTTACGGGATTGTTCCAAAAGATACAATTTTTCGGCAGGGTCAAAATTCCGCTTTTTCCGTCTTCCTTTGTGTGGAGCGGAACTATCCTCTTCCACTGCTCCTCGCTCGGAGCAAAGACGGTATCGGTCATACCACAGGGATCGGTTATGTACTGCTTTAAGAAATCGGCAAAATCCATACCCGATACAACCTCAACAATGCGTGCGAGAAGGTCAAACGCGGCAACCGCACTGTATTCGCTTTTTGTAAACGGTTCAAAAGAAAGTCCGACCGTAGAATAATAATCAACCGTAGATTTAAGAGTTCTGTTATCCTCTTCCGAGAGTGCTTTGGCGTAAATCTCGCCACACTCACCCGCCAGAAGACCCGAAGTGTGAGTCAGCAGATGTTTAACGGTCAAGACCGTTTTTGCGGGACAAACCAATTCCGTTCTGCCGTTTACCGCTTTTGCTATATATCTGTTTTTAAACTGCGGAAGATATTTCTCAACAGGGTCATCAATATCCAAAAGGCCCTTATCGTACAAAATCATCACCGCAACGGCGGTTATAGGTTTTGTCATAGAAGCGAGTCTGAAAAGTGTGCTGTCGCCGACGGGAGTATTATCCTCCGCCGACAGAGTACCGAAGTGCGCTTTATATAATGTGTTGTCGGGCGAAACAACCGCAACCGACGCGCCGCAGATGTTATTTTCTTTTATGTCATTTTCGACTCGTTGACTGATTTTTTCAGCCAAGATATCTGCGTTCAGGTGTTTCATAAGCGCCTACCTCCGCCGCATTTTTTGTATACCGGCAGACACAAAGTCTACACTTCATCACTTATATTATATATTAACAATTTTAAAAACTGAATTGTTTATATTCTTATCGACATTGCAAAAATTTTCATAATACAGCAAAATCAATAAATCCCGCCCGATAACCAAAGCGGAATTTTGACGATAATAAGTACTCAATTGATTACGGAAAAATCGGAGAGTATTGACTATCCCCCCACTGTGTTGGTATAATGACTGTGGAAATATTATATATCATTGGTTTCGGGGAGATTTTTAATGGAAAAGATATTGGTTTTAAACTTTGAACAAAATTCTGCAAGACAGACCGCAAAGAAAATTCGCGAATGTAGGGTATTTGCGGAAATAATGCCCCACAACACTGTGGCAGAAGAAATAAAAGACAGGGGTTTTCTCGGTATCGTCCTTGCGGGTGCTGACGGCAATGTTCACGACACAGGGGCTCTTCGATGTGATGAAAAAATTCTCTCGCTTGGAATACCCGTACTCGGCATCGGCTACGGCGCACTGCTCTTAGCCGAGATGACGGGCGGTGATATTGACCCGCGCACCGAAAACGGCAGTGTTTGCGAAGTTTATACCGATTCAACTTGCACCCTTTTGTCCGGTCTGCCGCAAAGAAGTACCTGTTTTATGCCCTCGCGCACAGATATAAACCGTGTGCCGACAGGTTTCCGTATCACGGCAAAAGCGGAAGGTTGTGCCGTTGCGGCTATGGAAAATTCCTCGGCGGGACTCTACGCGGTACAGTTTCACCCGGAAGCAGACGAAACGCAAGCGGGTCTTTCCCTTTTTAAAAATTTTCTTTACCGAATTTGCGGTACTCACGCCGAATGGACTTCTCTTTCCTTCATACGAAGAGCCGGAAACGATTTGCGCGAACGCCTTGACGGAAGTCATATTCTCTGCCCGCTATACGGCGACATGGCATCTGCCGTTACCGCACTTTTGCTGCACAAAGCGCAGGCGGGAAAACTGACCTGCGTTTTCATAAACCACGGTCTTTTTACCAACGGTGAAGCCGAAACGGTTAAAACTTTTTTCTCTGCGCTCGACGGAATTGATTTTATCGAAATCGATGCAAAAAGCCGTTTTCTCGGCCGCCTTATCGGCATAACCGAGGCGAAAAGCAAAATGCGTATTGTTACCGAAGAAATAACTCGTATGTTAAAAGCCGAAACAGAGGAACTCGAAAACACCGATTTTCTCGCTCTTCCCGCACTCTACGGCGATGCAAACAATGCTCCGCACAGCGATTTCGAAAACACCGTTTCACCGATTTCCTATCTGCTTGAAGAAGAGGCTCGCGCAGTCGGTGCGGAACTCGGTCTGCCGAAAACGCTCTCGCTTTTGCGGTTTGCCGACACCGTAAATTCCGCAAAGCGGATAACCGGCGAAGTAACACCGGATAAACTCGCCACACTTTGCGACTGTGACACACGTTTCAAGGCGGAAATTCACACTTCCCTCGGTAACGCCGAATGTTACTGCTTTACGGAACTGGATTTCCTTCCGTCACAGAACGATTTCACGGTTATTCTTCACGCATCGTCCCGCGAGAATAACAAAGAAACACGTCACAGACTGCCTGTTGATGCGCTCGAACGTGCCGCGCAAAAAATCAAACACTCGGTAAAAGGCGCAGAACGCATTTTTTATGATATAACACCGTAGGGCAGCATAAATTTTCGCAACGAAACGGCGGGAACACCCCCCTACAATAATTATTACGTATAAAAACGCCCCGACAGATTTAAAAGCCTGTCGGGGTGTTTTATATATATACTTCTATCTAATTCCGTATTTTTCAATAACGTAATCCATATCCTTGTCGCCTCTGCCAGAAAGATTGATAAGTATAGAGCCCTTATCCATCTTCTTTGCGAGTTTCATACCGTATGCAACGGCGTGTGCGCTCTCGATAGCGGGTATGATACCTTCCATTCTCGAAAGTTCAAAAAATGCGTCGATAGTTTCGTTATCGTCGATAACGTCATATTTTACTCTGCCTATATCGCGAAGGAATGCGTGTTCGGGGCCGGAAGAAGGATAATCAAGTCCGCTCGCAACCGAGTATACGGGTGCGGGGTCACCGTTTTCGTCCTTTAACATTATGCTGTTAAAGCCGTGCATAATACCCTCTTCGCCGAACTGCAGACTTGCGGCGTGGTCGCCGAGTGACGAACCTCTGCCGAGCGGCTCTATTCCGTAAATATCGACAGGGTCATTAAGAAATCCCGCAAACATTCCCATTGCGTTAGATCCGCCGCCGACACAGGCAACAACTGCGTCGGGCAGGAAACCTGTCATCTCCAAGAACTGCTCCCTCGCCTCAATTCCGACAACGCTTTGGAAATCGCGCACCATCATCGGAAAGGGATGCGGCCCGAGCGCTGAACCGATACAGTATATCGCATCTTTATATTCGTTGCAGTAGGCGGCAAATGCGGCGTCGACTGCCTCTTTGAGAGTTTGAAGTCCCTCGGTTACCTCAACAACCCTCGCACCGAGAATTTTCATTCTGGCAACGTTGGGTGCCTGCTTTTTAATATCGACAGACCCCATATATATATCGCATTCAAGGCCGAAATATGCGGCGGCGGTAGCAAGCGCAACACCGTGCTGTCCTGCGCCTGTTTCGGCAATGACCTTTTTCTTACCCATATATTTAGCAAGCAGTGCCTCACCCATACAGTGATTGAGTTTGTGTGCGCCGGTGTGGTTCAAGTCCTCACGCTTAACATAAAGCTGAACATTGCCGAGTTTTCTCGAAAGTCTTTCAAGGTGCGAAACCGGTGTGGGCCTTCCCTGAAACTCCTTGCGAATACGGCGCAGTTCACTTATGAATTTTGCCGAATGGCATATTGTCTGATACGCCTCGTTTACCTCGTTCATTGCAGCTTGAAGTTCAGGTTCGATAAACGAGCCGCCGTACTTTCCGAAATAGCCGTTATTATCAGGATAGTTTCTGAAATATGTGTCAAAGTTTATATCGTTAAAAGTCATTTTTATTTCCTCCGTTTATTGTTTTAATAGATTGTTTGGATAATAAATATTTATTCGGCGCGGCGGCGCCACAAACGCATTTTTACCATTTTTAAAACCTCCGAAAAACAAAAAATCCCCGACAGTCACAAAAACTGTCAAGGACGAATTATACGTTTTTTTAAACGCAACACTCTTCGCGGTGCCACCTTGATTCACGGCAGAGCCGTGCACTTTGCGGATACAAGCATACCCTCGGCAACTGACGCGTGCCGTAACGTCGCAGAATACTCCGAATAAATCGTTTGACTGCACCCTCCGCGGTCCATTTGACAACTTGTTTCTTGCCTGATTTTCAGCATCGCAGGCTCTCTGTGAAGGCATAATTGCCGTTATCTCCGCTTCAACGGTTTAAATATTTAATTCACTGATATGATATCACTCAAGCATCAACTTGTCAATGCTTTTTTGCAATTTTTTTGAAGTGCGTAAATAAAAAATTACACTTGCCCGCAAAATTGCCGAAAACAAAAAGCCGACGCATAACGTCGGCTTTTAATACTTTTAATATGCTCCCTCGTAATACTCGGGCAATGAGGTCGTTTGCGGTCTGCTCGAGGACGAAACACTGCTCGAACTTCCGGAAACGGAACTGCTTTGTGTAACCGAAGAAGTTTTATTGGAAGAAACGGAATTGTCCTTTTGGGAAGACGCGGGAGTGCTTGACGAACCCAAAACATTTGAAGGAATGGTTGCGGTAGCACTTACAGTTCCCCAGGTGCTTGCGATTTCGTCGATTTCCTCCTTGATTTCGGGATTGGAAACCGAAGCGATATCACTGCTGTCATCCGTTATGACAATTTCAAATCCCGAAGATGTGAAAGATGATGTTTCTTCTGTTAATGATGTTGTGCTTGTAGTCTTGTCACTATCCTTATCCGACTTGCAGGCGGCAAAGCAAACCACCAAAACAAGTGCGGCAAAGAGCACTGCTATTCTTTTCATATCAACACACCGCTAATTCGCTTATTCCTGCTCAGGCCATTCCGGACCGTCGCCGCCCCATTGACCGTTTGTCGAAGGATTCATTGCAATATCGGATTCCGAAACCAAGGAAATAACATCAAATTTAGGCTTTTCGTAAATGTTTTTCATTTGTATCTCTCCTTAGTTATTAGTGATATATTCGTTCAAAGCAGTAACAACACTCTTGTAGTCGTCTAAAGTCCACTGCTTGTTTTCTTTTGCCAATATTGTGTTGATGTTATCATCCAAATTCTTGCCCTCGGCAACGCCGCGCAAAACGTCGATACAACATCTTGAACTTGTTCCGCCGTTGATATTGTTTCCATCGATTACGTTATCACTGTAAATAACAGCGCCGCTTGTGAGTTTTATATATGCTCTTGCGGAAATTGCGGTTCTGATACGTGATGCGCTGTTTGCGGAATTCAAAAGATTACCGTAGAAGGCCTTGGAGTCGCCGAGTTGTGCCTTTGTGAGTTTGGCAACGGCGGCAACGTAGTCTGTGCCGTTATAGGCATATTTCTTATCAAGAACGATTTCCTCACCTGCGGCAAGCCAAGTCGGAATCATAATTATGCCGACTTCTTCAATATCGTCACCTGTATAGGAAATTTCGGCCTCAAAACGTATATCGGCATCGCCGTTTGTCTTAACCGATGCGCCCTTAACGCTTATAGCGGGGGTATATATGTTTTTGCCGGTAATGTCTACAGTCTGGTTTGTAACCTTTGCCGTACCCTCACCGTTGGAAACGGTAACGCCGGTCAAAGTAAAATCGGCAGTTGCCTTTGCGGCAGAGTCAAGAGTGTTAAAATAAAGTTTAACAAGTTGCGTACTTGTTCCGTCGCAAAGCACGGCAAATTTAATAACGCCGGCAGTATCGGCATTTATGAGATTACCGCTTTCCGATGTGGTAACACGGTTGGCGGCTGCCATAGAATTTGAGATTTCGATTTTTGTGAATTCGAAGCAATCGGAATCATAGTTGATTGTGCCCTGAAGACCGCCGACGGCAGCGTTGTCAACCGAAAGGGTAACCGCATAGAGCGAACCTTTTGTCGCCTGCTGTGCGCCTGTCAGTTTAACGTTCACAGTTGTTTCGGCGGCTACACCAATGCTGAGCAAACCCGCCAGTATGAGAACGTTCAAAAGTATTGCCGTAATTTTTTTCATTAGTTTTTCCTCCTTAGCAATTTTGTAAAAAATTAAAAAGCCAAAAGTTCAAATTACTAAGTATATTCTACCACAAAATACGAAAAAATCAATAAATAACATTTTTAAGATTATTTGGATAAACCGACGGAAAGGAAGTCGCATTTGCAACATATTAACAAAAAACAGGGGCTTTATTGTCATTATTTTACAATACATTATCTAATCGCAAAATGCGGGCGTCGAAAGGTATCGCTCACCTGTATCGGGCAATAAAACGACGATGTTCTTGCCTGCGTTTTCGGCTCGCTTTGAAAGTACTCCCGCCGCGAAAACAGCCGCCCCTGAAGTTATTCCGGTTAAAACGCCCTCGTGCTCTGCCAAAAAACGCGCGGTCGAATATGCCTGTTCATCGGTAACGGTAAATATTTCATCGATAACCGTTCTGTCAAAGTTTTCGGGAACAAAACCCGCGCCTATACCTTGAAGTCCGTGTGTGCCCGCATCGCCACCCGAGAGAACCGGCGAAGTCGCCGGCTCAACCGCAACAATTTTAATATCGGTTTTTTTCGATTTCAAAAAGCGTCCCGTACCGCTCACAGTGCCACCTGTTCCCGCACCCGCAACAAAAATATCAACCTTACCGTCGGTATCGCGCCAAATCTCCGGCCCTGTTGTTTCGATATGCGCCCTCGGGTTTGCAGGGTTTGAAAACTGTTCGGGAATGAAACTGTCGGGAATTTCGGTGGCAAGTTCCCGGGCTTTTGCGATAGCACCCGACATACCTTTTTTACCCTCGGTCAGAACAATTTCCGCACCGTATGCGCTGAGCAGACTGCGTCTCTCAACACTCATAGTATCGGGCATTGTCAATATAACACTGTAACCGCGCGCCGCCGCAACAGCCGCAAGTCCTATTCCCGTGTTACCGCTTGTCGGCTCGATAATTACAGAACCTTTGCAAATAAGTCCGCGCCGTTCGGCATCGTTTATCATACTGACAGCGACCCTGTCCTTAACACTGCCTGCCGGATTGAAATATTCAAGTTTGGCAAGCACTGCAGCATTACCGCCGCAACTGTGTTCAAAATTGCAAAGTCGCAAAAGCGGAGTGTTTCCTATAAGTTCGGTTACGGAATTGTAAATTCGCATTCAAAAAACCTCTTTTATAAAAATTTCTAACAAAAAAGCGGCGGCTTGAAGCCACCGCCTGTTTTTTAATTAGTCGATTTTACCGTAAAGCGGAAGATTTGCCGCATCCTTTTTCGGCTCACGGTTGGGGTCAGCCGTTACAGCGGGAGTGCGACCGTTGCGCGTTCCTCTGCGATTGTCGCGACGGTCGTCGTGACGTCTTGCTCCGCCAACAGGAGAAATAACAACACGTCTGCCAATTCCCTCACCTACAGAACAAGACTCAACGCCTTCGATATTCTGCACTTCGGTGTGGATTATACGGCGCTCGTACGGATTCATCGGTTCAAGCGTGCGGCTGCGACCGGTACGCAAAACCTGTCCGGACATACGATGTGCAAGACCCTTTAAAGTCTGCTCGCGCTTTTCACGGTAGTTGCCTGTATCAAGCGATACACGGAAGAACTTTTCTCCCGAGTTTGCCGCAAGAGAAACGAGATACTGCAAGGCGTCAAGCGTTTCGCCCCTGCGACCGATAACAATACCGAGATTGTCGCCGTTCATAATAATGCGTGCACCATTTTCGGTAGGTGCAACGAGAATTTCAACCTCATCAACACCGAGGTTTGAAAGAATTGTCTTCAAATATGCAACTGCACGTCCGGCAGGTGTATCTGCCGCAATTTCGCTTGCGGGAACAGCCTTAACTTCGGGTGCGGGTGCATTTTCCGTCTTCTGAACTTTAGTGTTCTGCGGCTTTTCGGCACGTGCACTGTCTTTAGCGGTTTCGCGTGTGCGGTTGTCGGTTTTCTTCTTTTCGCGTGGTTTCTTTCGCTCAACGGGATCGGGTACTTCAACAAACACCCTAACCTTTGCGGGCGAACCGCCGAAAATACCGAAAGTTTTCTTCTTCGGGTTGGCAAGAACCTCAAACTGAACATCGTCGTCAAACGATACGTTAAGTTCTGCCTTTGCTTTTTCGGTAGCCTCTTCAAGAGTTTCGCCTATACCGATTGCTTCCTTAATCAATTTGTGCTCCTCCTAATTCTGAGCCGGCTTGCGGTTTTTTTCGTTTTTATAACGTGTGTAGACTTCTTTTGTCTGTTCTTTTGCAATTATCGTATTAGGACCGAATTTTAACGATATAACGGTTTGGATAGTGCCCGAAACAACAGCCGAGCACGCCCAGTAAAATCCGAGCGCTCCCGGGAAACCGAAACCGATAAACAGCGAGATAAGCGGCATTGTGAGCAACATTCCGGACATACTCGGTGCATCGGGGTTTTGCTTTTTCTGAATTTTCATTGAAACGACGGTTGATGCCATCTGTGCGGCAAAAGAAAGGAACGGAATTATCCAAATCCACTCCGCCTTTGAAAAATCAAGCGTAAAATTCGGTTTTTGGGTCAAGTCAATGCCGAAAAGGCCGAAATCGATACTGTTCAGCACGTCCGGAGAAATCGACTCAACCATTCCCTTTTGAACATAGGGTATAAGTTCGATAGGGCGGGTAATGGTCACGCCCTCAATGCTTTTCATAGCGGTGTTGAGCACATCGGCAGGCACACCGCAGATGTAACGAAGCGGGTTTACAACAGCATAATAAATGCCCATCATAAATACCATTCGAAGTATGAGCGGCAGACATCCGCCCGACATGGATACGTTTTCTCTCTGATAGAGAGCCTGCATTTCCATTGAATACTTTTGCTTATCGTCACCGCATCTCTTCTTTATCTCGTCAAGTTTCGGTCTTATACGCATCTGCTGTACCGAAGATTTTTGAGATTTCAAAGTCAGCGGAATCATTGCCAGATTTGCTATGATGGTGAACAAAAACACAGCGGCGGCAAAATTGTTACCCACAAGACCTGCCAAAAGTTTTAAGACATATCCCATGGGAACACTTATAATGTCATAAAGATTACTCATTGTTATCTCCTTTGATTCTGCCGGTCGGGACAGGGTCCCAGCCGCCCTTGCAGAAGGGATTACAGCGCAGTATTCGCCAAACGGTCAAAGCCGTTCCTTTCAAAGCGCCGTGTGTTTGCAGTGCCTCTATCGCATATTCCGAACAGGTCGGAGTAAAGCGGCAAGAGCCACTGCGCTTGAGAGGCGATAAATATCGCCGATAAAACTGCACCAGTTTAATTAACAGTTGCTTCATCACGGTCAATCCAAACGCCTGCACTGCGCAGGTTTGCTTCCATCCCCGCCTTTATCTGTCCGCTTTTGAGCGACGGGGTGCGTACACGGGCAACAAATACAATATCGTATCCGCCGCCAAGATGCGGCAGACACTCACGAAATGCGGCGGTTATAACACGCCGCGCACGGTTGCGGGAAACGGCATTGCCGAGTTTCTTTCCGGTCGTTATACCTATACGTATACAACCGAGCCTGTTTTTTACAACATATGTCACTACGCCGGGGTGAACAAAACTTTTACCCCTGCCGTATGCCCGCTTAAATTCTTTGTTTAACTTTAACGTTAAAAATTTTTCCATCGGGTATCACCGATCAACAACAGCAAAATTAATAGGTGAGTTGCTTTCTGCCCTTTGCTCTGCGGCGGGCGAGCACCTTACGGCCGTTGGCAGTTGCCATTCTCTTGAAAAAGCCGTGTTCCTTTTTGCGGTGAAGTTTCTTAGGCTGATAGGTTCTTTTCATTACAGTACCCTCCTTTTAGGTATAGTTTTAAGACTGTTTCTCAGCACAGTGCGGCAAATTCGGACACTACCACACCATAGCCTGTCAATTTAAGATTATAGCAAAACCAATCGCTTCTGTCAATAAAAAAATCGGTCAAGCGCTATATTATAGGAAATAATACGGTGTTTTTGCACACCTAAACAGTGAAAAATCGAAAACCACGCCGTCCTCGCCTAAAGGAGTGCACCGGTTTCTCTACATAAAACACACCCCGAACCGTTAGGCAGGTGTTCATAAAACAGTTTTAGACTGAAATTATGAAATGAGCATCTGTCAGGCAGGGTTGGTAAACGAAATAACGGGTATTCGGTGAAAGCCGAGTACCCGTTATTTTTCTGCCCTCTGTAAAAATATTAGACTTATTCATATTTTTCTTATATGTGAAAATGTAATTCCTTAATTTATCATAATTCGTTGCCGAAGTTGCCACTTCAACTAAATTCGTGCCGCTGGTGACAGTAGCCGCACTTGCCGTGATGCCGAACATTCCGGTAGACCATACCGATATCAGCACCATAATTGCCAATGTGATTGATAATAGTTTTTTCATTTTATACCTCCTCAACACTTTCCCAAAAAGTATACTTTTTGACACTGCTTCCTTTATTTGCACGGCGGTCTTTGTTCCCGTATTCGGCGATAAAACGTTGATTTGCTCATATTGCAAAGTTCCAGTGCCGCGTCGGTAGAAAGTTTTCCTTTTTTCAAGTCTTTTACGATTTTATCAAAATCCTCTGGCAACAGTGTCCTAGGTCTGCCGAACTTAACGCCGTTTGCCTTTGCGGCGGCAATGCCTTGTGCCTGTCGCGACTTGATATTCTCCCGCTCGCTCTGTGCCACAAAAGAGAGTATCTGCAACACAAGGTCGGCAATGAACGTTCCCATAAGGTCTTTGCCGTTTCGTGTGTCTAACAGTGGCATATCGATAACACAAATATCAACACCTATATCTTTTGTGAGTATTCGCCACTGCTTTTGAATTTCCTCATAATTACGACCCAAGCGGTCGATACTAGATATATAAAGCAAATCGCCGCCGCGAAGTCTTTTTAGCATTCGCCTGTATGCCGTGCGCTCAAAATCTTTGCCCGACTGTTTATCCACAAAAACATTTTTCGCGTTTATGCCTTTTTCCACCATTAAAACCAGTTGTCTTTCTTCGTTTTGGTCAGTACTCGAAACCCTGACATATCCGTATTTGCTACCCATTTTTATTACCTCACCGTTCCGCTCACTCATTCTCTGCGCTTTATTTGAAAATATTGAAAATTTCGCAAAAAAGTAGTATACTGATTATATCTGTTAAGTGAGGTGACGGAATGGAATTTACTATACTCCTCGCGGCGGTTGTTATAATCGCGTGCGTGCTTTGCAACAAAATCTCCGGCAGGCTCGGTTTGCCGATGCTGCTTGCATTTATTCTGCTTGGAATGGCTTTCGGCTCGGACGGTATTGTCAAAATCCCGTTTGACAACTATAACTTTGCCAACAGCATATGTTCGGCGGCACTTATATTTATTATGTTTTACGGTGGTTTCGGCACAAACTGGAATGCCGCACGTCCGGTTGCCGTTAAGGCGGTTTTGCTTTCCTCGTTCGGAACGGTGCTGACGGCGGTTTTCACCGGTGCGTTTTGCTTTCTTTGCCTTAAAATTCCGTTGCTTGAAAGTTTTCTTTTGGGCGCGGTAATAAGTTCGACCGATGCCGCATCGGTGTTTTCGATTTTGCGTTCCAAAAAACTCGGTCTTAAATATTCAACCGACTCACTTCTCGAGGTTGAAAGCGGAAGTAACGACCCTTTTTCATATATGCTCACCGCTATTATGCTCTCGCTGATGAACGGAAAAGTTTCCGCCACGGGAATTTTGGGACTGCTGTTTAAACAGGTGTTTTTCGGCGCTCTTTGCGGTGTTGCGGTTGCGGTTCTCACACTGTTACTCATAAAGCGAATAAAACTTCCGCAAAACGGTTTTGACGCCGTCTTTATTTTCGGCGTGGCACTGCTTTCCTTTGCACTTGCGGCGGTACTCGGCGGAAACGGATATTTAAGCGTTTACATAACCGGAATAATCCTCGGAAACCGCAGTCTCGGCAACAAGCGCTCGCTCGTCCACTTTTTCGACGGACTCACGGGGCTTATGCAGATGGTTCTCTTTTTTCTTTTGGGACTTTTGGCTTTTCCCTCGCGGCTGCCGTCGATTGCGCTTCCGGCACTCGCCATTGCACTGTTTTTGACCCTTGTTGCACGTCCGCTTGCCGTTTGCGCGGTTTTACTGCCATTCAAGGCAACACTCCGCCAACTATCGCTTGTATCCTTTGCCGGACTTCGCGGTGCGGCGTCGATTGTTTTCGCTATTATGGCGGTCACCGACCCCGCCTCGACAGATAACGACATTTTCCACATTGTATTTTTCATAGTCCTGTTTTCCATTCTCATACAGGGCACGCTTCTGCCGTATGTTGCAAAAGCGCTCAAAATGACCGACAATTCGGACGTTATGCGTACCTTTACCGACTATTCCGATAAAGTTCCGGTACAATTTATTCAGTTTAAGGTTTCGGAAACGCATCCGTGGGTAAACAAACGCATAAGCGAAATTATACTCCCGCCCGACTCGCTTTTGGTGTTACTGCTACGTGATGACACACGGAAAATTCCGAAAGGCAACACCGTTTTGCGTAGCGGTGATACGCTCGTTTTGAGCGGACGCGCCGGCGGAAACGTTTCGGGCGTTCGACTTTACGAAAAACACATATCCGAAGGCGATTTTGAAATCGGAAAGCCGATTTCCGAACTCTCTCACGACGGCACACTGATTATTATGATTCAGCGCGGAAACCGCACAATTATTCCGCACGGAAAAACCGTTATTCGCGAGGACGATATTCTCGTTGTCAATGACAGCGGCGAAAATGAATAATACATAAACGTACGCAGTGATGTGATGCAAACAGGTCGAAAAACTCATAAAATAATGATATATTCTTTCACTTGTCAGAGATATGAATTGCATTTTTTGGCATTTTCACTCTACCGTCGGTTTACCTCTTCCCACTAAACCGACAGTATGTGTAATTTGTGTGCGGCAACGGTTATACTGTGCGTGAAAGGAGGCCGATTATGGATCAAATAAAAATCGGAAAATTTATCGCCAAGCAGAGAAAGCAAAAAGATTTAACTCAAATGCAGTTGGCGGAAAAATTGAACATCACCGATAAAGCAATATCAAAATGGGAACGCGGCTTATCGTTACCCGATTCTTCGATAATGCTCGAGTTGTGCGATATTCTCGGCATCACGGTAAACGATTTATTAAGTGGGGAGATAATCACAATGGATAATTACAAAAAAGAATTAGAAAAAAACCTGCTTGAAGTGCTAAAACAAAAGCAGAATGCAGACAAAAGATTACTGTCTATTGAGATTTTTGTAGGTTATTTGATTTCAATACTTTTCATATCGCTCGTATTCGTCGCATCGTATGTTCAAATGGCAGGTTGGTTAAGAATTTTACTAATCGTAATAGGTCTTATTCTGTTTGCGACAGGCGTAGGATTTGCAATCAGAATTGAACAGACCGCAGGCTACTATGAATGTGCAAAATGCGGATATAAATATGTTCCCTCGTACAAAAGTGTATTTATGTCGGCTCATTTGGGCAGAACAAGACATATGCGTTGCCCGAAATGCAATGAAAAGTCTTGGCAGAAAAAAGTGCTTGAAAAATAATTTTTCACCGCAATCAAACATTAAAATTGAATAAAACACAAAAAGAGAGCATAGGCTTTAAAAACCTATGCTCTCTTAAATTTTTTCTTGACAAAGCGAAAATTGCGTATTATACTAATACCAACCTTTTTGGTAGGAAAATAAAAGGCGGTATCATTATGACAAATATTTTCGAAAAACTTGTCAGAGCTAACTTCCGTTTCGGCCGAATGTGACAGTGTTATTTTAAACATTCAAAACCGAAACGAAAGGAATTTTTTAATATGTCAAACTATAAATTCGAAACTCTGCAACTTCACGTAGGACAGGAAACCCCCGACAGCGCAACCGGCGCACGCGCCGTGCCGATTTATGCCACAACGTCATATGTTTTTGACAACTGTGCACAGGCGGCGGCTCGGTTCGGTCTTGCCGACGAGGGAAACATATACGGCAGGTTGACAAACTCAACCCAAGAGGTGCTCGAAAAGCGTGTTGCGGCACTTGAAGGCGGTGTTGCGGCGCTTGCCGTTGCATCGGGTGCAGCGGCTATTTCATATGTTATCGAAGCATTGGCGCAAAACGGAGGTCACATTGTTTCACAAAAGACAATCTACGGTGGAAGTTACAACCTTTTGGCACACACTCTGCCGAATTACGGCATAAGCGCAAGTTTTGTCAACATACACGACCTCTCTGAAACCGAGGCGGCTATTAAAGAAAACACCCGCGCGATTTATATTGAAACATTGGGCAATCCGAACTGCGACATTCCGAATATCGACGCGCTATCGGAACTCGCCCACCGTCACAACATACCGCTCGTTGTCGACAACACATTCGGCACGCCCTATCTTCTCCGTCCAATCGAACACGGAGCGGATATTGTCATACATTCCGCCACAAAATTTTTGGGCGGTCACGGCACGACCCTCGGCGGCATTATAGTCGATTCGGGAAACTTTGACTGGGCGGCAAGCGAAAAATTTCCCGCATTTGCAAAACCAAACCCGAGTTACCACGGCGTTACGTTTACAAACGCAGCAGGACGTGCGGCGTTTGTAACATATATCCGTGCGGTGCTTCTGCGTGACACCGGCGCAACAATATCACCATTTGCCGCTTTTTTACTGCTGCAAGGAATAGAAACCCTGTCTCTCCGACTCGAACGCCACGCCGAAAACACCGAAAAAGTTGTTGCGTTTTTGGCAACTCATCCGCTTGTTGAGCGGGTAAACCACCCCTCACTTCCCGAACACCCCGACCACGCGCTTTATAAAAAATATTTTAAAAACGGCGGCGGCTCGATTTTCACATTTGAAATAAAAGGCGGCGAGCGTGAAGCGCACAAGTTTATTGACAGTTTGAAAATATTTTCTCTGCTTGCCAACGTTGCAGACGTTAAAAGCCTTGTTATACACCCCGCAACCACAACCCACAGCCAGTTGAGCGAGGACGAACTTGCCGAACAGGGAATAAAGCCCAACACCATACGCCTCTCCGTCGGAACGGAACATATTGACGATATAATCGCCGACCTTGAAAACGGTTTCTCGGCATTGGCAGAGTAGGAGGAAAAGTTATGTCGAATATTTACACCTCAGCCGACAGTCTAATCGGCAAAACACCGCTTTTGGAACTTGTGCACATTGAGAATGAATACAATCTCAAAGCCCGACTGCTTGCAAAACTTGAATACCTGAACCCGACAGGTTCGATCAAAGACCGCATTGCAAAGCAGATTATCGATGACGCCGAGGCAGAGGGAAAACTCAAAGAAAATTCCGTAATTATCGAGGCGACATCGGGCAACACCGGAATAGGTCTTGCATCGGTTGCCGCCGCGAGAGGTTATAAATGCGTTATCGTGATGCCCGAAACGATGTCGGAAGAGCGTCGCAGAATTATGAAAGCATACGGCGCGGAACTCGTCCTTACCGATGGCAGTAAAGGTATAGCAGGTGCTGTCGAAAAATCGCGCGAACTCGCAGCAAAAACACCGAACGCCTTTATTCCCGACCAGTTTTGCACCCCTTCCAACCCAAAAGCACACAAAAACACAACCGGCCCGGAAATATATCTTGATACCGACGGACGTGTTGATATTTTCGTGTCGGGCGTCGGTACAGGCGGCACACTCAGCGGCACGGGCGAATACTTAAAATCACAAAACCCCGCTATACAGGTGATTGCCGTAGAACCGCAAAGTTCCGCCGTGCTATCTACCGGAAAGGCCGGCAAACACAAAATTCAGGGTATCGGTGCAGGTTTTGTACCGCAGGTGCTTAACACAAAAATCTTTGACGAGGTTATCCCTGTTTCGGACGAGGACGCTTTTAAATACGGCAGGCTTGTCGGCAAGAGCGAGGGCGTACTTGTGGGAATTTCTTCCGGCGCGGCACTCGCCGCGGCAATAACGATTGCACGCCGCGAGGAAAACGCAGGCAAAACAGTTGTTGTTCTCTTTCCCGATTCGGGCGACCGATATTTTTCCACCCCAATGTTTGAATAAACGCACAAAAAAACACGGTACACTACTGCTGTACCGTGTTTTTCTTTTTCTTTCCGAGAATATTTCTGCCTATTGAATAGGCGTACGAAAGCCCATGCATAAGTTCGCCTTGAAGTTTGTAAAAACCGTCGGGAAGTGTGGTATGCTGGGGGTATTCGCCGTTTTTGTAACACTTTATTATCTCACGGTAATGCTCGCTTGCCGTAGCGATTGCATCATCCCACGAAACATAAATATCACGCATTGCACCCTCACCGACCTCTCTCGCTAACGGGCGATTTGCGGCAACGGCTTTCAGAGTGTTAAACATCGAAACCGCATTTTCCTCAATCAAAAAACCGTTTTTGCCGTCGGTTATATCCTCTGCGGCACAACTGCCGTTTATCAGCACGCTTGCAAGACCGCACGCCGCCGCTTCACGCACGACAAGACCGTTTGTATCATATGTCGAGGGGAACAAAAAAACATCGGCGGAGCTGTAAAACGTTCTCAAAAGTTCGCGGTCGCGAACCGCACCTGTGAAGACGCATTTATCGTAAACACCTATTTCTCTTGTGTAATTTTGAATTTCATCAAGGTCGCTACCGTCACCGACAAAAAACATCTTAAAATCGGTTTTCGACTGTGAGAGAAGTTTTAAAGCATCAAGTGTGAGACGCAAACCCTTATACCACATCATACGTCCGACATAGAGGAAGATTGGAATATCTTCACAGGAATAGCGCTGTTTTATATCGGCAACTTTTCCGTCAGTCACACGTCCTCTCGGACAGTCTACGCCGTTTCGCATAACCGTATATGAGCCCGTGTATCCGAGCGAACGCAAATTCTCACCCGCACCTTTGCTCACAACCCAAACCTCGTCACAGGCTTCCATATTTTCGACAATAAAGCGTATTGCTCCCTCTTGCAAAAGTTTGTTGTTTACGGCATTGGCAATATCGATATCAAATTTTGTATGGTATGTAAAGACAAGCGGAGCGTCTATAACACTTCGCAGTTGCCGCGCCATAATCGTAGAAACAAACGGGCAGTGACTGTGTATTAAGTTTATATCAAGTTCTTTAATCCGTCCCAGTGCATCGGGAGAGAAGGGATATCCCGCACGGTAACCGACAATACGCGTCGTGTCAATGCTCGGATAACGGACAACCGGAAAATCGAAATTTTCGTCATATGCCTGTGGGTTACTCGGTGTAACAACGGCGGCGGTGTTTCCGCTCTTTTTAATATTCAAAGCATAGTTTAAAACCGTATTCGAAACGCCGTCGATAAGCGGCGGAAATGAATCATTCAAAAGGCACACGCTGAGTTTATCCGTTTTTCGCCACTCCTTTTAAAAAATCAACCGCACTTTTAAAGTACGGTTGGATTATAACACAGTATAATTTTGCAGTAAAGTATAAAACACAATTCTTAAACGACTCTTAATAAATTGTTAAAACGGTTAAAATCAAAGCAGGCCGGTAATGAAAATTTCACAACCAATCAAAATCAGTATAATGCCACCGAAAACACCCGCCATGCCCGAGAGCGCAGTACCGACACGCTTACCTATCATAATACCGAAAAAGCATATTCCGAACGTCACTGCGGCGATAATAAGCGCCGAAATCAACGCCGAAAGCGCATTGTAATCCGCAATGGTAAAACCGACGGAAAGTGCGTCAATAGACGTTGCAACACCCTGAACGAACAGTACGGAAAGTTTGAGTTCGCGTTTTTCCGTTTCCTCGGTTTTGTTCTTTATGCCCTCTATCACCATTTTACCGCCGATATATCCGAGCAGTATAAACGCAATATAAGGTATTGCCTTTTCAAAGGCTTTGAAATGTTCCAAGACGGTATGTACGCAGATCCAGCCGATAAGCGGCATCGCCGCCTGAAATGCGGCAAACATTCCCGCAACCGAAAACATCTTGCCTTTTTTCATATTCGGCTCGTTAAGACCGTTTGCAAGCGACACCGAAAAGGCATCCATAGCAAGACCGATACCAAGCAATATGCTGTTTAAGAAAAACATAACCCCAAGATTCAAAACAGTACCCACCCTTTATTTTTAATGTTATCGCCCTTTTTTGAAAATTATAAGTTTACTCGCTATATAATTCAAAACGATAACGATGACATTTGTCAGAAGTTTCATAAGCGTGCCGTTGTTGCCGAGTATATCAACCGACAAATACATAATTCCGAGTTCCAACAGACCCGTTCCCACACGGCAGACGGTGAAATCTAACGCTTCGACAAAGACCTCACGCGGTTCGGTACGGCGGCTTTCAAAAACAAAACGTTTATTTGTGACAAAGGCAAATGCCACCGATAAAACCCACGCCAACACGGTCGAAAGCGTGTTGGCAAGCCGAAAAAGGTCGTAGCAAAGCGAATAAGTCAGCATATTCACAAGCGTTGTCAATCCGCCGAAAAAAATATATTTTACGGCAACGGCATACTTTTTGATAAAATCTTTTATTTTTATCACGATAAATCCCCCTGCGGCGCGGCGGCATTGATAAACAAAATCTCAATATCGCCGTTTTCGGCACGCAAATTGAGTTGCTTTGTACCGAGCGATGGCAGTTCACTTAGATTGTTTTTACCGTTGCTGACGGAACAGTTATAAGCAAAGTCTTGCTCGTTTCCGACAACACTGCCGCTTATTCCGCCGTTATCGGCTATAACCGTTAAACTTTTTCCGACATCGATACTGCTGAGTTCAATATCGTTATAATCGCTTTCGGCAAAGACGGTATCGACGGCTATTATATCAACAAGCGTCATATGACCGCCCACAACTTCGCCGTAAATATCCCTTGCGGAAACCGACTGAGCAAACAGTCTTCCGGACTCGGTTTTAAACTTTGCCGTGCCGTTCGTTACGGTATCGTAAACCTCAAGACTGCCGGCGTCGGTCTTGGCGTCGATATTGTCCTCACAGGCAACGTTGTTGATTTTAATGCTTCCACCGTCCGACTCAATGCGCAACGTCTTCATAACAGCATCGCAAACCGTAATATCGCCGTCGGTACTCGAAACGGCAACACTTCCCGAATAGTCCATCGGCAGTTCGACCGTTAAAAAGGGTGTACTTACCGATATTACAAGAAAATTATCGAAGAAGCCGTTTTCAGTTGTTTTGCTGACAAGCAACGTTCCGTCATCCTGCTTTTCTATATTATACGTCTTCTTGGCGTTTTCATAATATTTAATATGTATCTTTCCGTCATCGGAAGGTTTAATGCTTATATCGGCATCGGTCTCTTCAACCCTGAGTGCTGTTACACCGTTCTCCGCAGTATAGGTCTTTTGAATATAGGCAGGTTCGGTATCAAAATTCATAACATTGAAGCCCATCATAGCAAAGCCTACAAGAAAAACAACAAGTCCCGCAGAGAGGAAAAGTGCGGCAAGAGCATAGTTTTTTCCGTGTTTCATCATACCGAAAGCGCCTCCTTTGCAAGCAGTGCGCGTATTTTCTTCATTATAAACGCGGCAAGGTCGGACGCGATTTTAACAATAGCACGTGCGGGGCCTAGCAACAGCAATGCAACCGCAACACCTATCATTCCCAGTCCCGTAACGCAAAGACCCACAGGAAGCGTGCGTATAAAACACATCGCTATGCCCGAAAGCACACCGACAGCACCGCAAGCACAGAAAACAAAAACCACAATATATACTGATACGGCGGCAACCCACATAGCACCTATGAGCGCAAAACAGGTAACACTCAGCAACACCGAAAAAAGCACCCGCAAAAAGGGCGGCATAGCCTTTATCTTGCCGGAAATTTTATGCTTTTCGGGAGCGTGAGTTTTTTTAATATATTCGAGTGCCGCACGTTCACTTCCGCCGAAGGCCTCCACAGCGGCGGTCTCTGTCATACCGGCTTCAGTTTTTCCGTCTATGACACCGCTGTAATAATACCTCGCGCAATCAATTTCCTCCTGCGGCAAGCGGTAGAGTTGTTTACAAAGTTCATCAAGAAATTCGGTCTTTGTCACTTCGGCACTCCTTTCTGTAATCGACTGTCTTATTATTATAAGCACCTATACAACCCTTGTCAAGAATAACTACGGCTTGACTGTCGGGGATAGAGCGGTTAAAATTATTATGAGGTGATGGGCTTGATTTATGTCGGAGCCGCTTTTTGCGAGGATAATAAAAATGCTATGCACAAATGCGGCGAAAAACTGAGAAATTCGATGTTGCACGCTTTGGGGCTCGACAGTATGAGTGGTGTCGCCATAGCGCAAAACGGAAGACCTTTTTATAAAAACGGAAACGCCGATTTTTCGATTTCGCACAGCTCGGGTGTCTGCGTTTGCGCCGTTGCCGTTCGCGGAGAAACTGGAGAACATCCAAATTCGCTCTTTGTTTTAAACGCCGATACCTATGCCGTAGGAATAGATATCGAACCGCTCGACGGTGAGCGAAACCATGAAAGAATAGTAAAAAAGCACTTCACCTTTTCGGAAAAAGAATATGTCGGCAATTCACGGGAGCGCTTTTTCGAAGTTTGGACGGCTAAAGAGTCGCTTTGCAAAATGACGGGTGAAGGACTCGGGAAAATTTCCTCCGTAGACTCAAAAAAATTACCACGCGGCATTTGTCTTGTCACAAAGAAAATTCCGTTCGGCGGACGCCCTTTTGCTTTAAGTCTTTGCTATAAAACACTTGATTAAAATGAAAATATAAGTTAAAATAACTTTTCAGAAGGGAGGCGGAACGAATGGATGAACAAAAAATCAAACAGGCATTCGCCGAAAAACTCGCATACTACCGCAAAAGTGCGGGACTTACCCAATCGCAACTTGCCGAGCAGTTGAACTATTCGGACAAATCCGTTTCCAAGTGGGAACGTGCCGAAGGCGTGCCGGATATTTTTGTTTTGTCGAAAATCGCCGAACTTTTTTCTGTGCGAGTCGACGACCTGATAAACGAAAAAGTTCCCAAACGTCCCATCGATATAGTGCGTAACCACCGCATTATTACCTTTATCGCCGCAGGCCTTGTTATGTTTGTTGCGGCTATCGTTTTCGGTACACTCAGCGTTGTTGGATTTAATTTGTTCTCGCCTTGGCTCTGCTTTGTTTTCGCACTGCCCGCGGCAGCGGTCGTATATATTGTTTTCGCGGCTTTGTGGTGGGGAAAACTTCACCTTGCCATATCAATATCTTCCCTGCTTTGGACACTTTTGCTTTGCTTTTCGCTCGTATTCGGTTTTGAAAAAACCGTTACTTTCACGGTGGCAGTTCTCGCAATGCAGATTTTGCTTGTGTTGTTTTTTATGATAAAATTCGGAAAAAAGAAATAGTTTTTAAAATCCAAAATCTTTCGATTTTGGATTTTTTTGTTGACAAAATCATATAAGTGTTGTACTATTGTATTAACACAATAGTACAAGAAAGGAGTGATAAAGTGGCTTGGAATTTTGACGAGCACACACCGGTGTATTTACAAATTGCCGAACGTCTGCGAAATGACATACTAAACGGTGTCTACGAAAAGGACGCGCAAATTCCGCCGGTACGGCAGTTGGCTGTGACAGCGGCAGTAAATCCAAACACAGTCCAACGCGCATTTTCCGAACTCGAAAGCGAAGGACTTTTGTGCACAAAGGGTACACAAGGGCGGTTTATAACCTGCGACAGCGAGGTATTACGTTCGGCACGAAAACGAGCGGCAAAAAAACTTATAGACAATTTTTTAAAACAGGCGCAAAGCCTTAACATAGGCAAAGCGGAACTTATAGAAATGTTAGAGGAGGAACCCGAAGTATGAGCGTTTTGGAATGCAGAAATCTCTGCAAAGCATACAAAAAGGGCATAAATGTTCTTGACAACTTAAATTTGGAAATACCGAGCGGAAGAATCGTGGGACTGCTCGGCCCTAACGGATGCGGAAAGTCCACCCTTATTAAAACAGTCGCGGGAGTATTACAGGCATCAAGCGGCGAAGTCTTGGTCTGCGGTCGACCTGTGGGAGAAGAGAGCAAAGCACTCGTTTCCTATCTGCCCGAGCGCACATATCTTAATTCTTGGATGCGCGTGTGCGAACTTGTTGAATATTTTTCGGAATTCTATTCCGATTTTGACTCAAAAAAAGCCTACCGCTTACTTTGCGACCTCGGCATCGACCCTAAAAGCAAACTTAAAGCCCTCTCAAAAGGAACAAAAGAAAAGGTTCAACTTATTTTGGTTATGTCACGCAACGCAAGGCTCTATCTTTTGGACGAACCGATTGCCGGAGTTGACCCCGCAGCGAGGGAATATATACTCGGCACTATTGTCGGAAATTACAATCCCGAATCGACAATAATAATCACGACCCATCTCATAACCGACGTTGAGCAGGTGTTGGATGAATATTTGTTTATCGGTTACGGCGGAAAAATTCTTGAGTGCGGACTTGTCGACGAGGCACGCGCCAGCTCTGGTAAATCGCTTGATGCGATGTTTAAGGAGGTTTTCAGATGTTCTCAAAATTATTAAAATATGATACCCGCTGGGTATTCAAATATTGGTGGGTCGCGGCGGCAACATCGTTTGTTTTAAGCCTTTTGGGCGGAGTATGTATCAGCATATTAGAGGTTGACTACACCCGCTACCGCGCTATCTTAGCGGCGGCAACTGTCGGACTCGTACTCGTTTGTATAGCACTCGTTGTTTTTTATGTTTTAAGCCAAATTCTGATTTTCTTTCGTTTTTACAAAAATTTCTTCACCGACGAGGGATATTTGACCTTTACACTTCCGGTTAAAAAATCCTCTCTTTTAAACGCAAAAATTTTAACGGCACTGATTTTTCAAATCGGCACACTTGCAGTTGTGACGATTGATGTTTTTTCAATGTTTGCAGTGGGACTCTCTGCGGAGTCTTTCACATACTATATGCGAAAGATATTCGCTTTCATAGGCGAACTTTACAAAATGACAGGCGGATATTTCTTCCTTTACGCGGCGGAGTTTGTTTTGGCTTTCCTTTGTGCTTTGCTTATCTCGTCTATGTCGATATTCATCTGTATCACCGTGGCTTCGGTTATAACGCAAAAGCACAGAGTTCTGGCGGCGATAGGAATATACTATCTTGCGGCGGCACTGCTCAGCGGTATTTCACAGTGGGTTTTGTTCGGCGGAAACTTCTATAAAGTTTTCGAATATCTTTTCCGTTTGGACGAAAGAGGCGCCTTTTTGGCAGCCGTCGCGGTATTACTTCTCGGCGGAACGGCAATACTCGTTTCTGCCGCGGCACTGCTTTATCTACTGCAAAGCCGTCTGCTCGACCGCAGACTTAATCTTGAATAACGGGGGGTGCGGATATGAAAAAAATAATATCCTTTGCGGCAATGCTTTTATTGCTTTGTTCTCTTTTCTCCTTTGCGGCAAGTGCCGGCGATGCCGAGTTCAGAGAGAGTATGCAAAAGGCAGTTGTCAGTGAGAACGGCGATTATATTCTCTACAAGGGCGAAAAATTTCTTTATGCCGACTGGATGAAGAATTTTGATATTCCTATAAACGACTCTGCCTACTCGAGAGTGGAATCGAGTTTTAATAATGAACGCTTTGTATTTTTCGATGTTAATACATACAATAACTGTGATTATATTCTCAATGCGGAATACCGTATGAAAGACGCTTCAAACTCCTACTTCAACCGTTATTTCGTGCGGAAAGATTATTATTCGAAACTTTCGCAATACGCCGATTTCAGCATCGCCGAAGAGTTTGCCACCATATCGGATTATAATTTCACGCTTGATATTACCACAGAGGAACTTAACGCTTGGCTCTCGTCGCAAATGGTATACGAAGTTCCCGCCGATACGGTTAATGGTTATGACCGCCACCGGTTCTACAATCTCGACAGCGAGGGTATTATATACTTTCAAATGGGACTGATACTGCACAACTCAACCGACGGAGAATTTTATCTTATATATTTTCCGGAATATGAGCGAAACTGTTTCTACGGCGACGGAAGTTTTGCCTTTGAAAGCGATGTTACGGCAAAATTATATGTCCTTGACGACCCCTCACTCCAAAGCCGACTTGAAGAGGTCTATTCACGTTTGCCGGACGACGAACTCGACTGGATAGTAAACGATGAACAATCTTCGGATTTTAAACTTATCGTTATGTCGGTATTCCTGTTCGGACTTTTGCCGCTCGCGCTTATCATATGGTCGGTGCTTATGCTCGTACGCAAGGTTCGCCGTCCGTATAAAGCGGTTTTTGCCACACTTGCGGTTTCTTCCGCAGTAATTATAGCCTGCTTTATTGCAATACTTATAATACTTTAAAAGGAGTGCCCTTTTTAGGGCACTCCTTTTCGTTACATATCTTAATACAAAAAAAGCGGTACGGCTTTCACTGTGTCACTCGGTTATCAGTCGGTCAAATAATACCTAACGAGTGACTGGAGCAGTGTATCACGGTCAATGCGGCGTATTAAACTGCGGGCATTGTTATGCGTCGTGATATAAGTCGGGTCTTCGGAGAGAATATATCCGACAATTTGGTTTATCGGGTTGTATCCTTTTTCTTTAAGAGCATCGTAAACGGCGGTCAGCACACGTCTGATTTCCTGCTCCTGCTCGTTACCCAAAGAAAAGGTCATTGTTTTATCGTTCATAATCAACACCTCGCACAATAATTGTTATAATAAGATATTATAACAAAACCGCAAATTATTCAAGTACTAATCTATTAAAATATTTTTAAGAAAGCCTTTATTTTTTAATTTATATGCCTTCGCACTTGATAAAAGACAAAAATACTGTTACAATAGCAGTATCAAATTGCAAGGAGAATAATTATGAGTTTTCAGACAAACACCCCCACCGCAGGGGATAAGACTGCGGTTATATTCACAACAAAGGGAGAAATAAAGGTTCGCCTTTTCGCTGAGCACGCTCCCAAGGCTGTTGAAAATTTTGAAACACACGCGAAGAACGGCTACTACAACGGAATAAAGTTCCACCGCGTTATAAAGGACTTTATGATACAGGGTGGTGACCCACTCGGTAACGGCACCGGCGGCGAAAGCATTTGGGGCAAGCCGTTTGAAGATGAATTCACACCCGAACTTCATAACATTCGCGGTGCGCTTTCAATGGCAAACGCCGGCCCGTGCACCAACGGAAGTCAGTTCTTTATAGTACAGGCAAAGACCGTACCCGACGGTATGCTTTCGCAACTTGAAGAACTCGAAGACAGAGGTTTCCCGAAAGCCTGTGCCGAGGACTATAAAGCACTCGGCGGCACACCGTGGCTTGATTTCCGCCACACCGTTTTCGGTCAAGTTTACGAAGGTATGGACGTTGTTGACGCCATTGCCGAGTCCGCCGTCGACGGAAACGACCGTCCCACCGAAGATATTCTTATTGAAAAAATAGAGATTGCCTGAGTTTTAACACTATGTGTACTGCTCGCCGTCGTGCATATGTTCAAGCAACGCACGACACAGGCGTAGTTCGGCAGAAAAAAGCACGTCATCACCACTTTCGGCATATGCGGCAAGGCGTGTTGCCGAAAGTGCAATTTCGTCTATGCAGTCCCTGTTTAAAAACATAAGAAGTATATTTTCCTGTTCTTCCCAATATTTCTCAATTTCCGCGGCCTTCTCGGCTGCGGATTTTTTGTTGCCGTTTTCATATTCCTCGCGGCAATCATATATTAGTGTTTTCATTCGGTCATAATGCTTTTGCGTGGTCATAAAACTCGCGGCTGTAACCGAAAAAACCAAAACCAGCAAAATTCCCGCGGCTATAAGTCTTTTCATATTCCCTTTCGCCTTCCCACAATTTTATATTCCGAAAAGCGGTTCATCGTCATCAAAAAAACATCACTTTCGTTTTTCTTTTCCTTTTTCAGTATTTTTGTTACTGTGCTTTTCTCACACTCAATAGCAGAGAGCGACTCCTCAATTATTTTTCCGTCGCATATCACAGGCAGAAACAGCGCCTGCGGGCCGGCGGAAACATTCAAATCTTTCAGTGTTGCCGGAGAACACTCGCTTTTCAGCAAAACACTCAAATTTCCGTTGACCTCAAGCACAGCATACGCCGCTTGCGAAATATCAAACACGCCGTTCTCCCGCAGAAGTTCAACAAGGTCAAGTGTTGTCATTCTTACCTGTTTCATCGCGTTTTGGTCAACTATGCCGTTTTTGATAATAACGACCGATTTCCCGCTCATAAGTTTTCGTGCAGCAAGACTTTTCATTGTAATGACCGATACAAGAATTTCAAGTATTACAAGCACGAAAATAGCAATAACTCCGTTTATTATCGGCTGTGTGGTATCTTGCAGGGGAATGGCGGCTATTTCGGAAATCAGCAGTGTAACGACAAGTTCGTTCGGTTGCATATCACCTATTTGTCGCTTGCCCATAAGCCTTATTGCAAGCGTCACGAAAATATACATTACCGTTGTTCTTATAATAGTAGCAAGCATAAAAAATCACCGCACATATTATGTGCGGTGTGATTTAATTTATACGGTATCTGAGAGTCATCAAACTGTCGCCGAAGTGTACGTTTTCAACCGATATTTCGGGATGATTGACCGAAATATCCTCGTGTGAAAAGTTCCAAAATCCGCGAACGCCCAATTTTATAAGTTGTTCGGCTATCGGAAGAGCGCTCTCTTTCGGAATACAGAGAATTGCAATATCCGGCAAATTCTCTCGACAAAACTCGTCCATAACGGCGGTGCTTCTGACCGGAAGATTGCGTACTATATCACCCGTCAAGGACTCTTTTTTATCGAAAATTCCGATAAGTTGAAAGCCCAACTGCTCAAACTTGATATGGTTTGCAATCGCTCTGCCGAGATTTCCGAGACCTATGAGAATTGCCTTTTGTTTGCGGTCAATACCGAGAATATGTGCGATTTCTTCGTACAGTTGTTCAACGTTATAACCGTATCCCTGCTGACCGAAACCGCCGAAACAGTTTAAGTCCTGTCTGATCTGGCTTGCGGTGAGTCCCATTCGTTCCGCTAACTCACGTGATGAAATTCGGTTTACGCCCGATGCTTTGAGTTCTCCCAAAAAACGGTAATAACGCGGAAGACGCTTTATTACGAGATCGGATATGTGTCGGGAATTTTCCATAACTACCACCTATGTCTTTTAATACAGTTATTATCTCTCAAAATCGGAATTTTGTCAACAAATTAAATTTTTTAGAAAAAACTTGACAAATATAATAATGTATGATATATTATGGACGTAAACAGTAATGATTACTATTTAAGGAGGGTTTGTGTGGCACGTTATTCACCCCAACGAGAGTTAATTCTTTCAATACTCCACTCCACAACGGCGCACCCATCGGCAGCGAGTGTCTATGAAGAAGCCAGAAAAACAATGCCCAATATAAGCCTCGGTACTGTTTACCGCAATCTTGTAAAACTTTCGGAAGAAGGTCTTGCGGAAAATTTTGATTTTAATGCTGTTTCCCGCTTTGACGGAAACACATCACCTCATCCGCACTTTTGTTGCCGCATCTGCGGCGCTGTTACCGACCTTGACTGTGATTTTGAAAAAATCAGAACACTTGTAACGGGTCTCGACGGCTGTGTTGTTGAGGGCGAAACTTTGCTTTTTCGCGGTATATGCCGTGAATGTAAAAAATAAAAAAATTTTTAAGGAGAAAAATTTATGAAAAAGTTTGTATGTTTGGTATGCGGTTACGTTTATGAAGGCGAAAATGCACCCGACGAGTGCCCGATTTGCCACGCTCCGGCTTCAAAATTCAAAGAGCAGACTGAGGATAAAGGTTGGGCGGCAGAACACGTTGTAGGCGTTGCAAAAGGCGTTGACCAGCGCATAATCGACGGTCTTCGTGAGAACTTCAACGGCGAATGCAGTGAGGTCGGAATGTATCTTGCTATGTCACGCGTTGCACACAGAGAAGGCTATCCCGAAATCGGACTTTATTGGGAAAAGGCTGCTCTCGAAGAGGCCGAGCACGCCGCAAAATTCGCAGAACTTTTGGGCGAGGTTCTCACCGACTCCACAAAGAAAAACCTTGAAATGCGCGTAGACGCAGAGCGCGGCGCAACCGCCGGCAAGTTTGAACTTGCAAAACTCGCAAAGGAACTCGGCCTTGACGCTATACACGACACCGTTCATGAAATGGCACGTGACGAAGCAAGACACGGCAAAGCATTTGAAGGTCTGTTAAAGCGTTATTTCGGCTAATATAAAGC
>CAZMHU010000021.1:0-30643 GCA_964566175.1 uncultured Eubacteriales bacterium
CTGTGACCCTCTGCTTGTAAGGCAGATGCTCTCCCAGCTGAGCTATGCTCCCACGTAGCCTTCAGCGCCGTTTGTTGCTACCGTAACTGACCGGCGACAAGCAATATATTACCACAAAAGTATTTGTTTGTCAACACTTTTTTAAAACTTTTTTATATTTTTTTATTTTATCATTTTTTTGATGTCTTCCGGCGTGAATTCATAGGTTTTATTACAGAAATGACAGTGCACTTCAACCTTCGGCATTTCCTCTGCCATTGAGGAAAGTTCTTCGTTGCCCAAAGACTTCAACATACTCTTGACACGGTTGCGACTGCATCCGCAACGATACACCGGATTTGAGGTATCAAGCGTTTCAACCTCAAAGCCGTCGAGCACCGTTGATAAAATATCTTCAACCGACATACCGTCTGAGAGCATTTGTGTGACAGGACGGATATGTTTTATCGTTTCTTCGATTTTGTCGATAACCGAAGTGTCCGCTGCGGGCAGAAGTTGCAACATATATCCGCCTGCCGCCTTTATCGTCAAATCCGGATTGACAAGAACACCGAGCGCACACACGGTTGGTATTTGTTCGCTTATCGCATAATATGCCGTAATGTCCTCGGCTATTTCACCCGATACAATCGGCACAGAACCGCTGTACGGCTCTTTAAGTCCGATATCCTTAATAACATAAAGTGTGCCGCTATCTCCTACCGCACCCGAAACATCAAGTTTTCCGTTCGGTTTAAGCGGTATTTCAACAACGGGGTTCATAACATATCCCCTGACGTTTCCCTGTGAATCGGACGCAACAACGACAGAACCCGCAGGGCCGTTACCCTCCAACTTCAGCGTTATGGTGTGTTTTTCACCCTTCAACATATCACCCATCATAGATGCGGCTGTGAGCATACGTCCGAGCGCCGCCGAAACAACGGCTGACGTGCCGTGAATTTTCACAGCCTCGTTTACAATATCGGTAGAATCTATTCCTATTGCCACAACCGAACCGTCGGCTGTTATACTTCTTACAATCTTTCCCATACTAAACCTTTCGTGTTACATATATATTTCTTTGACAGTCGAAACTCGGTGCGTCGTGAGTCATATCACCGTATACCGCCACAACCTCAAATCCCGCCACTGTGAGCATTTTTCGCAGTTCTTCGTCCGTATACGCCCTCTCGCAGAAATCTTCGCTGAAACGCCGATAAACGCCGCCGTCATCAACAAAAAAATCAAGACAGATATCTGTCATCTTTTCTTGCGGCTCATATGAATTTTGCCAAACGCAAAAGACCTCTTCCGTTTCTATAACAAAGGTCTTGTCGGCAAGAACATACTCGTGCTTATACTCGGTATTAACATCAAATATAAAAAGTTTTCCCTGCTCTAAAAAAAGCGAAATGCGTCTGAATGCGGCAAGCAGTGTTTCACTGTCGGTAATGTGATTTATGCTGTCAAGACAGCATACCGCACCGTCCACCGTTCCGTAAAGCTCAAGTTCTTCCGCGGCTTGACAAAGAAAGAGAATATCCTGCCCCGCCGTTTCCGCCTTTTCCCTCGCAACGGTCAACATACCGTTCGAAGGGTCGGCGGCGATGACATCTATCCCCTTTTCGGCAAGTGCCAAAGAAAAACTTCCCGTTCCGCAGGCAACATCCAACAGCAGTGTCGGAACAGCACCAAAACACTTAAAAAGGCCATACAGATACTCTGCGCGGCCTTTGTAGTCAACATCGTCTGTTAAAATGTCATAAAATTTCGAAAAATCACCGTATCCGCACATTTTTATTTTGATAAACGGTCGAACACGAGACCGTAGCCGTCCGCGCCGTAGGTCAAAGAACGGTTTACACGGCTGATAGTAGCAGTGCTCGCGCCTGTTTTCGCAACGATTTCGCTGTATACCTTTTTCTCGGTGAGCATTTTAGCAACCGTAAAGCGTTGTGCTATCGACTGAAGTTCCTTAACGGTGCAGACATCCTCAAAAAACTTATAACAGTCATCAACCGAGTCAAGTGTCAGTATTGCTTTGAAAAAATCATCCATTTCGGGATTTCTTAATTTATTCATCAGTTCACACCTCATTATTATTATTTCAAAACATTTTGCTTTTACATTTTAACACTTCACAAAGCAGAAGTAAAGCACATTTTGTTGAAAAATTTTTTTCAACGTGATATTATATAATAAAATCACCGAAAAACGGAGGATATTATGGCTAAAAAAAGATATAAAAAGCGCAAGGTTTCCGGCGCTCTACCGAAAAAATTTCTGCTTTCTTTACTTGTTATAGTTATTGTTGCCTGTGCGGCTGTGTTGGGAGTAAAAAACTTTCCCGCCGTTACGGACAAGCCGGTTGCGACAAGCAGTGAGGTATCAAGCAACGAACCGCAAGAGGTCAAACGTATTGCCACGGCAACAGTTTTAAATACAGGCGATTTGCTTATGCACAATCCCTTGCTTAAAAGTGCTCTCGACAGTGCGAGCGGAACATATGACTTTTCAGATATGTTCACCGAAGTTTCACCGTATTTCAAATCTGCCGACCTTACTGTTGTAAATCTCGAATGTACCCTCGGCGGAACGGAATCGGGCGCGTATTCGGGATATCCCAACTTTAACGTTCCCGATGAACTTATCGACAATTTGACCGATGCCGGTGTCGGACTTTTGCTGACGGCAAACAATCACAGTTACGATACGCGTATTTTCGGATTGAAACGCACCGTACAAGTTTTGAAAAGCAAGGGTGTTTCGTATATCGGGACTAGGGAAACCGCCGACGAGGCACGCTATATTGTTAAAAACGTAAATGGTATAAAAATAGGTATGGCGTGTTTCACCTATGAAAATCAATGCGACACGGCGGGCAGAAAGGCCATAAACGGCGTTATGATTGCACAAGAAGCAAACGACCTTTTAAGCACCTTTTCCTACCAAAATATCGATGCTTTTTATGCCGAAGCCGAGAGTATGATTTCCGCGATGAAAAAAGACGGCGCAGATTGCACGGTCTTTTATATGCACTGGGGCGAAGAATATCAACTCAAACAAAATAATTGGCAGACCGAAATCGCACAGAAACTTTGCGATATGGGAGTTGACGTTATAGTAGGCGGTCATCCGCATGTTGTTCAACCTATCGAACTGCTGACTTCTCAAGACGGCAGCAGAAAAACCGTTTGCCTTTATTCGCTCGGCAACGCCGTTTCCAACCAGCGCCGTGACTTGATTTCCGCCTGTCCTAAAGGTCACAGCGAGGACGGTATGCTGTTTTATTACACCTTTGACAAATACAGTGACGGCACGACGGTTTTATCGGGCGTTGATATTATTCCAACGTGGGTTTCAAAGACAACAAACGGAAGCACCTATTATTATAAAATTCATCCCATAGAAAGCGAAGCGCACGCAAAAACAAAATATTCCGGAAGTAATCTTAACAACCTGATAGACTCATATGAGCGCACTGCCGCAACCGTTTCGGGCGGACTGACGCAGTGCCAAAACTATCTCGATTGCAATATTCGCTTTGTAAATGCGGCACCCGCAGAATAAGTAAAACCGTATAAACATACAAAAATGCTCTAAGCATCTAGGCTTAGAGCATTTTTTAATAATCTATAATCAGAATTATTCAGCAGTTTCTTCTGATGCTTCCTCGGCAACAGTTTCTTCTGCCGACTCATCGTTTGCGAGAAGAGCACGGATAGAAAGACTTACGCGTTTTTTCTCGGTATCGATGCTGATAATCTTAGCATCAACCTGCTGACCTACGGTGAGTTCATCCTGCGGCTTTGCAACGTGCTTATCGGCAATCTGTGAAATGTGGATAAGACCGTCAACACCGGGGATAATGCGTGCGAATGCGCCGTATGCGGTCATACTTACGATTGTTACGTTAACGACAGAACCTTCCTCATAGTTTGTTGTGAGGATAGTCCACGGATTTTCGTCAGCCTTCTTGTAGCCGAGAGAAATTTTCTTCTTCTCGGAGTCGAGAGCCTTAACGTAAACCTCAATCTCGTCACCTACCGAAACAACTTCGGACGGATGCTTAATGCGCTGCCAAGAGAGTTCGGAAATGTGAACCATACCGTCAACGCCGCCGATATCAACAAAAGCACCGTAGCCTGTGAGAGACTTAACAACGCCATTGAACTTATCGCCGACAGCGAGTGTTTCCCAAAGTTTTGCAACCTGTGCTTTACGCTCCTCACGAAGTACACTGCGAATAGAGCCTACCGCTCTGTGACCGCGACCGATTTCGATAATGCGGAAAGAAACTTCCTTGCCCTTGAGTTCGTCCAAAGACTCGCCTCTTGTAGCGGTTGCCTGTGACGCGGGGATGAAGATACGTGCGCCGTCGGCATGAGCCATAACGCCGCCCTTGATAACCTCGGTAACGGTACCGTTTATTATCTCGCCGGATTCCTTAGCGGCAACAATCTTATCCCAGCCTGCGATGGCATCATATCTGCGCTTTGAAAGCATTGCTGTGCCTTCCTGATCGTTTGTGCGCATAATGATAAGGTCAAGAACGTCACCGACCTTAACTGCTGTTGTAAGGTCAAGTCCGGAATCATAGGAATATTCTTCTGCTGATATATATCCTGTAAGACCTCTGCCGATGTCAACCAAAATCTCTGTCG
The DNA here is from genome assembly GCA_964566175.1 of uncultured Eubacteriales bacterium. GTDB lineage: Bacteria > Bacillota > Clostridia > Oscillospirales > Acutalibacteraceae > SIG589. The sequence goes on from CAZMHU010000021.1 coordinate 4,647, forward strand.
GCTTAACGGCCAGAACTTCTCCTTTAACTTTCTGATCGGAATTAAGACTGTTAAGTGACTCCTCGAAAGCCTCTTCGTCTGTCATTTCGTCAAAACTCTTGCGAACAACTTCTTTTTCCTCGGCCTGTTCCTCTACCGGTAATACTTTTTCTTCCATGGTTGTAATAACCTCCTTTATAATGCCGGCGGGTGTCGATGCACCTGCCACAACCCCAACATTCACCGAATCGGCAAAACTCGAAAAATCAAGTTCATCTGCGGTCTGAACAAAAACTGTGTTTTTGCAAATTGCGTTACAAACATCAAACAACTTGGCGGTATTTGAACTGTGACGTCCGCCCACTACTACCATAGTGTCGTTATTTGCCGCAAGCAAAGCAGCCTCACGCTGTCTGTCAGCGGTTGCACAACATATTGTATCAAAAATTAAAGGATTTGTATATACCTTTTTTAAAATTTTTTTCGATTTTTCGAATAATTCTTTATTAAAAGTCGTTTGAGAGACCATAGTTATGGGCTCTTTATAGTTTTTTTCGCCCGAAAGAAGGTTTGATAACTCCTCTTCGTCACGAAAAACATAATAATCCGTATTGCAATGACCGACAATCCCCAAAACCTCTTGATGTGTGGGGTCACCCGCAATAAAGACCGTGCCCTCTGCCGCGGAAACGATTTTATGTATCTTAGCGACAAAGGGACAGGTTGCATCGGCAACCTCGACGCCCTTCAAGTATGCGGCATCGTAAACATCCCTTGCCACGCCGTGCGAACGTATAACAAGGGTCTCGCCCTCGTTCACCTCATCGGGAGAAAAAACGGTGCGAACGCCCTTTTCTTCAAGTTCGGCTACAAGTTGAGGATTGTGAATTATAGGACCCAGAGTACAAACACGCTTGCCCTCGTCCAAAAGTTTATAAACAATATTAACCGCTCGGTCTACTCCGAAACAAAATCCGGCGGTTTTCGCAAGTGTAATTTTCAATACTTCAACTCCCACAAACCTGTTATACTCTTATAGATTTCGTCCGCCATAAGAGCATTGCTCTCACGCGAGGTTTTGCCTTCGCAAATTTGCTCGGTTTTTATAAGTTTGCCGAAACGGACGGTAACACGGCGGAAAATATGCGGTTTTCCGCTCTTATAAATCGATACCGGCAAAACATCAACGCCGGTCTTAACGGCAATAAACGCACATCCTGCTTTGACTTCGCGCATAGAACCGCTTTTGTGACGTGTACCCTCGGGAAAAATCCCGAAAACCTTTCCTTGTTCCACAATCGAAAGCGAATGTCTGATTGAGGCAATATCCCTGCCACCTCTGTCAACGGGAAATGCGCCCATTTTTTTAAATATCCAAGCAAAAACCGGATTTTTAAAAAGTTCCTTTTTTGCCATAAAGCAAATCTCGCGCGGACATAGTGCTATCAAAAGCGGTATATCCAACATTGATGTATGATTACAACAAAGCATAAGCGCACCGCTGTCCGACACGTTTTCAAGACCTTTGCAGTCAATTCGGTACATCACGCGTACTACCGGTTGCAACACTGCTCGTATTGTTTTATAAAAGGCGGTCATTTTACTGCTCCCTCAGTTTTTTGTCAATAATATCCTTTACGGCATTTACCGATTGCTCAAAATCAAGGTCTGATGTATCCAGATATACCGAATCTTCGGCAGGTTTCAAAGGTGCAACGGCACGTGTGGAATCGTTGCGATCACGTGTGATAATATCCTCAAGTACATTTTCGTATTCAACCGTCATACCCTTTTCGGTGAGTTCCTTATAACGACGGTCAGCACGTGCTTGCGGTGTTGCCGTCAAAAATATTTTGACCTCGGCATCGGGAAGTACGACAGTACCGATATCTCTGCCGTCCATCAAAACGTTATTTTCCCTTGCAAGGCGACGCTGTGTTTCAAGCAAAAACGCGCGTACAGTCGGCAAAGCCGAAACTGCCGACGCCATCATCGAAACCTCGGGTGTACGAATACCGTCGGTAACATCATTGCCGTCAAGCACCATTCTCTGTTCACCGTTTTCAAACTTTATACCAACATTTGTATCGGAAAGAATTTTTTCAACATTTCCAATTTTTTCTGGCGTATAGCCCTCCGCCATAAATTTCAGCGCAACCGTGCGATAAAGCGCTCCGGTATCGACATAAATATATCCTAATTGTTTTGATACAGCCCTCGAAATTGAACTTTTGCCCGCTCCCGCAGGGCCGTCAACTGCCACAGAAATCATTTTTTATCCCCCTATATATTGCTTCCGGCAACAAAGCCGGTAGAAAACGCTATTTGCAAATTGTACCCGCCGGTGCAGGCGTCAAGGTCAAGCACTTCGCCCGCAAAGGCAAGTCCCGAAATTTTCTTTGACTGCATTGTTTTCGGGTCAACCTCAGACAGCGATACCCCTCCCGCCGTTATAACCGCCTCTTCAATCGGACGTGCCGCGGTTATATGCAAGGTTAGGTTTTTAAGCAATGCCGCAAGCGTCGCACGCTGTTCCCGCGTTATTTGATTTACCTTGCACTCGGGCGGAATTTTCGAAAGTGAAACTATCACCGGTATTAACTTTTTCGGCAACAGTGCCGCAAGACTGTTTACAAAGTTTTTATTGGAATTATCCCCAAAATCGCGAAGCAAACGAGCATCGAGCGTTGCGATATCCAAAGCGGGTTTTAAATCAACCGTTGCGATATATTCGTTGTTTTCAAAATCGGAAAGTTTTGCCGATGCACTCAACACCACAGGACCCGATATTCCGTAATGCGTAAACATGAGTTCACCGAAATCGGTATAGAGCGGTTTTTTTGCACCCTTGACAGAAAGTGTAAATCCGATATTTCGCAGACTCAACCCTTGCAAGCGTGTGCAATACCCTTCGGCACATTCGACACCGACAAGCGAAGGACGGAGCGGCGTTACGGTATGTCCGAGTTCTCTTGCCATACGATAGCCGTCGCCTGTTGAACCTGTCAGCGGATATGAAAGTCCACCCGTCGCTATTATAACACCGTCACACTCAAGAGTTTCTCCGCTTTCCAGCGTAACTCCGCAAACACTGCCGTTTTCGGTTTTGACAGACTTCGCGATTGCGTTTATTACTGTTGCGTTTTCGGTTGCGAACGTCGAAAGCGCGTCCACGATATCAACAGATTTATCCGAAACGGGAAAAACCCTGTTTCCCCGCTCGGTTTTGAGCGGAATCCCCCGCTCTTCAAAAAAATCCATAGTATCCTGTGCCGAAAAAGCGGAAAAGGCAGAATACAAAAATCTGCCGTTTCCGTTGACCGCACGTATAAGACCGTTTAAATCGGTATTGTTTGTTACATTACAGCGACCCTTGCCGGTTATCATAACCTTTCGGGCAACACGCGGCTGCGACTCCAAAACCGTAACCTCGTTGCCGTTTCTTCCCGCAAAGCCTGCAGCCATTAGTCCGGACGCACCGCCGCCTATTACAATAATCCTCTTACCCATTTTACACCGCTATCTTTTAAATAATTTTACAACAACGGGATGAATTCTGCACAGATACCACTGTGCCAATACCGCAAGCATATAATCATACAGCACAAACACGCCGTTTGCAGCAATCCACAATCCGTAAATCATATATTTCGTATAGCCGCCGAAAACGCCGTCTATACCCATAATCCGCATTAAAACAAAATATATCAGCAAAACCGCCACATTGAAAACCGCAAACTTTGCGACAAACCGTAAAACCGGTTTTTTAACTTTCTCAAACGGCACTTTCACGATAGGATAATATCCGAAAAAGAATACAAAAAACAGCGACGCCTCCGGCTCGGCAAGGAGCAGTGTCAGCACAGCCGCGGTTATATACGAAAACAGTGCCCACTTAGTCCCCATCTCGATTACAGCCGTCATTATAAAGAGTCCCGCTATTGCGGGAACACTGTATGTTAAATACGGAAAATATGAAACAAGCATTACCGCAACGCTCAAAGCACCGAGCATAGCACCGAGCGTTATATTACCGGTTTTCTTCATAGTATTAACTACGCTCCCGTCAGCAGCAACGAATAAGGTCGCCACCCATACATTCACAGCAACAATCGGCGCAAATCAAACCCTGACACATATCACAGGCACTGCATCCGCCCATATTTTGCGGACTGCCGTAGGGATTGCTGTATCCGCCGCGGGTTTGACGCTGTATCCTCGAAAATGCCTCGCGGTATTCGGGATTGGTCGGATCCATACGGCAAGCGGTCGCAAAATCGCTGTATGCGCCGTCAAACCAACCGCGCTTGTAAAGCACCGAACCGTTTAAGAAATACCATTCCGCATTGCGGCTTTGTGCGGGAACGCCGTCAAGAAGTTCCTGCGCTTCTTCAAATCTGCCGCTCGAAATAAGACGGCGGATATCGGGAAAAGCAGAGCCGGCAGACCCGCTATATCCCGCGTTTCCGTTTGACGATTTGTTCTTGCCCCTGCGCTGATTCATTATGCGGTCGTAGGCATCATTAATCTCCTGCATTTTCTCGACGGCAAGGTCGGAAAGCGGATTTTCGGCATAGTTATCCGGATGATATTTGCGTGCCATCTCACGGTATGCTCGCTTAACCTCATCGTCGGTTGCGTTTTTGTTTATTCCCAAAATTTCATACGGGTCTTTCATTTGACAAACTCCTTTTTAAAGTATCTTCAAGACCTAAATATATTATATTACCCAATATATTTTTAAGTTGTTTAATATTTAAAAGTTCAAAAGCCTTTACCGACTCATTTATACACATATAGACATTGCGCTGTGCACGCTCGACACCGTCATCATATGAGAGAGGAGTGTAACGCTTTTTCTTAATATCGTCCTCTCGGTCACATAGAGCGTCCATTAAATATATATAACGCCCTATACAGTAGCCGAGCCGCTCAAGCGCACGCTTATCATCGACGTTGTCGGAACAGTGGGAAAAGAATGCCGAGAGCACCTGTCCTGTCGGTTCAGCCGCCCTATCAACATCACGGCAACCGCTCTTTTCCACCTCGGACTGATTTTTTATATATTCCGCAGTCACTCTCTCAATCTCCGGAAAATCGGCAGCCGCTTTTTTGTGTGCTTTGCCGAAAATGCGAGAAAGCAAAAAGCACGCCGCTTTTTTTATTCCCTTTTCGTCGGCAACGTTATCAAGCAGGTTATAATAAACCGTTATGACCGATGCGGCGGCAGGGTAACACAAAAGTTCGTCCGAGTCAGCACAGTATGTGCATTTTTTCAGCGGATTGCAGACGCATCGCCCCTGCTTTGCGGTACACACTGTATCGGAAAGCGACATATTGAGCAATGCAAGAAAGGTAAAATCATAACTCAGTGTAAAGCGAGTTAAAAAGCCGTAACGCTTCCCCATATATTTGCAAAGCGAACAATAAACTGCCTTATACATTTCGTATTCCTTGATACGAAGTTCCGACTTATACGCCTTAATATATCCGAGCAAGCGTTTCACATCCTTTCTTTGTTAACATTTTAACCGCTATCCGCCCGCTATTAGTTAACAGTGTGTAAATTTAACAGCGGCCGCAAAAACTTTCCGGTATAGGATTTTTCGCATTCGGCAACCTGTTCTGGTGTTCCCGTTGCGACGATACTGCCGCCACGGTCACCGCCCTCGGGTCCCAAATCTATAATATAATCCGCAGATTTTATAACATCAAGATTGTGTTCGATAACAAGCACGGTATTTCCCGCATCGACAAGACGCTGTAAAACCTCAAGCAAGCGGTGAACGTCCGCCGTATGCAGACCGGTCGTAGGTTCATCGAGAATATATATCGTTTTGCCCGTTCCGCGTTTTGAAAGTTCGGTTGCGAGTTTTACACGCTGTGCCTCACCGCCCGAAAGTGTTGTTGCCGGCTGTCCGATTTTAATATATCCAAGACCGACATCGCAAAGTGTTTTAAGTTTTCTGTGGATTTTCGGGATAGACTCAAAGAAATTCATTCCCTCTTCAACCGTCATATCAAGCACATCCGATATGCTCTTTCCTTTATATTTTACCGAAAGAGTCTCACGGTTGAAGCGTGTTCCGCCGCAAACTTCACAAGGCACGTAAACGTCGGGCAAAAAATGCATTTCGATTTTGAGTGTTCCGTCACCCTCGCACGCTTCACACCTACCGCCCTTTACATTAAAGGAAAATCTGCCCGCGGTGTAACCCTTCATTTTCGCATCTTTTGTTTGAGCAAAAAGTTCACGTATATCGGTGAACACTCCGGTATATGTGGCGGGGTTTGAACGCGGCGTTCTGCCTATCGGTGACTGATTGATATCGATAATCTTATCAAGATTTTCCACGCCGTCCATACTCTTAAACTCGCCCGCTATGCGGTTTGCACCGTTAAGACGTGATGCAAGTTCTTTATAGATTATATCATTGACTAGCGAGGACTTTCCCGAACCCGAAACACCCGTTACGCAGACAAATTTTCCGAGCGGGATTTTGACGTTTATTTTTTTCAGGTTGTTTTCCACCGCACCCTTAACGGTTAAGAAACTTCCGTTGCCCTTGCGTCGGTTTTTCGGAACAGGAATTGTACGTCTGCCCGAAAGATATGCGCCGGTTATGGATTTTTCACATTCCGTTATATCTGCGACACTGCCCGCGCAGACAACTTCTCCGCCGTGTATTCCCGCACCGGGGCCGATATCCACAACATAATCGGCGGAACGTATGGTATCTTCATCGTGTTCTACGACAATAACGGTATTGCCGAGGTCGCGCAGTCTTTTCAGCGTTTCTATCAGTCGGCAGTTATCCCTTTGATGCAGACCGATACTCGGTTCATCCAAAATATAGACAACGCCCATAAGGGACGAACCAATCTGTGTTGCAAGACGTATACGCTGACTCTCACCGCCCGACAGCGTTCCCGACGAACGCGAAAGGGTCAGATAATCAAGTCCGACACTGTTTAAAAAGTTAAGTCTTTCTTTTATCTCTTTTACTATCGGGCCTGCAATTTTTTCCTGCATTGCACCGAAAGAAAGTGAAGAGACAAAATCAAATTCGTCGGCGACCGACATATCGCAAAATTCTTTTATCGTCTTCCCGCCCACTGTAACAGCAAGCGGTTCGGGTTTTAAGCGTGCACCCTTGCAATCGGGACAGGCACTCTCGGTCATAAGAGCCTCTAGTTCGGCACGTGCGTATTCGCTTGATGACTCCTTATAACGTCTTTCAATATTGTTTATAATTCCTTCAAACGCCGCAGAGTGCGTTCCGCCACCCCAAAGATTACTGCGTTTAAGGTTAAGTTTTTCACCGTTTGTGCCGTAGAGAATGGCACGTTTTCCCTCGGACGGAATATCTTTATACTTTGTATCAAGCGTAAAACCATACTTTTCACCGAGTGCGGTAAAATACATCGTGGCAACAGAATTTTCTTCGCCGTACCAACCTTTAATACTCCAACCCGAAGCCTTTATCGCACCCTCGCGCAAGGTCAGTTCTTCATTCGGCACGACAAGACGCGGGTTGACCTTCATAAACATTCCGAGTCCCATACAGGTCGGACACGCACCGAGCGGATTGTTAAAGGAAAACATCGTGGGGTTGAGTTCGGGTATGCTTATACCATGTTCTTCACAGGCATAGTTTTGGGAAAATACAAGTTCCTCTCCGCCTATAACATCGATAACCACAAGTCCGCCCGAAAGTGTTACCGCCGTTTCAACGCTGTCGGCAAGGCGACTCTTTATATCGTCGTTTATTACAAGGCGGTCGACAACTACTTCTATATTATGCTTTTTGTTTTTTTCAAGTTTTATTTCTTCGGATAGGTCATAAATATTTCCGTCAACGCGCACGCGGACATATCCCGACTTTCTCGCACTTTCAAACTCTTTTTGATGTTCACCTTTTTTGCCGTGAACCACGGGAGCAAGCACCTGTATTCTCGTACCTTTTTCAAGTGCCGATACCCTATCGACAATTTGGTCACAGGTCTGCTGAGAGATTTCCTTTTTGCATATCGGGCAATGCGGAACACCGACACGCGCATACAGCAAACGCAGATAATCATATATTTCGGTAACAGTACCGACGGTTGAGCGGGGATTTTTCGAAGTCGTTTTCTGGTCGATTGATATAGCGGGAGAAAGTCCCTCTATGAGTTCGACATCGGGCTTTTCCATTTGTCCCAAAAACATTCTCGCATAAGAAGAGAGCGATTCAACATACCTGCGCTGACCCTCGGCATATATCGTATCAAACGCAAGCGAGGATTTTCCCGAGCCTGAAAGTCCCGTGAAAACAACAAGTTTATCACGCGGTAATTCCACACTCACTCTCTTCAAATTATGAACATTAGCACCCTTTATTATAATTTTACTGTTTGCCATTTTAAACCTCCGCCTGTCAATATCGGCACTGTTTAATTTAATACATATTCCTTCATAGTTTACCGCAAATTATTTTAAAAGTAAATCTTTTTATTTAAAAAAATCGCTGTCGCATTGCGGCAGCGATTTTCAATATTAAAGTATTATACAAATAAGTCCACTGCAACCCTCGTTTATCACGCGTTCCAGTGTTTCCTGTATTCGGTTTCTGGCATCGCTAGGCATTTTTGAGAGTTTTGTGTGCAAACCCTCGTTCACAAGTTCGTTAAGCGATTTTCCGAAAATGTTGGAATCCCAAATTTTTTCGGGACTTTCTTCAAACTCGCGCAAAAGGTACATAACAAGTTCTTCACTTTGTTTTTCACTTCCGACAATAGGCGTAACTTCGGTCTTGATATTCGCTCGCATCATATGTACCGACGGTGCGGAAGCGCGAAGTCTGACACCGTAACGCCCGCCCTGTTTCATAATTTCGGGTTCTTCGAGTTCAAGTTCCTCAATAGACGGCATCACAATTCCATAACCTGTAGCCTCAACCTCATCGAGTGCGTTTTTGACTTTAAGATATTCGCGTCGGTCGTGTGCAAGTTCGGTAATGCAGGTCATAAGCGCTTCATCGTCGGCAATGGGAAGTTCGGTCATTTCGGAGAGAACTTTGTAAAAAAGTTCTTTTCTCGTTTCAACGCAAAGTTTGACAGAACCTGTTCCGAGGTCAATGCCCTCAATCCTTGCAAAATCAATAAATTCGTTTACCGAGATCTTTTCTTCCAAACTTCTGGCATCGTTTATTATCCGCATACCGTCGCAGGCTTCTTTAACCGTAGAGAGCAAGGAAGACCTCAACCAATGGTCACAAGGCAGTGTGTTGACCCATCTGCCGAGTTTTATCCCTATTTCCTTTATCGGGAAACGGAAAAGCACAGTGCCCAAAATGCGTTTTATATCCTCGGTTGTCAGTTCGATACAGTTAACAGGTGTAACCGGCACGCCGTATTTCTCCGCAAGGCGTTTAGCAAGTGCGACACTTTCGTGTGCTTCGGGATACATACAGTTGAGCAAGACAACAAACGGTTTGTTTATATCACAAAGTTCGCTTATGACCCTCTCCTCTGCTTCCTCATATTCCTCGCGCGGAATATCGCTTATACTTCCGTCGGTCGTAACAACAAGTCCTATTGTGGAATGTTCGTTTATTACCTTACGTGTGCCGATTTCCGCCGCCATATTAAAGGGTATACTCTCGTCATACCACGGTGTCATAACCATTCTCGGCTGTTCGTTTTCAATATAGCCTATCGAACTCGGCACAATATATCCGACACAGTCAATAAGCCGAACATTGAGCCTTGCGGTATCTTCAAGCGTAATACTGACGGCGTTTTCGGGAATAAACTTCGGCTCGGTCGTCATAATCGTTCTGCCGGAAGATGACTGCGGAAGTTCGTCGCTCGCGCGCTCCTTTAAATACGGCTCGTCGATATTTGGCAGAACAAGCATATCCATAAATCTTTTTATAAATGTTGATTTTCCCGTTCTCACAGGGCCGACAACACCAATGTATATATCACCGTCCGTTCTCGCCTGTATGTCTTTATAAATATTCGTATCGGTCATAGCAATCCTCCGCTCACACATTCTTTTGTAATATGGATATGCTTTTGCCGCACTGTTTATGACAAAGGAAAACCGCCCTGTGATATACAGGACGGTATAGGGTTTTATTTAAAGGCTTCGACCATTGCCTGTGCATAGATACGTCCGCCCATATCCATACAGTGATTTATATTGTTTTCAAGCCTGTCAAGTGGTTCTTTGCTTTTGGCGATATCGGCAAAGAGGGTTGAAAGTTTTAAAACAGCGGTATCACTGCGGTTTTCTGCAATATCGCAAAGGGCGTTTTCGTAATCCAAAAAGCGCTGTGTCGGATAGCATTCTGCGTTTTCATTGCAGATATGACAGGAGAATGGCACAAAGAGTGCGTCTTTGTTTCCGTTTTCGTCGTTTTTAATGTTTTCGATTATATCATTCATATTTTTGCGATATTCATCGGCGGGCATTCCTCCGCAGGCGTCGTTGATGGCAAAACCAAGCAAAACGATATCAGGTTTGTTTTTTACAAAACGAAGACGTTTCGAAGCACAGTCGGCACCCCATTTTGAGCCTGTTCCGCCGAGCGATATATTATCGAAATTTATATTGGCATTTGGATAATTCTTTTTGAGCGCCGAAATGAACATATCGTACCACGCGGGAGAATATGGCGGAACATTCAGACAGGTTTCAATATATGTACCGTCGTTTGCGGCAGACAAAATGCGGTTATCGGAATATGAACCACTGCTTCCCCATCCTGATGACATACTGTCGCCGTACAAGAGAATATTAACGCTCTCGCCGGACGAGAACCGTTCAAAAAGTGACGGCAGTTGTGTGCGAAGGGACGGTACGCCGCGTCCGCTGTAACCGTCTTTCCAAAGGCATGTGTGTTTATATGTTACCGCAACCGACTTTTGGCGCATAACAACACAGTCCGCCTCGGTGAGGTATAAATTTTTTCTACCACTAACAGGGAAAACGTGCTTGGGAGGTGTTTCGGTGAAAGGTGTTATATCGAATACCGGCAAAGCGGAATTATCGCACATTACAAGTTCGCCGTTTTCAACAGTATAGTCCGTACCGTATTTAAATTCAACACCGAGGTCATAACTGCGAACCGAAACAATACTGTCAATGGGATAGAGCAGTTTCGCACGCTTTTTCCCGCTATAAAAAAGCACATCCTCGTGATAAACGGTGTCGCCTTCCCAAACAGGTTTCATATATGTTGCTTCATCATATCTGTCGAGTATCATTACTATCCCTCCAAAAGTTGGTCAAAATATTTTTCGATAATTGCGGCAGTGGAATTGCCGTAATATCTATCCCTGCGTTCGGACGAGCACAATACCCTAACGCTGTGTGCGCCGGCAACAAGCGAATTGCGTCCTATATAATCTTCAAGCATACCGCAAAGAAGCTGCGGCTTATATGAATAATCTCCGTGCAGTATAACGGCATCCAAATCGAAAAGATTTACCGCCGTAACCAAACCGCTTCCGAGATAGGTGCATATGTATTCAAGCACAGCAAGTGCTTTTTGTTCTCCCGAATATGCCATATCAACAATTTCGTGATAGTGAGCAAAACCGAACTTTGTTTTAAGAGCGGCGAGCGAGACATATTTTTCAAGACAACCGCTGTTTCCGCATTCGCATTTTTCTCCGCCCGCAACAACGCTGATATGACCTATTTCACCCGAAAACCCGCCTGCTCCGCGATAAATTTTTCCGTCGGTGACAATGGCAGAACCGATACCGTGCGAAATTATTACCGATATAAAACTGCCGAATTTTTCATTCTCAGGAATTAGGTTCTCGCACATTGCAAGCAAAACGGCATTGTTTTCCAGCACAACGTCCTTAACTCCCGTGCGTTGCCGTATTTCTTCCACAACGGCGGTATTTTTTAAAACGGAAAGTTCTGGCGGAGAAAGAATTATGCCCTTTTTCCAATCAAGCGGCCCGGGACTACTAACACCTATTCCTATACACTTATCAAGTGAAAATTTCGCCTTTTTCACAAGTCTTAAAAAAGCGTCAGCGGCAAAATCGGCTATCTCGTCCGGAGTTGAAAACGATTTCATATCTTTCGTTTCTAAAGATATGACTTCCATTTTAAGGTTTGTCAGACAAACCGTAACCTCATGCCTATGTAAAACAACACCGCCCGCAAAGCGAAAATCTTTTTCAATATCCAAAAGTATAGGTTTTCTGCCGACAGAGGAAATGTATGTGCCTATCTCGCACACCTGTCCTTCATCAATAAGGGCGTTTGTTATCATCGTAACGGACGATTTTGAAAGGCCCGTGCGCTTTGCAATATCCGCACGAGATGTCGGCACTTTTCGCAAAATATTAAGAATAAGTGCTCGATTATCGTTTTTTATCGTCTTGACATTATAAGCATCCGACTTCAAAAAAGTCCCTCCGTCAACATAAATTTTAATATATTATAATTCAACGCCTTGCTTTTGTAAAGTTATTTATTGACATACCCCGACGTGTGTATTATAATTGTTATGTTAATTAGTTTAAGGCTTGAACTAATGGAGGAGTTATGAAAATAAAATACTTTCAAAAGGGTTTTAATTACTCGCAGGACGGTGAGGGAAACCGCCTTGTATACCATCTGCATGGATGTAATTTCCGCTGTCCTTGGTGCTCAAATCCCGAAGGGATGAATGCCGCCTCAGTTTATCCCGCCTTTCCGGTTTACGAAGCCGAGCCCAACACACTCCTTGCGGAAATTCTTTCCTGCAAACCTATGTTTTTCGACGGTGGTGGCGTGACCTTCACGGGCGGCGAAGTCACCCTGCAGCTGTCCGCCGTAACGGAACTTTTCAAAAAACTTAAAGCACACGACATCAACACCGCAATAGAAACAAACGGCGCCCTTGAAAATCTACCGACGCTTTTCCCTTTTCTCGATCACTTAATAATGGACATTAAAAGCACAAACGCACAAAGACTTTTTGAAATTACGGGTGGGAGACTCGGCCCTATTCTCGAAAATCTTAAAGCAGCCTACGATGCGAATGTTGACACGCTGATACACATTCCGCTGATACACGGTTTTAACAACAGCGACGCCGACATTGACGGTTTTATAAATACGCTTTTACCCTATTCCGAGAAAATCAAAGTCGAACTGCTTTCTTATCACGAATACGGCAAGGACAAATGGAAACAGTGTGGGCTTGAATACCGTATGGAAAACGCATTTATAACCGACGAAAAATATAAAACAATCACCGAAAAATTTACCGCAGCGGGAATTACCGTTGTGAGAACATAAGAAACGGAGAAACTGTTATGTCATATTCACCGAAAGAAATCACCTCACTGGCAAAAGCACTTTTCAAAGAAGAACGCAGTATTATGCGTCTTGACGGCTGGTTTTTATCAAAAGAAATCGGCATTCTTCACGAGTCGGAAACCAAAGGGTTGTCACCTTTGCGCCACTCGGCATATTTACTGAGGGAAATTGCAAAAGAACTGCCGATTTACATAAGCGATAACGCGGTTTTCGCCGGCACTCAGCGTGATGCCTTTGCTCGCAGTTATGCCCTTATAAATCCCTCATTCCGCGTTGAAACATTTTCGGGATACTGCGACCCCACAGCTGTATTCGGCGATATAAAGCCGAATGGTGAAATAACGGCAGAGCGCATTGATGCCGTTCGCAAACACGACAGACAGACACCATATGTCAAAGCTCTTTCAAAACTTTATTCCGAAGCCGAGGGTTACACAAAAGAGGTAGCCTTTTTCATCGAGCAGGTTACCGGACACGTAATACCGGATATGCGCCACGTGCTTGCCGTCGGTGTTGAAAAAATGATTGACGAAATCAAGGAAAATATGAACAAAACCGATGACCCCTGCCGCCTTGATGTCTATGCCGCTATGCTCGATTCACTTGAGGCGGTTTTAATTCTTGCAAAGCGATATAGAAAGATTGCACTTGAAAATGCTGTCGGCGACAAAAAAGAACGTTTTTTGCACATTGCAACCGCCCTTGAAAAAGTTCCGGCGAAGGGAGCAACTACGCTTTTTGAAGCCATTCAAAGTTTTATGCTTCTGTGGCAGGTTATGTGTCTTGAACAGTCGCCCAATCCCTTTGCTTTCTCTGTCGGAAATGCCGACCGAATTTTTGAACCCTACCGTGCGACAGAAGGCTTATCTCGCGATGAGGCAGCGGCGCTTTTCAAACATTTGTTGGTTTTCTATAATGTTGCCGACCGCAGTTGGGCAATATCGCAAAATCTTATTGTAGGCGGCAAGGACACAAACGGAAACGACCTAACAAACGAGTGCTCTTATGCCCTACTCGACGCATATTACGATATGAACCTTCCGCAACCGATACTCTCGGTAAAACTTCACAAAAACACACCCGATAAACTCTACCGCGAACTCGGACGCTTTTTCTTCACCCCCGGCTGTCTCACTCCCTCACTCTTCAACGATGACAGTATGTTTGAGGTTTTGAAAAATTCGGGCATTGATGAAAACGACCTGCCCGATTATTCAATCGCAGGCTGTCAAGAGCCGCTTATTATGGGCAAGGACAATGCCAACACCACAAACAGTTGGTTAAACCTCGGAAAAATTCTCGAACTCACACTGACCGACGGTGTCTCGCTCATAACCGGCGAGCATATTCTACCCGCAACAGGCGACAGTACCGAATGTATACTAGAAAACCTCAGAGAGCGTTTTTATGCCAACTGTGAAAAAATCGTCTTAGAGATGGTTAAATCGGCAAACGCGGCATCGTGCGCCGTTTCACATCTGCCTGTTCCCTTTTTGAGCACCCTTATGGGCGGAATTGAAACCGGATACGATATGCGTGACACCGAACATCAAGGCACAAAATATAACGGAAGCGGCTGTTTGATACACGGTCTTTCTATTGTTTCGGACAGTTTCGTTGCGGTTGACACGCTCTTAAAGGAACGCCCGCAGGATAAAGACCGACTGCTTGAGGCACTTAAAAATAACTTTGAAAACGACGGCGAACTTAAAGAATATCTGCTTGCTTGCAAAAAGTTCGGCAATAACGATGCCGTTGCAGACAGCGAAGCAGCGACGGTTGCCAACCGCGTTGCGGATATTGTTGCGGCACAAAAGAACTATCTCGGAAATCCGTTCCGTCCCGACTTCAGTTCGCCCTCTACCCACCTCACCTACGGTTATTGGGTCGGCGCACTGCCAAACGGCCGTGCCGCAAGGGATATGATGAACTACGGTGTTGACCCGCTATACGGTGATGCACATTTGGGACTCGGTTTCCGCGTGCTCTCCTCTTTCAAACTTCCCTATATTAAAATGTGCGGCGGATACGCTTCGCACTTCGGTATAGACCCGACATATTTCAAGGGCAAAACATATGAAGAAAAGGGTATTGAGTTCAAAAACAAGGTTATGCGCCAGTTGTTCTTTAACCCAAACAACGAAAACCTCTCCCCGTTTTATCTCTATGTTAATGTTACAACACCGGAAATGCTGAGAAAAGTTTTGGCAGAACCGAAAAAGTATGCACCGAGCGGCATTTACATTATGCGAATACACGGTACCTTTGTAAACTTTCTCGACCTTTCTCCCGCCATACAACAGGATATTATAAAGCGTCTTGACCCACGCTCGACAACATTGGAGTGTTAGTATGAACGTAATAGGAATTGATATAGGTACAACAACAATAAGCCTAACAGTTTTAGACACCGCAAGCGGAGAAACAAAAAAAACCGTAACGCTTGAAAACGACAGTTTTATAAAAACAGAAAAAGCGTACGAAAAAGTGCAATCGGTCGAAAAAATCGAAAGAAAGGTTTTCTCTGCGCTCGAAGAACTTTTGCCCCCTTATACCCCATTGGCAATAGGTGTCACGGGACAAATGCACGGTATTCTCTATATTGATGCGAACGGCAATGCCTGCAGTCCGCTTTATACTTGGCAAGACGGCAGAGCGGGACAGAAAAAAACAGACAAAATCACCTACTGTGACGCTATAAAAAACATTACAGGATATTCCGTACCACAGGGTTACGGTCTTGCGACACATTATTTTAACACTAAAAATAAACTCGTTCCAGAAAACGCCGAACAACTTTGCACAATACACGATTATATTGCAATGCGGCTTGCGGGAAAGCAAAAACCTGTTATGCACGTATCAAACGCCGCATCTCTCGGATTTTTCAATTCGGACACTGCTGATTTTAATAAAAGCGATTTAAATAAACTCGGAATAAACCCGAATATTTTACCGACAGTGACCGTGAAGAAAACGGTTATAGGCAAATACAACGATATTCCGGTTGCTGTCGCCATAGGTGACAATCAAGCATCTTTCTTAGGTTCGGTTGCAGACGCAGAAAATTCCGTTCTTGTCAACATCGGAACAGGAAGTCAGATTTCATTGCTCGGAAACAAAAACACGGTTTTCCCCTCGGGAGAAGTACGCCCTCTCAGCGATGAAAGGCATATTCTTGTCGGCAGTGCGCTTTGCGGCGGCAGAGCATATGCCGCCCTTGAGAGGTTCTTCCGTTCGGCATTTGAAAGGTACTGCGGGAAATGCGACTCTGCCTACGGATTTATGGACACACTTGCAGAAAGTGCATATCCTACAGAAAACCCACTTTGCGTTGATACTGCTTTTTCGGGCAAACGAAGTGACCCGAACGCACGCGGCAGCATCGAAAACCTCACCGCCGATAACTTTATGCCGGAACAACTTATTTGCGGCGTATTGTGCGGCACGGTAAACGAACTTTACGATATGTATTCGGAAATATCCGACACACTCACACGCAAGCCGACACAACTTATAGGCTCGGGAAACGGACTGAGAAAAAGTCCTGTTTGGTGCAAAATTTGCGAAGATGTTTTCGGAATGAAAATACAACTTCCCGCCCACACCGAAGAGGCAGCCTACGGTGCTGCAATATTCGCACTCGCAGCCTGCGGAATTTACAAAAGCATTGAAGAAGCACAAAAAATCATAAAATATTTGCAGAGGTAACCGTATGACACAAAAAGAAATTATTAACGCACCGATATTTTTCGAAAGAAACCGTGTCGGCAGAATTTATACAGGCGGCAAACTCTTTTCCTCTTTTTTCGGTGATGAGCCGAAAGACGGCTTTTTACCCGAAGAATGGATATGTTCCTCGGTAAAGGCGCTCAACGAGGGCACTACCATTGAAAACGAGGGTCTATCCCGCATTAAAAACACGGATATTCTCTTTTGCGAATTACTCGAACAAAACAAGCGAGAAATGTTGGGTGACAGGGATAGTTTTTCCGTGCTTGTTAAATTACTTGACAGTGCCGTTCGTCTGCCGATACAGGCACACCCCGATAAAGAATACTCTCAAAAACACTTCAACACTTCCTTCGGAAAAGCCGAGTCGTGGCTGATTTTGGATACTCGCGAGGACGCCTGTCTTTACTTCGGGTTCAAGCATAAAATTTCAAAAAAAGAATTTAAAAATGCGGTAAAGCGAAGTTATAGCGACCCAAACTGTATGGAACCGCTCTTGAACCGCATTCCGGTTAAAAAAGGGGAAGTTTATCTTGTACCCGCAAAAATGGTTCACGCAATAGGTGCCGGCTGTCTTATTCTCGAAACGCAGGAGCCGACCGATTTTACTATCCAACCCGAGGCGTGGTGTGCCGGAAATCGTATAAGTGAGCAGACGATGTATTTGAGTCTTGACGCCGACACTGCGCTTGATGTTTTCAATTTTGATATTTACGGCGATGATGCCGTCAAAACTGCTAAAAAAGAACCTAAAACGGTTTATGAAAAGGACGGCATCAGACGTGAAAGTCTGATTTCTTATAACGATACTCCCTGTTTTGCCGTAAACCGCATTTCGGTTTGCAACGCAGAAACAAGCGATTTAACCGCTCCCGCAATATATATTGTGATTGACGGCAACGGAATTATCACCTGCGGCGGCAAAGAATTTCCGATAAAAAAAGGTGACTACTTTTTTCTACCGCACTGCATAAAAGGAAAACTTAAACTTAAATCATCCGAAAGTGTTACACTCGTTGAGTGTTTGCCCGAAAAATAGCAAAATCACGACAGTGAAATTCACTGTCGTGATTTTTTGTTTTCACAATACCATAATAAGCGTTCCGAGAGTTATCAAGACACAACCTATCAGCGACTTTACGGTAAATTTTTCGTGTAAAAACACAAAAGCCATAACAAGCGTAATCACAACACTCAATTTATCAATCGGGACTACCTTTGAAACATCGCCGAGTTGCAGTGCCTTGTAGTAACAGAGCCAAGAAGCACCTGTGGCAAGTCCCGACAGAATCAAAAACACCCAACTGCGCCGTCCGATATCAGAAAGACCTGTCTGTGAATTTGTGAGAAAAACCATACCCCAAGAGAGCGCAACAACAACCAATGTGCGGATTGCCGTAGCAATGGTGGGATTTACGCCGTCAATGCCGACCTTTGCCAATATCGAAGTCAGAGCGGCGAAGACCGACGAAAGCAATGCAAAAATCAACCACATACAAATCCCTCCTAAAAAGTTACCGTCACGGTAGTGCCTACACCTACGGTGCTGTCAAGGGAAACCGTGCCGCCGTGGCAGGCAACGGCGTGTTTGACTATCGAAAGTCCCAAGCCTGTCCCGCCGGTTTCCCTTGAGTGACTTTTATCGACACGATAAAAGCGTTCGAAAATGCGGTTTCTGTGTTCCGGCGGAATACCGATACCTGTATCGGCAACAGAAATCGTCGGTACGCCATTTTTGTGCATTATCGAAACACAAACCCTGCCGCCGTCTTTATTGTAGCGGACGGCGTTATCGCAAAGATTGTAAACAATCTCGTAAAGATATCGGCGCACACCGCGCATAACGCAGTTTTCACCTTCAAGCAAAAGCGTTATGTTTTTCTTCTCCGCCGCATTACTTAAAGATTTTACAGCCTCACTTGCAATCTCATACAAATCGACCTCTTCGTCGGGAAAAGTAGCACCTTCGTCGAGTTGCGAAAGCCTTATAATATCGTTTATAAGTTCCACCAAGCGGAGAGCCTCGCTTTTGATATTACCCAAAAAGCGTTTTTCGTCCTCGGGTTTCACCAAACCGTTTTCAAGCAATTCCGCACTGCCGACAATCGACTGCAGCGGTGTTTTCAATTCGTGCGAAACGTTGGCGGTAAATTCCTGACGGTTACGTTCCGAGCGGGCGGACTCGGTAATGTCAATACAGATTATAACCGCACCTATCACTCTGCCGTCGGACAAGGTCGGATTTATCAAAAAACGGTATTCACCGCCGTTTCTTTCCTCTGTGAAATCACTGTGAATGCCGTTCAGTGCCCTTTTGAGGGCCGTATAAACTGTATGCCTTTCGAGGGTTAAAAAACTGTTTCCCGCAACCGAACCATCGGTGGCAAAAATCTTTTTTGCGGCACTGTTTATACTGATAACATTGCCGTTTTTATCGGTTAAAATCAAGCCCTCACTCATTGAGGAAGTAATCTGTTCAAATTCGTCCGATTTTTGCTTCAGTTGACGCATTTGTCGAAGAATTTGCCTATGCTGACGGTTGAGTCTGGAAAGTACGGGTGTCAGTTCCTCATATGTATCGTTTCTTTCGGGATTGTCTAAATCAAGTTTTTCAAGCGGTTTTACAATACTCTTTGCCATTTTTTGTGAGAGAACTATCGCAAGAATAACCGAAAACAGCACAACCGCACATATCGCAGGTAACATTCCGATTATCAGCGATGCAATGGTTACCTGTGTTGCGGAAATACGTAAAACGTTACCGTTTTCCAGGCGCACCGCCTCGTAAAATGTGCGTTCGGTAAGGGTAGAGGAATAACGTGCGCTACTTCCGCTGCCGTATTTTAACGCTTCATCAATCTCTTCCCTGTCAATATGATTATCCATACTGTCGGACAAAGCCTTAGAATCGTAAATGACTTCGCCGTCGGGCGAGACGAGTGTAAAACGAAAAACGTCCGAATTAAAACCGTCAAAAAACGCACTTCCGCTTTCTTCGACACCGCCCTTGATAATAACAAGTTCCTCTCGAAGACGCTCAATCTGCAACCTGTTAAAATAATCGTAAAGGAAACCGACGGTTATAACCAAACTTGCACACAGAACAAGCACCGAAACCGAAAAAATCGAGCGAAAAATCTTCTTTGTCATTTCGGTTCCTCCATTTTATATCCGACACCTATAACAGTTTCTATACAAGCGCCCTGTGACCCTAATTTCCGTCTGAGAGTTTTAATGTGCACATCGACCGTCCTGGTCTCACCCACATAATCAACGCCCCACACTTCTGAAAGCAGTCTGTCCCTTGAAAAAACGTATGTCGGATTTTGCAGAAAAAGACGGAGTATTTGATATTCTTTAAAGGTCAGATTGACACTTTCGTCCCCGACAAAGACGGTATGTGAATTGTCATTGAGTGTAATTTTGCCGAAATTATATATCCCACTGTTTTGCTTTTCTTCACATCGGCGAAGAACCGCTTTTATTCGTGCCACCATTTCCATAACGCCGAACGGTTTCACGAGATAATCGTCCGCGCCGCAGTCAAGACCGATTATTTTATCGGTCTCTGTTCCCTTTGCCGTTGCCATAATAACGGGAATTTTCGCTGTTTCGGGATTTTCGCGTATTCTGCGCAGAACTTCAACGCCGTCGATTTCCGGCAACATAATATCAAGCACGATAAGTTCCGGTTTTTCGTCTTGCAAAGCCGAAAGCACAGACAGTCCGTCGGAAAAGCCTTTCGCCTTAAAACCTGTCTGTTTCAGAGTATAAACCTCTATATCACGGATTGTGCTGTCGTCATCCACGCACCAAATCACAGTCAAACATCTCCCTTATGAACACCGGTAACGGAAAATTCTACCCATTCGGCAATATTAACGGCGTGGTCGCCGATACGTTCAAAATACTTTGCAATCATTAAAAGGTCAAGTGCATATTCGCCGTCGTCGGGATTTTCGGAAATCATTCCTATTAAAGTCCTTTTAACTTCGGCAAAACAGTTATCAACAATATCGTCATAAGCGCAGACCGCCTGCGACAGTGCAAAATCCCTTTTAACATAGGCATCAACGCTGTCGGTTACCATTTTGATTATCGCTTCTGCCATTGTACGTATTGCGTGACATTCAGTACCTGTTCTGCCGTTCAAAAACACAACAATTTCGGCAATGTCCTCGGATTGGTCGCCTATGCGTTCCATATCGGTAATCATTTTAAGCGCGGCGGAAACGGTACGCAAATCTCTCGCAACGGGGTGTTGTTGCAAAAGTAGTTTAAGGCAAATACTTTCGATTTCACGTTCCATTTCGTCAATGCGACCGCCCTCGGACTTTGCTTTTTCGGCTTCGTTTATATCGCCATCAATAAGCGCTCGCGCCACTCGGGCGATTATGCTTTCACATTCGCCGCCCATTTCTATCATTTTATTGTTTAACACATCGAGTTGGTCATCAAATCTTGTCCTCATATCAACCAAACCTTCCTGTAATATAATCCTCTGTACGTTTATCCTGCGGGTTGGAAAAAAGTTTTTCCGTATCGGCGCACTCAATAAGTTCACCGAGCAAAAAGAAGGCGGTCTTGTCCGAAATGCGAACAGCCTGCTGCATATTGTGTGTTACCGTAATTATAGTGTATTTTTCCTTTAATTTCAATGCTAATTCTTCAATTTTTGCCGTTGAAATAGGGTCAAGTGCACTTGTCGGCTCATCCCACAGCAAAACACTCGGTTCAACCGCTAATGCACGTGCGATACACAGACGTTGCTGTTGTCCGCCCGAAAGACCGAGCGCGCTTTTTTTCAGTCTGTCCTTTACTTCGTCCCAAATAGCCGCATCACGCAATGCCCGCTCCACTATCTCGTCAAGTTTAACTCTGCTCTTTATTCCGTGTGTTCTCGGTCCGTAGGCAATATTGTCATATATACTCATAGGAAAGGGATTTGGTTTTTGAAAAACCATTCCGATATCCTTTCTGAGTTCGTTAACGTCAACACTTTTCTCAAAAATGCTCTTTCCGTTATATAGCACATCACCGGTTATACTAACCGTGGAAATCAAATCGTTCATACGGTTCAGGGTTTTCAAAAATGTGGATTTTCCGCAACCCGACGGGCCGATAAGTGCCGTTATGCTGTTTTTATCAATAGAAATATTTATATTGTTAAGTGCCTGTGTTTCGCCGTACCAAAGGCACAAATTTTCCGATTTTATAATCTCGCTCATACCTTTCTCCTTTTCTCAAAATATTTGCCTACAAGTGTTGCCGAAAGATTAACCGCAAAAGTCAAAATCATCAAAATAGCGGCAATGGCAAACGCAACACCGAACTCTCCCTCTTCCTTTGCGTAAACATAAAGTGCCACGGTGAGGGTTGCACCGGGACGGCTCAGTCCCTCGATTATGCCGTTTATATTGTGTGCAAAGCCCGCGGTGAAGAGAAGTGCCGCCGACTCTCCCAAAATTCTGCCTACCGAAAGTATGCAGCCCGTAATTATTCCGTCAACACAATCCGGCAACACAACAGTGCGTATTACGCGCCACTTTCCCGCACCCAGACCGAATGCGCCCTCTCTGTATGACTGCGGAACGGTTTTAAGGCTCTCTTCCGCAGTACGCATAACTGTAGGAAGGTTCATTATTACAAGAGTTAAAGCACCAGCCATAAGACTTGTTCCGAAATTATTTGAAAAAATAAGCATACCGACAAGTCCGTATATTATAGATGGTATTCCCGAAAGCGTTTCCGCCGCATATTCGATTATTGCAGTGAGTTTTTTGTTTTTTGCATATTCGGTCAGATAAACCGCTGCACCGACACCGAGAGGTAAAACTATTACAAGTGTCGCAATCACAATGTAAAGCGTGTTTAATATATCAGGTAGTATGCCTATTCTGCCTTCAAGATGGCTCGGTTTGGTGGAAAGCATTTCCCACGTAACATTGGGCAATCCCTTTGCAAGCACATAAACAAGCAAAAAAAGCACAAATGCAGACACTGCGATAATCGAGAGGAGCATCAACGCCTTCATCGCAAAAATATATATTTTTCTCGATTTTTTCATACTATTTGCTCCTATCACTCTTCAAAAAGAAATTAAGTGTTACGTTTATCAGCATTATAAAAAGATAAAGCACGAGAGCAATGGAAAACAGAGCATTCCGTTGCAGACTTCCGGGACTCGAATATGACATTTCGCTTGCCACTGCCGTTGTCAAAAAACGAACGGACGAGAAAAGTTTCGGCATATTCGCAACATTTCCCGCAACCATCATAACAGCCATCGACTCTCCTATCGCCCTGCCGATACCGAGAACAACTGCGGTTGCTATACCGCTTTTTGCCGCCGGAACGGAAACTTTAAAATATGTTTCACAGGAAGTCGCACCGAGTGCGAGTGATGCGTCCTCGTATTCTTTCGGAACGCCGTCAAGTGCAGTTACCGAAACTTTGATAATATTCGGCAATATCATAACCGCCAATACGACTATCGCCGCTAACAAACTCGCGCCGTCGGGTATGTCGAAGTTTTTTCTAATTGCGGGCACTAAAACCAACATACCCACAAGTCCGTAAACCACAGAAGGTATGCCCGCAAGCAGATTCACGGCCGACTCCAATACATCACGCAGTTTTCCTTTGGCAACTTTTGAAATAAATACCGCTCCGAAAAAACCCACGGGAACTCCGATAACGACAGCGCCCGCCATTCCGTAAACGCTTGTCAATATAAAGGGTAAAATTCCGAATTTCGGATCTTTGGCGGTCGACGCCCATTCCTTTCCGAAAAGAAAGTTTACAATGCCTATCTCGCGTATTGCGGGAATGCCCGAAATGATAAGATAAACGCTTATTATCAGCACACAGCCGACCGTAAACAGTCCAAGCAACAAAAAAATTCCGTGTACCGTTTTTTCAATCAAATTGTTCTTTTTCATATTTATATCACCGTGCGGAAAGGGCGGCGGCATTTTCTGCCGTCACCCGCAATCCGTGATTATTTTACAGGTACTGCACCCGCCGAACTTATCAGTTCGTTAACGCCGCTGTCCGTTATGTAATCGAAAAAGTTCTTTGCGTTTTCTGAAAGTTCCGTATCGACTTTTGTCACAAGGACGAAAGGACGCTGTATCACATAACTTCCGTCCTTAACAGTATCTTCACTCGGTGCTACACCGCTTATCGAAAGTGCCTTTACTGTATCTTTTACCGATGCCAAGGAAGCATATCCTATTGCGTTCGGATTGCTTGCAACCGTCGCTATAACATCGCCGGTCGATACAAGTTCCTGTCTATAATCGCACTTGTCTTTAGTATCGGTAATGCTTTCAAAGCCGTCGCGTGTTCCGCTTCCCGCTTCTCGACCGATAAGAACAATCTCAGAATCCACACCGCCGACATCTTTCCAGTTTGCAATCTCGCCGGTATAGATAGCGGCAACGTCTTCAACGCTCAAATCCGACACGGCATTTTCGGGATTAACTATAATCGCAATTCCGTCAAGTGCCAAAACGGTTTCCTCGAGTCCCTTTGCCTTCTCTTCATCCTTTAGACTACGACTTGAAAGACCGATATCACATCTGCCCTCAAGAACCGCCTGTATGCCTGTTCCCGAACCTGTGGCATTATAACTCACAACAACACCTGTTTCTTTTTCATACGCCTCGCTCAACGCACCAATAACTTTGCTCATAGAAGTTGATCCGTCTGTCGAAACACTCTTGTCCGCTCCGCATCCGCAAACTGCACCGCACAATAACACTGCGGCAACTAACATACTGATAATTTTTTTCATTCTCATCATTCTCCTTTTTTAATTTTCAGTTTTAAGTACACTCTTTTGAGTACAAGTATATTTTAAAGCGGCGGTGTAAAATCCAAAAGCCGAGACGTGTAAAATCAGTGTAAAATAATAAACGCCCAAGCCGATTGGCTTAGACGCAAAAAAGTTATATTATTTACCTAAAAAAACACAGATGCAGTAAAACTGCACCTGTGTCAAAATTTAAAGATTAGGCATTAACAGCGGTAACAACGCCCGAACCAACGGTACGTCCACCTTCACGGATAGCAAAGCGGAGACCTTCTTCGATAGCGATAGGAGTGATAAGTTCAACATCCATCTCTACGTTATCGCCGGGCATGCACATCTCTGTGCCCTCGGGAAGAGAAACAACGCCTGTAACGTCAGTAGTTCTGAAGTAGAACTGAGGACGATAGTTGTTGAAGAACGGAGTATGACGTCCGCCTTCTTCCTTGGTCAATACGTAAACCTGACCATGGAACTTGGTGTGGGGGTTGATTGAACCGGGTTTGCAGAGAACCTGTCCACGCTCAACCTCGTCACGGCCAACACCACGGAGAAGAGCACCAACGTTATCGCCGGCCTCGCAGAAGTCAAGAGTCTTACGGAACATTTCCATAGAAGTAACAACTGTCTTCTTGCGCTCGTCGGTGAGACCGATGATTTCAACTTCGTCACCTGCGTTAAGCTGTCCACGCTCAACACGGCCGGTAACAACGGTACCACGACCGGAGATCGTCATAACGTCCTCGATAGGCATAAGGAACGGCATATCAGCCTTACGGTCAGGTGTCGGAATGTAACTGTCAACAGCATCCATAAGTTCCTGGATCGGAGCATACTCAGCAGCAGTAGGATCGGTAGAAGCACACTCAAGAGCAACAAGAGCAGAACCCTTAATAACCGGTGTGTCGTCGCCCGGGAACTCATACTTGTCAAGTGTCTCACGAATTTCCATCTCAACGAGTTCGAGAAGTTCTTCGTCATCAACCTGATCGCACTTGTTCATGAAAACAACGATTGACGGAACGCCAACCTGACGTGCGAGAAGAAGGTGTTCTTTGGTCTGAGCCATAGGACCATCAGTTGCGGCGATAACAAGAATAGCGCCGTCCATCTGAGCAGCACCGGTGATCATGTTCTTAACATAGTCAGCGTGTCCGG
>CAZMHU010000022.1:0-27960 GCA_964566175.1 uncultured Eubacteriales bacterium
GAGGTTTTATTATTTTATTTTTAATTTTCCTTGTAAAAACCGATGTAAAGTTTTATAATGTTTTTTATGATATTAAGAATTATATATGTTTCGGAGGAATTTCATTATGAAACTCGGAATAGTCGGACTGCCTAATGTCGGCAAGTCTACACTTTTCAATGCAATAACAAACGCCGGAGCAGAGTCGGCAAACTATCCGTTCTGCACTATTGACCCCAATGTAGGTGTTGTTTCCGTTCCCGACAAACGTCTTGACAAACTGTGCGAAATGTATACCGTCGGAAACAAAGTTCCGCCTATCGTTCCCGCCGTTATCGAGTTTGTCGATATTGCAGGCCTTGTAAAGGGCGCATCAAAGGGTGAGGGTCTCGGCAACAAATTTCTTGCCAATATACGCGAAGTTGATGCTATTGTTCACGTTGTACGCTGTTTTGAAAACGACAATATCGTACACGTTGAGGGTAATATAGACCCCGAACGTGATATCGCAACTATCGATACCGAACTTATCTTTTCGGATATGGAAATGGTTGAACGCCGAATAGCGAAGGTTCAGAAAGACCTTAAAGGCGATAAAACACTTCAAGGCGAACTTGATTTCTTCAAACGCCTTTACGCACATCTTGACGGTGGAAAATGTGCAAGAAGCATGGAACTTGACGATGACGAAAAAGCAATTCTCGCCACTATCGATCTTTTGACATCAAAGCCGATAATTTATGCGGCAAATATGAGTGAAGAGGATTTTGCGGACGGCGTTGACGGTAATCCGCATTATGAAAAAGTCAAGAAAATCGCGGCTGCCGAGGGTTCGGAAGTTTTGCCGATTTGCGCCCAGACAGAAGCCGACATTGCCGAAATGTCCGCCGAAGAAAAACTTATGTTTTTGGAAGAATTGGGACTCGAACATTCCGGACTCGACCGTCTTATTCAAAAGAGTTATCACCTGCTCGGACTCATTTCTTTCCTCACAGCAGGAGAAAAGGAAGTCCGTGCTTGGACGATACGTGACGGACTTAAAGCACCTCAGGCAGCGGGCAAAATACACACCGATTTCGAACGCGGCTTTATCCGTGCTCAGGTTATCGCTTATGATGACCTTGTTTCGTGCGGCTCGCTTGCCAACGCAAAGGTTAAAGGTCTTGTTCGTACCGAAGGCAAAGAATATGTTATGAAAGACGGCGACGTTGTCGAATTCCTGTTTAACGTATAAAGCGTTAAATATTTTTGAATAAACATCGGGTTTTTTCAAAACCTAACAAGGGTGATTTTTTTGAAAAAACTTGAGGTTAACGGAATATTGTTTTTTACCGGTGCTGTGGGATACTGCACGCTTGAGCTTCTGTGGCGTGGCAGAACTCACTGGTCTATGATGCTCGCGGGAGGACTTTGTTTCCTTTCCTTTGCGAAAATCGAAGAACATATGCAAAACGCGCACAGACTCTACCGCTGTATTATCGGCAGTGCCGCCGTTACGATGATAGAATTTTTGTTTGGCGTCGTCTTCAACGTTTTTCTTAATAAAAATGTTTGGGATTACAGCCGCATTCCGTTTAATTTTATGGGACAGATATGCCTTTTATACTCTGTTATCTGGGGATTCTTGTGCTTGCCCTGTATGCCCTTTGCCCTACGCATTTACAAAGGTCTGCTCGGGGTTGCACAAAAGCACTGACAGGAGGTTCGTATGGATTTTTTCAAAAGAACTTGGGCGGAAATTGATACCGACGCCCTGTTACATAATTTTAAGGTTATACGTGAGCATACGTCCGGTCATATTTATGCCGTTGTGAAAGCCGATGCCTACGGTCACGGCGCTGCCGTTGTCGCTCCTATTTTCGAAAATGCGGGGGCAGACGGTTTTGCCGTTTCAAATATCGAAGAGGCTGTTGAACTGCGTCGAAACGGTATAAAAAAGCCGATACTCATTCTCGGATACACGCCGGCACGCTACGCGGCTGAACTCGCAAATAATGGCATTATTCAAACAGTATATTCGCTTGATTACGCACGGGAACTATCAAATGAGGCTTTAGCAGACGGCGTAACCGTTTTATGTCACTTAAAAGCCGATACCGGAATGTCACGTCTCGGATTTGACTGCCGTGACGGCAAACTTGCGGACAAACACGATATGCTTTCCGCCTGTTCGCTTTCAAACCTTTCGGTAAAGGGAATTTTCACCCACTTTGCAACAGCCGACCGCGACAACGACCCGAATGCCGTTTTCACAAACGCACAGTATGACCGCTTTTGCGAAATTTGCCGTTTTTTGGAAGAAAACGGCGTTGCGCTACAAGAAAAACACTGTTGCAATTCGGCGGGACTTATGCTCCACATCGACAAGCATATGACTCTGTCCCGCCCCGGAATAATACTCTACGGTCTCACACCCTCGGCTGGACTTTCTCCCGTGTTTGAACTGAAACCCGCTATGTCTTTTAAATCAACCGTTTCGTTTGTCAAAAAAATCAAGTGCGGCGATACCGTGAGTTACGGCAGAAACTACACTGCCGACCGCGATATGACGGTTGCCACCGTTGCGGCGGGATACGCCGACGGATATCCGCGTGCACTCTCGGGCAAAGCAGACGTTCTTATCCACGACAAACGTGCGAGAATTCTCGGAAACGTGTGTATGGATCAACTTATTGTTGATGTCAGCCGTATTGAAAATGTGGCAGAAGGCGACGAGGTAATACTTTTCGGAAAAGGTCTCCCGGTTGAAGAAACGGCGGCACTTTGCTCCACTATAAATTATGAAGTTGTCTGCGGCGTTTCACGCCGTGTTCCCCGCGTTTACATCAAAAACGGTGAGCCTGTAAAGGTTGCCGACTATATTCTCGATAAATAACAAAAACTGCCGAAGCGGAACTTCGGCAGTTTTTTATTCTTTTTATATTCCGAGCAAAACCGTTGCCATTTTGAAGTATACCAAAAGCGACAGCGCATCAACAATAGTAGTGATAAACGGACTCGCCATTACTGCGGGGTCAAAACCTATACGCTTGGCGCATATCGGCAAAATACTGCCGACAAATTTTGCTATCATAACCGTTATAACAAGCGTAATACTGACAACCGCTATAACCGGTATTTGGTATCCCCTGCCGAGCAAAAGATTATCGACAAGTATGATTTTTACAAAGTTTACCGCACCCAACGAGACACCGCACAGCATCGATACGCGGATTTCTTTCCAAAGAACCCGAAAAAAATCGGCATATTCAACATCGCCCAAAGATAGAGCGCGGATTATGGTGACGGAAGACTGACTTCCCGAATTTCCGGCCGTGTCCATTATCATAGGCATAAAGCAGGTAAGTGCTATACCGTAAAGGACATTGTTGGAAAGCGTTTCCTCAAATCCACCGATTATAATGCTTGTGAGCGTGGCGGAAATCATAAGCAGTAAAAGCCACGGTATTCTTGCCAAGAAGGTGCTTATAACACCGGTTTTAAGATAGGGTTTTTCGCTCGGCGTAATAGCGGCGGAAATTTCCATATCCTCGGTCATTTCTTCCTGCAAAACGTCAATAGCATCATCAACCGTTACAATTCCGACCAAGCGTGATTCGGCATCGACAACGGGAAGCGCCAAAAAATCGTACTTGTCGAACATTCGCGCAACCTGTTCTTTATCGTCAAGCGTATTAGCATATATAATATTCGTTTCCATTATGCTCGAAATCGTATCTTCGGGCTGTGCGAAAAGCAACTGCTTTACCGTAACGATTCCGAGAAGTTTTCTCTGCGGGTCTGTTACGTAACAGGTGTATATCGTTTCGGAATCAATACCTATTCTGCGAATGCGTGCAAAGGCTTCCTCAACCGTCATATCACGTTTCAAGTCGATATACTCGGTCGTCATTATTCCGCCGGCACTATCATCGGGATATGCCAATAAACGATTGATGATACTGCGTGTTTCATTGTCCGCCTGACGAAGTATTCGCTTTGCCACATTAGCTGGCATTTCTTCGATAATATCAACCGTATCGTCCAAAAACAAATCGGACATAACATCTTTGAGTTCGCGGTCGCTGAAAGCACAAATGAGTTGCTCTTGCGTATCAGACTCGAGAAGTGCGAAAACCTCCGATGCGAGTTCCTTGGGCATAATACGGAAGAACTTAGGTCGTTCGTGTTCCTCAATCTCTTCAAAAACGGTGGCAAGGTCGGCAGGATTGGTTTCCGACATCAATGCCTTAAGTTGTGTGAAACTTTTATTTTCAAAAAGTTCCAACATCTGCTCTTCCATATTTCTCACCCTTTCCATCGGTAAATAAAACCCCGCCTTTCGGCAGGATTATTTGTTATTTTATTATACACCTTTTCTTTCCGTTAGTCAATCACCGATAGACACGGAAAATTTTTAAAAAACCTTTCCGTGCACCACTTGCCAGAACCGATTTGCGGTGATATAATATTGCGTTGATAAAACAGTACGCTTTCGGAGGTCAGTATGAAATTTGATTCACAGAATATGCGAAGCGGTCCTATATTCAAAAATGTAATCGTTTATACCGTTCCCATAATACTCACAGGTATTCTTCAACTGCTTTTCAACGCGGCAGACCTTATTGTCGTCGGTTGGTTTTGCGGAAGCGATTCGGTTGGTGCGGTCGGCGCTACAAGTTCGCTCACAAACCTGATGGTAAACCTGTTTATCGGTCTGTCGGTAGGTGCAGGTGCGTCGGTTTCTCAGGCTGTCGGCTCTGGCAACAGAGAAAAAGCATCAAGAACATTACACACGGCAATCCCCGTCGCCATAATAAGCGGATTTATTCTCACCGCTGTCGGCGTGACGCTTTCGGGTTCATTACTCGCTTTAATGGGCACACCCGACAATCTTCTCTCGCTTTCGAGCGTTTATATGCGAATTTATTTCTGCGGAATTGTTTTCAGTCTGCTTTATAACTTCGGCTCCGCCGTACTTCGCGCCGTCGGTGACACGCGCTCTCCGCTTATATTCTTAACGATTGCGGGCGTAATAAACGTTATACTCAATGTT
This sequence comes from uncultured Eubacteriales bacterium, assembly GCA_964566175.1. Classification (GTDB taxonomy): domain Bacteria; phylum Bacillota; class Clostridia; order Oscillospirales; family Acutalibacteraceae; genus SIG589. Next base: position 5,015 of record CAZMHU010000022.1, read on the forward strand.
TTCTTTGTTGCGGCACTCAAAATGAATGTTGCCGGAGTTGCGCTTGCAACCTCTATCTCACAGGCAATCTCGGCAGTGCTTGTATTGCGTGCTCTGATAAAAAGAACCGACTGTTGCAAGCTTTCACTGAAGGAACTTAAAATTCACAAAAACGCACTGCTTGAAATTTTGCGTATAGGCGTTCCCGCGGGACTTCAAGGCTCTCTTTTTTCGATATCCAACGTGCTTATACAATCATCTATAAACTCTTTCGGCAGCACGGCAATGTCGGGCAGTGCCGCCGCAGGCAGTATCGAAGGTTTTTGCTATGTCACAATGAACGCCTTTCAACAAACCTCGCTCAACTTCTGCGGACAAAACTACGGTGCGGGCGACTACAAGCGTGTCAAACGCATAACATTCACCTGCCTTTTCACGGTAGCAGTTGTGGGTTTCATTATCGGAAATCTGTTCTATATTTTCGGAAGACAACTGCTCGGAATTTACATAACCGATTCGCCCCAAGCCATTGAATACGGTATGATACGTCTGAAATATCTTCTCGTTCCGTATTTTATCTGCGGAATTATGGATACCTCAACAGGCGCTATGCGCGGAATAGGTTCTTCTGTAATACCTATGGCAATAACCGTTGTCGGTGTTTGCCTTATGCGTGTAGTTTGGATATATACCGTCTTTGCAATTCCGAAATATCACACGCTTGCGGGACTTTTCATTTCCTACCCCATAACGTGGATACTGACCTTTACCGCACTGTTTATTTCTTTCATTATCATCATAAACAGACATATTAAGCAAGCGGCAGCGAAAAAACAAACCGAACAATAAAAATAAAAATATATTATAAACGAAAAGAGACCTCGGGGTAGAGGTCTCTTTTCTTTATTTGAGGGGTTTGAGGAGGTGTCCTTTTTTCAAGGACATTACCGAAAGGGTTGCGGCTCCCTTTCAGTATCTTTATGATAACTCAGAAAAATGTTTAAAATATGAACATATTTTAAATCAAACTTAAATTTTTTATAACTGAATATTGTACGGTGGTTTTGTTAAACATAATTGTGAGGTGTTAACAAATGAAATATACAAGCCATAATAAAAAACAAAGTTTTTTTGCGGGGAAAGGCTTTTATCTTGTACTTGCTTTATGTATTGTTGCAGTCGGAGCGGCGGCGTGGTCGGCAATGGCGGCTGTTTCGTCGGTAGAAGATAAACTGACCTCGCCCGACAGTTCTTATTCTTCGGGAGCAACCGCATCAAATAAAACCGAAAACGTCGGACAGACCGTAAGCAATGTTCCGAACAAACAACAAAATTCTTCTCTTCCGTCCCAAAAATCCGAAATTTCAAGCAAGGCGGAAGAAAGCAAAACGCAAAGTTCGGACACTTCGGAAAAAGATGTTGCTTTTACGATGCCGATAAAAGGCAACATCGGTAAAACATTCAGTAATACCGCACTGCAATACAGCGCAACCTACGGCGATATGCGTCTGCATTTAGGCGTTGATATTTTGGCTGAAAAGGGCGAAGAAGTCGTATCTGCAGCGGCAGGAAAAATAACAAAAATCGCCGACGACGCACTTTGGGGCAGAATGGTTGTAATAGACCACGGCAACGGAATCATATGTTATTATTGTGGTGTTGAAAACAATACCGTTTCCGAGGGTGAAACCGTAAAGGCGGGAACTGTGTTGGGCGAAGTGGGAACAGTGCCCTGCGAATGCGCCGACAAAAGCCACATTCACATTGCCGTCGTACGTGACGGAAAATATATTTCTCCGCTGGATATTCTCTCGCAAAACTGACACGCCCCCGCAACCGTTTAGGGGCAAAGAGCACGGTGCTTGAAAGCACCGTGCTCTTATCTTAATTATTTTATTTTGTTTTTCTGTGTTTCCACAAAAACTTTATCATAGATGATATATGTATCATCAAATACTTGAAACTTTTTGAACTGCTTCTTTCCCATTCGTGCAAAACGTGGAACTGCGGCAAAAAAACGACCTTTCCGTATTCCTTCGCGCGAAGAGATAAATCGGCATCTTCCATATACATAAAGAAACGGTCATCAAATCCGCCGAGTTTTTTGAAAACATCACTGCGTATTACCGAGAAACAGCCTGTGCAGAAATCAATTTCCGTCGGCTCGGTAATTTCAACATCTTCCATTGTATATTCTTTTGACTTTTCCTTAAAAAACGGAGTGCGTCTTGACAAAAGATATATGAAAGATGGTTTGCGTTTGGGCAAACACTGCTCTCTTCCGTCGGGGAAAAGAATTTTCGGTGTTGCCATTACGGTGTCGGGATGTTCGTCAAGATATTTGCATATATCGCAAAGAACATCGCCGTCCAGACGAATATCGGGATTTACTATTGCGTGGTATTTTGAATTCATAAGCGGGATAACAAGGTTGTTTGCTTTCCCGAACCCTAAATTTGCGTTTGTTTCGGTAAAGACCGCGTTTTCGTCCGCCGATAAAACAACATCCTTTGTATTATCGACAGAACCGTTATCAAAAACATAAAGACGGTAATCCACACCTTTGGTATACTGCTTTAAGGTTTTAACGGTTTCTCCAACCTTTTTTCCGCTATTATAGGTAACTATACAGGCCGATACTGTTGTACTGTTCTCCATAATATCCTCCGATAACTGTTTTTTTATATTCTAACATATTACGTCTCCGTTTTCAACAAATTATGCAAAATTAAAACGCAGTCCCGAAAATTCACAACGCAAACACATAACACAAATATAAACGATAAACGGCTTGAAAAACCGCATAGCGAATGTTATAATAAACGTACTTTATTTGACAAAAAGGGGTTTGTTATTATGTGGAAAAAGTTTAAAGATTTCGCCTTTAAGGGCAATGTGCTCGATATGGCAATAGGTGTTGTTATCGGTACTGCATTCAGCAAAATCGTATCGTCGCTCGTGGCTGACGTTATTATGCCGCTGATAAGCCTTATAACAGGCGGCATTGATTTCAAGGCATACGGTCTGACACTCGGTGAGGGCGAAGATGCCGCTGTTTTGGCATACGGCAACTTTATTCAAAATATTGTCGATTTCTTTGTTATCGCCGCATCGATGTTCCTCGTTATGTCGCTCATCGGTAAAATCAAAGACGCGCTCACTCCGAAGGAACCCGAAAAAGAGGAAGAACCCGCCGAGGAAGAGCCTACCGAAACCGAACTGCTTAAAGAAATACGAGATTTACTGAAAGAGAAGAACAACTGATTTTATGAACATTAACGAAACACTTGCAAAAGAATTTTCACTCAAACAGTGGCAAATCGACAACACGGTACAACTCATAGACGATGACAAAACAATACCGTTTATAGCACGTTACCGAAAAGAACAAACCGGAACTCTCGATGACCAAATACTGCGTGAGATTTACGACCGCCTGTGCTACCTACGCAACCTCGAAAAGCGCAAAGAAGAGGTGCACTCCGCTATTGAGGAACAGGGAAAATTAACCGAAGAGATTACCCAATCGCTCGACAAGGCGCAAACTCTCGTAGAGGTTGAGGATATCTACCGTCCCTATAAGCAAAAGCGCCGTACCCGTGCCGGAATTGCAAAAGAAAAAGGTCTTGAACCGCTCGCCCTCTTTATCTTGGAGCAAAACGAAAACTCAGACCCGACAGCCGAGGCGGAAAACTATATTGATTTGGAAAAGGGCGTCACTTCGGCAGAAGAAGCACTTGCCGGTGCTTGCGATATTATTGCCGAGAACGTATCCGATGACCCTGTACTTCGCCGTCAACTCAGATTTATCGTTTCACGTTCGGGTATGATAGTATCCGTCGCCGATGACAGCGATAAAAAGAGCGTTTACGAAAACTATTACGATTATTCCGAGCCGGTTGAAAAAATTGCAAGACACCGTGTTTTGGCACTCAACCGCGGTGAAAAGGAAGGTTTTCTGAAAATATCGCTCCGCCTGCCCGAAATGGCTGCGGAAAAGGCTGTTGCCGCACGATATGTCAAAAACAACAGTCCTTGCGGAAAATTGGTGTACGACGCCTGTATTGACGGATACCGACGCTTGATTTTTCCGTCGGTAGAGCGTGAAATGCGTGCCTCCATCAGTGAAACCGCCTCCGAGGGCGCAATAAAGGTTTTCTCACAAAACCTACGCCAATTACTTATGCAACCACCGGTTAAAAACAGCACCGTTCTCGGTCTTGACCCCGCCTATCGCACAGGCTGTAAAATTGCCGTCTGCGACCCAACGGGAAAGGTGCTTGACACAACCGTTGTCTACCCGACTCCCCCGCAATCCAAAACGGCAGAGGCTGAGCAAAAACTCTCCCGCCTTGTAGACAAACATAATGTAACGGTCATTTCGATAGGAAACGGAACGGCATCAAGAGAATCGGAAAGTTTTGTTGCCGATATGCTCCCACGCCTATCACACAAAGTTTCATACGCCGTTGTCAGTGAAGCGGGAGCATCGGTATATTCGGCATCCAAACTTGCGGCAACCGAATTTCCGGATTTTGACGTCTCCCTGCGAAGTGCCGTTTCGATAGCACGCCGCTTGCAAGACCCCCTTTCGGAACTTGTAAAAATCGACCCCAAGGCAATAGGCGTCGGACAATATCAGCACGATATGCCGCAAAACCGCCTAAACGATGCGCTTTCGGGCGTTGTTGAGGACTGCGTAAACTCTGTCGGTGTTGACCTTAACACCGCATCGTTTTCACTGCTTGAGCATATTGCGGGCGTAAACTCGGCGGTCGCCAAAAATATTGTGGCATACCGTGAAGAAAACGGCGCATTCACCGACCGCCGTCAACTGCTTAAAGTTGCAAAACTCGGTACAAAGGCATATGAGCAGTGTGCGGGATTTTTGCGTGTGCGTGACGGCAAAAACCCGCTCGACAATACCGGCGTTCATCCCGAAAGTTATTCTGCCGCCGAAAAACTGCTTAAAAATTTCGGGCTTGATGTGAAAAATTACACTCCCGAAAAAGCGGCACTTCTACCTTTTCCCGAGGACGAAATCACTCTGTCCGCTCTCGCTGATGAACTGTCACTTGGCGTGCCCACACTTAAAGATATTATAAAGGAACTCAAAAAACCGGGTCGCGACCCGCGTGACGAACTTCCCGCACCCCTACTGCGTGACGGAAAAGTTATGGAACTTAAAGATTTAGCAGAGGGTATGGAGTTCACGGGAACGGTCAGAAACGTTATCGATTTCGGCTGTTTTGTCGATATAGGTGTTCACGAAGACGGTCTTGTGCACATTTCGCAAATTTGCGACCGCTTTATAAAACATCCGCTTGAGGCAGTAAAGGTCGGTCAGACCGTTCGCGTACGTGTACTGTCGGTTGATGTCGCAAGAAAGCGAATTTCGCTTACTATGAAAATATGATTTGAGGTATAAGTTATGAACAGAGGAGACGGAAAGCGTATAAAAAACACCGACCCGATGTATACGGTTGCGGCATTCGTCATGGACAAACGCTACGATGCGATGAATATGATTACAATAGACCTGCCGCTTGACCCCATGCAAAATTATTTGAACCAAAAGCGAAAAGAGGGACACAGCATAAGTCATATGTCGCTTGTCGTATCGGCATACATACGGACTATGGCGGAATTCCCCCTGCTTAACCGCTTTATTATGAACAAACGTCCCTATGCGAGAAATGAAGTTTCGGTTGCAATGGTCGTGCTGAAGTCCGGTATGATGGATAACGGCACTATGTCTAAGATGCACTTTGAACCGACCGACACGATTTTCGATGTTAATGACACGATAAACAAATATGTTGAGGAAAACCGCAACACGCCCGACAACAACGGCACGGAAAAACTTATCAAAGTTTTGCTGAGTCTTCCGGGACTTTTGCCGTTCGGCGTAGGTCTTGTAAAATGGCTTGACAAGCACAATCTGTTGCCGAAAAAGATTATCGATATGTCGCCCTTTCACAACAGTCTTGTAATATCGAACCTCGCATCAATACGGACAAACCATATTTATCACCACTGTTATGAATTCGGCACGTCAAGCGTGTTCTTCACTATGGGAAATTCCCGCGAAGTACCGAAACGCAAAGGAAACGAAATCATTTTCGAAAAATGTATGCCAATAGGCATTGTAATGGACGAGCGAATTTGTTCGGGAAGTTATTTTGCCCTCGCATTCCGCAAGTTTAAAAAATATCTTGCAAACCCGACTCTGCTCGAGGCACCGCCCGAGCGTGTAATCCCCGACCCCGATATATAGCAAAAATCCCGTATGCACGTTATGATGATGTGCATACGGGATTTTATTATTCTTCTGTCGGTTTGGTGGGTTTGCCCTCACGTCTGTAAATATCTTCTCGGAGCAAAAAATAAACCGTTGCCGTAATGGGAACGCCGATAAGCATTCCGAGTATTCCCATTATTCCGCCACCTACGGTAACAGCCGCAAGCACCCAAATCGCCGGCAGTCCTATTGACTTTCCGACAACGCGGGGATATATCAGGTTGCCTTCGAGTTGTTGCAAAATCACGATAAACAACAAGAACAGCAAAGCCTTAACAGGAGATACCGTCAATATCATCATCGCGCCGAATATTGCACCGATATATGCACCCGCAACGGGAATGAGCGCCGTAAAACCGATAAGCGTGCCTATCATTGCAGCATACGGAAAACGGAATATGAACATTCCGGCAGTGCACAAAACGCCGAGTATTACCGCCTCGGTGCACTGACCGACAATATATTTATGAAAATTATCGTTAAGGACGGAAAGAACATAGCGCAGTCTACCCTCGCCTTTCGGCAAATAGGTGTGTATAATCCGTTCTGCTTGCGATAGAAGTTTATCTTTGCCTAACAGAAGATATATCGCGAAAATGATGCTTAAAAAAACTGTTGTAACGGTCGAAACAGTCGAAGAGATTACCGTGAATATCGCATCTGCCGCACTGCCTATACCCGAAACCAAAATGCGTGCTGCTTTCGAGATAAGTTCGTCCCACTTTATGCTTGAAATGTTTGACAACATATCCTGCGGTATTATACTTGCTATAAATTCGATTTTAAGCAATTTCTGAACGGCGGGAGTAATCTCCGACACGATAAACTTAACGCAGGAAACAAGACGCGGCACAACAATCCAAACAATAAGCGCAATTATCGCAAGCAAACTCACAACTGCGGCAATCATACAAACGATTCGTCGGCTTTTTTCGACAATAGGTCTATCGGCATATTTCTTGAAGTAATGCTTTTCGAAAAAACTCATCAAAATGTTTAAAACATACGCTATTGCCGCACCGCACAACACGGGGAAAAGCGCACCGACAAGTGTCGAAAGTATTCCCTCTGCCGTTGTCCAATAGTGTATGCAAAGATACAGCAAAAAAGCGCAAACCGCAACACGTATACAACTTTTCCATTCAGTCTTCATACAAAGTCCTTGCCTTTCACAAAAACAGTTTTCCTTATTTCTTCTATTTTATTCCAACCGCAGAACGCTGTCAAGTGAAAAGAAAGGGCATATACGCTAAAGCATTATATACACAAGGGCAAAAAGCAAGAGTTCGTCGGACGAGTTCCCCGCAAGGAGCAATAATACCGCCAGTATCAAAACCCTGTCTGAGTCCATATTTATGTTTTTAAAATTAAACATTTTGAGTATATCGAGTCCACCCCTCGGTTTTTCCGGAGCGGACTCACATTTTTGCTTTTTGGGTAATTCGGGTTCGTTTTTCCTCAGCATTACAAAATCGGGAGCGGGCGGAATTTTACCCACCGCCTCTTCGCTCCGCCTTTGCATTTCTTTAAGGCGATTTTGTGCCTCTGCCTGCAAGCTCAAAAACTCCTCTCGGCTGATATCCGCCATAATTCTCCCCTTTTCAAAGCCGCATTAAAATTTGAACAAATCCGTTTCGTTCAGCAGTGGCGCCAAATTTGCAATACGCAAAAGTTTAACTGCCCTGTCTACGCGCTCGCGTCTTTCCCCACTCAGGTGCGGTTTCAGGGCGAGCAAAAGTTGTGAGCGGTCATCGGGACGGTCGTTGCGGAGCATTTTCGCCGCCCTCATCAGTATGTCCATTTCGCCCTTGCTGATGTTCGCACTCTGCTCTGCGGGTGTATCACTGCCGAGCAGCGACTGTGCAAACGACTGTATCTGTGCCATTCCCTCGGGATCGTTTAAAATTTGCGACAGTTTTTCGCTCAAATTATCATTTTCCATCTTTGCCGAGTGACCTCATTATCGACTGTGCCTGTTCCGACGAAAGGAGTTTTGATAGTGCTGCCTTGTCGGACATTATTTTTTTTAGTTCGCCCGCCTGTGCGGGGTCAAGTGCTCCCAAAATACCGTCTATATCCTTTCGCTCGACAGCCTCTGTAAGTTTTTTATTTTTACCGACCTTGTTTATCACCTCAAAAAGTTTTTTCTTATCAATATTATTTTCCATTGTAATCACCGCCGATATAATGATATAATAGTGTTGATATTACAGTATATGAATTTTATTAACGGAGTAGACTATGAGAATACTTGTGATTTCCGACAGCCACGGAAGCACCCTTGCCATTGACAAGGCAATTTCAGAACAGCCACTTGCCAAACATATTTTCTTTTTGGGCGATAAACTTTCCGATATAGAGAATTTTGACCTTCTCTATCCAGATAGGATTTTTCACACCGTCAGTGGAAACTGCGATTTTTACAGCCAAACGCCCTCCCACGCCGTGACCGATGTTGCGGGAAAACGGATATTCTTCACACACGGGCACGAATACGGCGTGAAATCCGGCACATCACATCTGCTCTCCTACGGGCGTGCACTCGGTGCAGATATTATTCTTTACGGTCATACACACGTTGCCGCTACAGAATATGCAAACGAAATTTATTTGGTTAATCCCGGTTCAATCGGAAGAAGTCGCAGCGGCAGAAACAGTTACGCCTTTATAGACATAGAAAAAAACGGAATAATGCCGGTTACCGTAAACGTGTAGCCTTGACAGGAGCGTATTGCAGTGGTATAATTCCCTTATCGAAAACGTGAATACGTGCAGAGATTATGAGAACGCACAAAGAACAAAACGGTAGTCTTTCAGTGTACCCTTTTGTTCTTTGTGCGTAATTTTTTGCGGAGGTTTTGTTAATGTATGATGTTGCTATCATAGGCAGCGGTGTTGTCGGTGGACTTATTGCCCGCGAACTCACCCGCTATAAAGTATCTGTTGTGATACTCGAAAAAGGAAACGATGTTGCTTTGGGTGCGTCCAAGGCAAACAGCGGCATTGTCCACGCGGGTTTTGATGCCAAGTGTGGCTCGCTCAAAGCAAAACTCAATGTTGAGGGTTGCGCTTTAATGCCACAGGTAACAAGCGAATTGGGTGTTGCATATAAAAACAACGGTTCGGTCGTTATTGCGGACAGTGCCGAATCACTTGAAATTATAAAAGAACTTTATGAGCGCGGCGTAAAAAACGGCGTTCCGTCGCTCAAACTCTTAAACGAAAAAGAACTTCACGATATGTTGCCGCAGGTAAACGGTATAGCCGCTCTCCACGCACCGAGTGCGGGTATTGTCTGCCCCTACGGTCTCACGGTTGCCGCTATCGGAAACGCTATGGACAACGGCGCAGTTCTAATGAGAAACTTTGCCGTTACGTCAATAAAGAAAAATGACGGCGGTATTACCGTTTGCAGTGATACCGACAGCATCGAAGCACGCTTTGTCATCAACGCCGCAGGTGTTCACTCCGACGATGTCGCACGCCTTGTCGGAGACGACTATTTTTCGATAACACCACGTGCCGGTGAATACATACTTCTCGACAAGGACGCGGGAGAGATGTTCTCGCAAACCGTTTTCGGTGCGCCGTCCAAAATGGGCAAAGGCGTTCTCGTATCCCCGACGGTACACGGCAATATGTTACTCGGTCCTACCGCGACCGATATTGAAGACAAGGAAAACACCGAAACCACGCAAGACGGTCTTGCACAGATTCTCGACAGCGTAAAGCATATGGTAAACGATGTTCCCATTTTCAAGGCAATAACATCTTTCTGCGGTCTTCGCAGCACACCCGACACCGGCGATTTTATAATAGAAGAGTCACATAACCTAAAAAATATGCTCCACGTTGCGGGAATAGAGTCGCCCGGACTTTCTTCTTCCCCCGCTATTGCAAAGTACGTTACAAAACTGCTTGAAAATATGGGGCTTGTTCTCACGGAGAACGAAAACTTTAATCCTTATCGAGAGCCTATGGACAAATTCTCACATATGTCGGACGAGGAAAAGAATGAAGTTATAAAACGCGACAGCCGCTACGGTCATATTGTTTGCCGTTGCGAGAGCATCACAGAGGGTGAAATCGTAAACGCAATACACACCAATCCCGCCGCTATCGACGTTGACAGCGTAAAGCGCAGAACAAGAAGCGGAATGGGTCGCTGTCAAGGTGGTTTCTGTATGCCCATTGTTGCGGAAATTATTGCAAGAGAACTTTCGCTCAATATTGAAGACGTTACAAAATCCGGCGGAAATTCGAAAATTCTGTGCGGTAAAACAAAATAGAGGTGAGCGAAATGAAAAATGTTGATTTAATTATTATAGGCGGCGGCCCTGCCGGAATGGCGGCGGCTGTGAGTGCCAAGGAAAACGGCATAGACGATATTCTTATAATCGAGCGTGACGCCTCACTCGGCGGAATTTTGCAACAGTGCATTCATAACGGTTTCGGTCTTCACAGTTTCGGCGAAGAACTGACAGGACCGGAATATGCCGCACGTTACGAAGAAAAAGTTAAATCCCTCGGCATTCCGTATATGCTCAATACCATCGTAACGAAAATAACACCCGACCGTGTCGTTACCGCAATGAACGGTGAAAACGGCGTTTTCAGTATCAAGGCAAAGGCTGTTATCCTCGCAATGGGTTGCCGTGAGCGTAGCCGCGGCGCACTTAATATTCCGGGCACTCGTCCTGCAGGTGTCTATTCGGCGGGGGCGGCGCAAAAGTTTGTTAATATGCGTGGTCTTATGCCGGGCAAAAAAGTTGTAATTCTCGGTTCGGGCGATATCGGACTTATTATGGCAAGACGTATGACCCTTGAGGGCGCGGAAGTAAAGGCCGTATGCGAAGTTATGCCATATTCGGGCGGACTCAAGCGCAATATCGAACAGTGCCTTAACGACTTCGGTATTCCGCTTTATTTGAGCCACACCGTTACAAAAATTCACGGGAAAGAACGTGTTACCGGCGTTACGGTTTCGGCGGTTGACGAAAACCGCCGTCCCATTGCGGGAAGCGAAATGTATTTCGAATGTGACACACTTTTGCTCTCAGTCGGACTCATTCCCGAAAACGAACTCACCAAATCAGCCGGAATAGAACTTAACCGTATTACAAACGGTGCTTCAGTAAACGAGGGACGCCAAACCGAAATAGACGGAATTTTCGCCTGCGGAAACGTTCTCCACGTTCACGATTTGGTTGACTTTGTTTCGGAAGAATCTGCCCTTGCCGGAAAATCAGCCGCGGAATTTATAAAGGGCACAGCAAAAAAATGTGCTCCCCTAAGCGTAATACCCGACGGCGCGGTACGCTACACCGTTCCCCAGCGTATTGAAAGTAAAGAAAACGATATAAACATCTTTTTCCGCGTAAATAATGAATATAAAAATGTTATAATAACGGTTAGCAGTAACGGAAAGACTCTTCTTTCACGCAAAAAGGTTAAAGTTGCACCGGGAGAAATGGAATCCGTCAAACTCAGCGCAGCAGTGCTTGCAGATTGTGCGGAAGATATAACCGTCAGCGTAAAGGAGGCAAAATAATGGAAACACGTAATCTCACCTGTATCGTATGCCCTATGGGATGTTCGCTTTGTGTCACTCTTGACGGAAAGGAAGTTGTAAAGGTTGAGGGTAACACCTGTCCTCGTGGCGCAAAATATGCCGTCGCCGAGTGCACCGCACCCGTTCGCACACTGACAACTACCGTTAAAACAAGCAAGTCGTTTGTTATGTTGCCGGTTAAATCCGCCGCCGCATTACCGAAAGAAAAAGTGCTTGACTGTATGACAGAGATAAACAAGGTAACAGCGCTCTTGCCTATTAAACTCGGTGATGTTATAATATCAAATATATGCGGCACCGGTATTGACATCGTTGCGGCAAAAAATATTGAGGAAGTGTAAAGGTATGAGCATTTTCGGCAACGGCATTATCGCCGCCATTCGCACACAAGAGGAATTTTCCGCCGCCGTTAACAGCAGTGTAACCTGCATTTTTATGCTTAGCGCAAACATTCTCACAATAAACGAAAACTTAAAGCGCGCCCACGATGCGGGCAAAAAAGTTTTTGTCCACGTTGATATTTCGGAGGGCATCGGCCGCGATACAGCCGGCGTTGCATATCTCCATTCAATCGGCGTTGACGGCATTATAAGTACCCGTACGGGAATTATCAGAGCCGCAAAGGAATTATCTCTTCCCTCGGTTCAGCGCGTGTTTGCCATAGACTCACAGGCTACCCACACCTCGGCAGGCGCGCTCGGCGCACACCGTCCGTCATATTTGGAGATTATGCCGGGCGTTATTCCGAAAGTTATAAAACGCTTTGCCGAAAGCACTGATATTCCGATAATCGCAGGCGGACTTATAGAAACAAAGGAAGAAATCGCCGCCGCAAAACAGAGCGGCGCAGTTGCGGTATCAACCGCCGACAGCACACTTTGGTAAAAATAAAAACCTGTTACGAACACAAAACGGTTTCGTAACAGGTTTTTTACATTTATATTATTTTTTACTTTCCTTCAACCGAAGAATCCTTGCGGATAACATCGTGTGCGCCGCCCTCAACAATGCTGACAGCGGAAACCAAGGTGATTTTTGCCTTTTCCTGAAGTTCGGGTATTGTCAAAGCACCGCAGTTGCACATCGTGGATTTAACCTTGCTGAGTGACAACTGAACGTTATCTTTGAGCGTACCGGCATAAGGAACGTAGGAGTCGACGCCCTCTTCAAACGACAACTTCTTATCGCCACCGAGGTCATAACGTTGCCAGTTGCGTGCACGGTTTGAACCCTCGCCCCAATACTCCTTAACATAACTTCCGTTAATGTTAATCTTATTTGTCGGGCTTTCGTCAAATCTCGCAAAATAACGTCCGAGCATTAAGAAGTCCGCACCCATTGCAAGTGCAAGGGTCATATGATGGTCGTAAACTATACCGCCGTCGGAGCAAACCGGAATATAAACGCCGGTCTTTTCAAAATATTCGTCACGGGCGGCACAAACATCTATCAATGCGGTTGCCTGTCCGCGGCCGATACCCTTCGTTTCACGTGTTATACAAATCGAACCGCCGCCGATGCCAACCTTTATGAAATCTGCTCCGCACTCGGCAAGGAACATAAATCCGTCACGGTCAACAACGTTACCTGCGCCGATTTTAACACTGTCGCCGTAGTTCTCGCGAACAAACTCAATAGTGCGCTTCTGCCATTCGGAATATCCCTCTGAAGAATCAATACAGAGAACATCAGCACCAGCGTTTATCAAAGCGGGAATACGCTCGGCATAGTCGCGGGTGTTAATTCCGGCACCGACAACATAACGCTTGTGGCTGTCGAGAAGTTCGTTGGGGTTTTCCTTGTGAAAATCATAGTCCTTGCGGAAAACCATATATTTTAAATTATGCTCGCGGTCAACAACCGGCAGAGAATTTAACTTATGCTCCCAAATTATATCGTTTGCGGCTTTGAGAGTGATATCGTCATAGGCATAAATAAGTGACTCAAACGGAGTCATAAAATCGGCTACCTTTTCGTCGCCTGTCATACGGCTGACACGGTAATCGCGTCCGGTAACAATACCGAGAAGTTTGCCGTCGCTTTTGCCGTTATCGGTTACGGCTATTGTAGAATGTCCGGTACTCTCTTTGAGAGCCAAAACCTCGGCAAGAGTCTGATCAGGACGGATATTGGAATCGCTGACAACAAAGCCTGCCTTAAACCCCTTAACGCGTGCTACCATTGCCGCCTCGTCTTCGATAGACTGCGAACCGTAGATAAAGGAAACGCCGCCCTCACGTGCGAGAGCAACAGCCAAACGTTCGCCCGATACCGACTGCATTATGGCAGATACAAGCGGAACATTCAGCGTTATTGCCGGTTCCTCACCTTTTTTGTACTTTACAAGAGGTGTTTTAAGAGAAACATTTGAAGGAATACAATCCGCCGATGAATAACCCGGCACCAACAAATATTCGTTAAACGTATGTGCCGCTTCCTTGTAATAATATGCCATAATACCAAACTCCTTTTTAATATAATGCTTTGCTTATTTATACCACACCCGACAGCGACAAAAACGTCCCTGTCGGGTATTAGAAATTATTATACCACAAAAAATTTTTAAGTCAACCAAAAAAACGGAATATTCGCGTATTTATGGGGAGAAAACGCCGTTTTCGGCAAAAATCATACATTCTTGCCCATATTATAGGCTTCACCCATAGCATTCTTCGCGTTAATCTCGCCTTTTTCATATACGCCCATACCGTAGATAACGCCCATCTCTTTTGCACCGTCGACGCAGTCGGCATAACCCCTGAAACAGGCAAGGGTAGTTTCGGCAGCGGCATTTTCACCGTCCGCGGCTGTGACAATGTAGTATAGTTCTTTATTCTTAACCTCTATCCAGCGGGCAACACTGCGGTCGATAACCGCTTTGAGTTGTGCGCTTATCGAATAAAAATACACAGGGCTTGCAAGTACCAAAACATCGCAGTCAATCATCTTTTGCAAAACGTCCGCCATACCGTCTTTTATCACGCAAACACCACCATTTCGGCAAGCGTAGCAGGCACGACAGGGAGCAATATTGCTGTCGGCAACGCGTATTTTCTCAACCGAGTGTCCCGCATCGACAGCACCTCTGGCAAACTCATCACAAAGCGTATCGGAATTACCGCCTTTACGCGGACTTCCCGAAAGCATTAAAACTTTTTTACTCATAATAATCTCACCAATTTTTATTTTCTTTTTTACAATCGTTGTTTTTTCTGCGTTCCTCAACCATTTTAACAAACCATTCGGTCATTGCGGGGTCGGTGTGCGAGAAAAACGAACTTTGCCTTTTATCAAGCGACGCTATCACGCTCATATCATCGTCTGTCAATGCAAAATCGAAAACATTAAAGTTTTCCGTCATTCGCTCAATATGTATAGATTTCGGAATAACGACAATACCGCGCTGAATATGCCAACGAAGTATAACCTGCGCTATGCTCTTGCCGTATTTATCGGCGATACTCCTCAGTTCGGGCAGATTAAACATATCTCCCCTACCCTCGCCGAACGGTGCCCAAGCCTCAAGCTGTACGCCGTATTTATCGTGCCAAATTTTGCTTTCTACCTGTTGATGGTGCGGGTGTATCTCAATCTGGTTTACCATCGGTTTAATACGTGCAAACGAAGCAATATCAACCATTCTGTCGGGATAGAAATTCGAAATACCGATAGCACGCAGTCTGCCCTCATCATATAGGTCTTCAAGCGCTCTGTATGCACCGTAAACATCGCTGAACGGTTGGTGCAAAAGACAGAGATCCAAATAATCCACGCCGAGTTTTTTCATTGACTCCAGCACAGACGCTTTGGCATTTTCATAACCGTAATGTTCAATCCACACCTTTGTTGTTATAAAAAGTTCATTTCTCGGAATACCGCTTTTTTTAACGGCTCTTCCAACCTCTTCCTCATTAAAATAAGACTGAGCGGTATCAATCGAGCGGTAACCGACACTCAGTGCGTCCGCCACGCAGCGTTCACACTCGTCCTTGCTCACCTGATAAACGCCATACCCGAGAACAGGCATTTTAACACCGTTATACAAAGTTACATATTTCATAATTTTCACTCTCCGTTCAAATCAGTCAAAATGCAAATGGAATTGTGATTTAAATATAACACTTTTTCACATATTTTTCAAGTATAAGACTGCAAAAATCGAAAGTTATAAACAAAAAACACACCCCGAAAACGAGTGTTTCGGAATGCGTTTCGATATCTATAATAATTATAACGCACTGCTAATATTAAGCAGATGTGCAATGGCGGGTATACTCTCACCTTGTTGGGTCGAGGTGGGTGATAAAAGCGCTCCCGTTGCACAAAAGAGGACATTTTTCAGCCTGCCGTCACGAAGTCGGTTTAAAATATATGAGCAAAGCACGCTCGCACAGCATCCGCAACCCGAACCGCCGGCGTGAACATCCTGTCTGTCACGGTCAAATATCATAAGGCCGCAATCGTTGTGAACCGACGAAATATCTACACCGTCACGCAGAAAAAGTTCCCTCAAAAGCGAAGACCCGACAAACCCCAAGTCGCCCGTATATATCGCATCATAATCGTTCGGCGCAGTGCCGCTGTCGTTTAAATAGGTGCATATGGTGTCATATGCGGCAGGGGCCATTGCCGCACCCATATTATTAGCGTCGGTGACGCCCAAATCCTGTATTGTTCCGACGGTTGCCGCAGTTATATACGGCATATTTTCCGTTCTGCACAGCACTGCCGCACCGCTTCCCGTAACCGTCCACTGTGCCGTCGGTGAACGTTGCGCGCCGTATTCAAGCGGATAGCGATATTGTCTTTCGGCAGAACAAAAATGCGAAGAGGTTACCGCCGCCGCATAGGTTGCCGTGCCGCTGTCAACATACAGAGCCGCATTGAGTAGTCCCAGTGCCATAGTGGAACAAGCACCGTACAGCCCGACAAACGGCACCGACAAATCTTTAAGTCCGAAACTGCTGCCGATGCACTGATTAAGCAAATCTCCCGCAAACACACAGTCAAGTTCGTTTGGTGTTATTTGCGACTTTTTAAGTGCCGCTATGAGCGCCAACCGTTGAAGTTGACTTTCCGCCTGTTCAAATGTTTTTTGTCCGAATTTATCATCATTTCCGCTGCTGTCAAATTCCTTTGCCAGCGGACCTTCACCCTCTTTTTTTCCGACTATGGATGCAAATCCGTTGAATGACGGTCGATTTTCGAAAAATATTGTTTTGTTGCAACGTCTTGCCATAAAAATCCCCCTTTTTCTTAATATTCGCTTTGTTTTGCAAAATTATGCGAAAAAGAAAAGCAAAGCAGACAACCAGCTGTTGCCGTCAAAACTAAATCCGTCACTGTGATTTTCGCTCTTCTGCGCCTTGATTTTGCGGCGCTATACGTGTATAATGATTTTGGTTTTGAATTTGAATTTGGACGGAATATTATGAAAAATTTATTACAGTACATCAAACAATACCGCAAAGAAGCAGTGCTCGGCCCTCTTTTCAAGTTGTCCGAAGCGTTGCTTGAACTCTTTGTGCCGCTCGTCGTCGCGAATATTATCGACAACGGAATAGGAAACGGTGACAAACACCTAATTTACACAAACGGACTTCTTATGATAACGCTGGGTCTTATAGGCTTTGCGGCGGCGATAACGGCGCAGTATTTTGCCGCAAAGGCGGCTGTTGGCTTTGCCGCTAACCTGCGCACGGCGCTCTACCGCAAGATAAGCGACTGCCGTTATACCGACCTTGACAAATTCGGAACATCTTCCCTAATGACCGTAATGACAAGCGACGTAAACCAACTTCAAACAGGCGTAAATCTCGCACTGCGACTCTTGCTCCGCTCGCCTTTTATCGTCTGCGGTGCTATGATAATGGCGTTTTCGGTTGATGCTAAGGCGGCATTGATATTTGTAGCAACTATTCCATTGCTCTCGGTGATAGTTGCCGCCGTTATGAAAATCACCGTTCCGCTTTACAAACTCGCACAACAACGGCTCGGTAAACTTTCCCTCTCAACAAGAGAATCGCTCAAAGGTGTGCGTGTTATACGCGCTTTCCGAAAGGAGGACGATGAAAAAACCGCGTTTAACCAAACGAACGACAGTTTAACTGCCGTTCAACTCTCGGCAGGCAGAATTTCCGCACTTATGAATCCGCTGACGTATATCGTCGTAAATGCGGCAGTTATCGCAATAATATGGGTCGGCGGAAAACGTGTCTATTCGGGCGCACTCTCCTCCGGTTCGGTAATTGCGCTTTATAATTATATGTCACAGATTTTGGTGGAACTTATAAAACTTGCCACTATGGTAATGACGATAAACAAATCGCTCGCGTCTGCACAACGCATAAATTCCGTTTTGACGGCGGAAAACTTTTGCGAAAGCAAATCGGACAGTACCCTTTCGCTTGACAAAAGTGCGGCGGTTGAGTTTAAAAACGTTTCCTTTAAATACGCAGGTGCTGCCGAAGAGTCGCTTTCAAACATAAACATTACCGTCAGCCGCGGCGAGCACATTGGTATTATCGGTGCAACCGGTTCGGGAAAAACCACCTTTGTCGGTCTTATTCCGCATTTTTACGGCGCTACCGAGGGTATTGTTGCTGTCAACGGCAGAGATGTCAAGGATTATACGGATAAAGAACTACGAGAAAAAATCGGTATTGTTCCGCAAAAATCCGTTCTTTTTAAAGATACCGTTCGCAACAACCTGCTTTTCGGCGGGAAAACCGCCACAGATCAAGAACTTTTGATTGCCGCCGCTATTGCACAGGCGTCCGACACCGTTGCCGCAAAGGGTGGACTTGACGGTGAAATCGAGCAAAACGGACGCAACCTTTCGGGCGGACAGCGGCAACGCCTATGCATTGCGCGTGCCCTTGTCGGCAATCCCGAAATACTCATTCTCGATGACAGCGCTTCGGCTTTGGATTTTGCAACCGAAGCGGCTTTGAGAAAAGCAATATCTTCCCTTGAACATAACCCAACCGTTTTCACGGTTTCACAGCGCGTGTCATCAGTTATGGGATGTGACCGAATTATGGTATTTGACGACGGATGTGTTGTCGGCTTGGGAACACACAGTGAACTGCTTGAAAACTGTCCGATATACGCCGATATTTGCGTTTCACAACTTGACAAGGAGGAAATGTAATATGAAAAAAACAACCACCTTGAAAAAACTTGTTAAAATGCTCGGCAGTCAGATTTATATCTTCGCTTTTTCACTTGTACTTGCCGCCGCAAGCGTTGCACTCACTCTCTATATTCCCATTCTTTTCGGTGATGCGGTCAACTGTATCATCGGCAAAGGCAATGTTGATTTTGCGGAAATCAAAACCATAATAATTAAAATAGCCTTGGCAACCGGCGCTACGGCAATTGCCCAATGGCTTATGAGTATTTGCAACAACCGCCTGTGCTACCACCTTATTCACAACCTGAGAAAAAAGGCGTTTGAACACCTGCAAGAACTTCCCCTGTCATATATCGACACGCACCCCTACGGTGACACCGTCAGCCGAATTATAACCGATACCGATACACTTGCCGACGGACTGCTTATGGGCTTTTCGCAGTTTTTCACAGGCGTTATCACGGTAATCGGAACGATAATTTTAATGTTTCGAATAAACTGGCAAATATCCTTGGTCGTTATTGTACTGACCCCCGCTTCATTGCTCATAGCAAAGTTTATCGCAAGCCGCACATACAGTATGTTTAAACTTCAATCCGAAACCCGCGGCGAACAGACCTCATTTATAGAAGAAACGGTCGGCAACCAAAAAACCGTACAGGCATTTTGCCACGGAGAGATAGCGTCGGAAAAATTCTCGGAAATAAACGAGCGTCTTCGTGAATGCTCACTCAAAGCGAGTTTCTTCTCCTCAATGGTAAATCCGTCTACACGTGTTATAAACTCGGTAATATATGCTATCGTTTGTCTTATGGGTGCTGTTACGGTAATTTCAAGCGGCGGCGCTCTTACAGTCGGTGCACTTTCGGCACTGCTCAGTTACGCCGGACAGTACGCAAAGCCTTTTAACGAAATTTCCGGTGTTGTGACCGAACTTTCGGCAGCAATCGCATCAGCCGACCGCGTTTTTGAAATTATCGATCAGCCTACCGAACCTTCCGACAGCACTCTTCCCGAACTTCCCGACGCAAAAGGCAACGTTGCTTTCAACAATATCGCCTTCTCATATACCCCCGAAAAACCGCTTATAAAGGGAATAAACCTTAACTTTGAAAGCGGAAAGCAAATTGCCATAGTCGGCCCTACCGGATGCGGAAAAACAACCCTTATCAATCTGCTTATGCGCTTTTACGACGTCACCGACGGCAGTATCACTGTTGACGGCACGGATATAAGAAACGTAACACGCCACAGCCTGCGTAAAAATTACGGTATGGTTCTTCAGGAAACATGGCTTAAAGCGGGAACGATAAGAGAAAATATAACATTCGGCAACCCGACCGCCACCGATAGTGAAATTCTTGCAGCGGCAAAATCAACCCACGCACACAGTTTTATAAAAAGACTTCCAAACGGATACGATACCGTCCTCGGCGAAGACGGCGGCAACTTGTCCGAGGGACAAAAACAACTTATATGTATTACGAGAATAATGCTCTGTCTGCCGCCGATGTTGATACTCGACGAAGCGACCTCTTCCATAGACGTTAAAACCGAAATGCACATTCAGCACGCATTCACCCGCCTTATGAAAGGGCGCACGAGTTTTGTTGTCGCACATCGACTTTCGACTATCAAGCATTCGGATATTATTTTGGTAATGAAGGACGGCAACATAATCGAGCACGGCAACCACACCGAACTGCTGAAACAAAAAGGTTTTTATTACACCCTTTACAACAGTCAGTTCGCAAACGAATAATCATAGAAAAAAGCCTGTGTCATACGACACAGGCTTTTAAAATTATAATCAACTAATCTGTATAGTTATCAAAATATCCCTGAACGAGGACAACAGGTGTTCCCTTGTCGCCCGAACCGCTTGTGAGGTCGCAAAGCGAACCGATAAGGTCGGTCAACTGGCGAGGTGTTGTACCCTGCGATGCCATATTGCCCACAAGGTTGCCGTTCTTCGCGCGAATGCTTTCGGATATAGCGTTTTTAAGCGCTTCACCGGAAAGGTCTTTATAATCGTTGTCGGCAAGATATTTAAGTTTGAGTTCGTTCGGGGTGCCGATGAGTCCGTCGGTGTAGGCGGGAGAAACAACCGGATCGGCAAGTTCCCAAATTTTGCCCTGAGGATCCTTAAACGCACCGTCGCCGTAAACCATAACTTCAACGTGCTTGCCGGTTGCTTCAAGAATACGTGCCTGAACGTCAAGCACCAAATCCTTGCAGTCTCTCGGGAAGAGTTTTACGGTTTCTTCGGTTGCTTTGTTTGAACCGAGCAAACCGTATTTTTCGTTACAGCCGCTTCCGTTAACAGGGGCATTCATAATATCGTCCAAACCGCAAACAACCTTTGCGCCTGCCGCCTTTAAGATACGCTTTGTGCGTACTCGTGTGTGAATATCACAGTTGATTACGCAGTCGGTGTAGGAAAGGATTGTCTTGGGTTGATTGGAGAAAATAATCTCAACTTCGGCACCCATCTCTCGAATGAGGTTGCCATAGTATTCAACATAATCAACGCCGGTGAATTCGTGCTTGTTTTCACCGAACAACTCGCGGTATTTTTCAAGCGTGAGAACGTCGCTGTGCGGATTTACGCCCGCATCGTCAAGTTTATCAAGGCTGACAAGTTGGTTTCCGACTTCATCGGACGGATAACTCAACATCAAAACAATCTTCTTAGCACCCTTTGCGATACCACGAAGGCAGATTGCAAAGCGGTTTCTCGACAAAATCGGAAAAATAACACCGACGGTTTCGCCACCGAGTTTTTTTCGAACATCATCCGCTATGTTGTCAACCGAGGCGTAGTTACCCTGCGCACGTGCGACAATGGATTCGGTCATAGAAATGACATCACGGTCGCGAAGTTCAAAGCCTTCGCACTCTGCGGCTTCAAGAACACTGTTTGAGATAATGGTCGCAAGGTCATCGCCCTCGCGGATTATCGGACAGCGTATGCCTCTTGATACCGTGCCAACTCTTCTTTTGCTGTTTTCCATTTTAATCCCCGCCTTTTAAAAATAGGTATATTTTTAACAGGAATATTTTACATCAAAACATCTTCAATAGCAATACTTTTTTTTAAAAACGGTGCATTTTTTTTACTGCGAAAGCATTATCGCTTTACTGCTTTTCGTAAACCTTTACGATTTCGCCTATTATCATATAATGGCGGTCGTCCGCGGGATAAAGTTGTGCACAGTCGTTTTGTGTGAAACAATCCGCCTGAAGTCGGTTTTGATAGCGTTTTTTGCAAACAAGCACCAAGCGTGCCTCTTCGAAAAACACGGTATTATCCGAAAACACCGGTGTAAGTCCCGCCTGCTCGGTCTTGTTGACATCCCTTCCCGAAAGTTTTCCGCAAACGGCGTGAATATCACGTCTGTCACCGTAAAACGAAAGCGTAAAATATTCGTTCTCGTTAATAAAATCCATCGTGTAACGCTGGGGACGCACCGCAATAGCAACCGAGTCTTTCGACCACATCTCACCCACGAAGCCCCAACTTGCCGTCATCATATTATAGCCGCTTTCATTGCCCGCCGTTATAAGCATCCACTCATCCGAAATCATTCCGACGGCATTTTCTTTAATGTCTTTTACACTTATCTCTTTCCACATAAAAGTACCTCCGTATCTTTTTATTAAATTATATCACGGCACTCACAAAAATACCACCGAATTTTAAAACTCCGCAGAAAAAGCAAAAGCGGCGGGATTTTTATCCTACCGCTTTTAGCATGGCAATAATCTGTCCTACTTATGCACTGTTTAATTATATGCACCCTACCAACCAATATATAACTCCGTAAACCGCGCTTGCGCTTATTCCGTATACCAAAACGGGACCCGCTATCGTAAAAAGTTTTACCCCTGTGCCGAGTATGCTCCCCTCTGCTTGTGGTCAAGTAGGACCCATTAATTTTTTGCAAAAATTTCGGATT
>CAZMHU010000023.1:0-23916 GCA_964566175.1 uncultured Eubacteriales bacterium
TCCGAGAAATTATAAGGGCAAAAGCAAGGGCAGGAAAAACTGATAACAAGATATATGGGCGAATTAGAAATTGCGGTGTAACCTCACAAAACGGGGTTGCACCCTTTTTTATGCGGATTTAATATTTGAGAGATACTATGAAATCAAACGCGAAGGAACACAGTGTAAAACCAGCAGCGGGATTAGCTATAATAAAAAATCGCAAAACACGCGTTTTGTATAACTTTCTTTTGATTATCTACATATCAGCCGATTATTTTGTGTCGTTTGCCGCCAAAATCCGCAAAAATTAATTTAACTTTATTTTTTCGAGCCAATGTGATATAATTAGCAAAAATAATGTTTTAAGGATGTAAAAAGAATGTTACTGTTTATTGCACTGTTTTTTCCGCCTGTAATTTCCGTGCTGATGTATGACAAACTTCTGAAAAAAGATATCAACTTCAAATCATTTTTGTATTTGTACTGTATAGATAATCTTTCTGTCAATTTTATTTGTGTGTTGATAAAGAAGTTTGTTTTCAAGACGGCAGATGCGCTTTTGACTGCCGAAACCGCAACTCCGTCGGTTATGTTCAATTATCTTTTAACAGCCGTGCCGATTGCCGTTGCTGTCGGTGCTGTTTCGGTTTTGTTCGAACGGAAAGGTGTCAGGGTGACATTGGAATGAGCGGGCAAAAAGACGTAAAGCGGAATAAAAAAGTATTATACCGCGTTTTGATATCACTTGTTGTTGTAGTGGCGTTTTTCGCATTCTTTTCCGCAAAATGGTGCGAGCAAAAATACGGCAATATCGGATTTGACGCAGTGCTTTTTACTATGTTTTCAAATTTGAGCGGAACATCTGCCGAACTCATTTTAGATTACTTGTTTTTTGTTTTGCCTAGTGCGGTTGTGATGTCGGCTGTTACGCTGTTTTTGTTGTTTTTTCGCTCGAAAAAGCAACTTGTTTTGAATATCGGAAATACTTTTAAGAAAAAGATTTTCCCACTCGGCAACAAAGTTTCGGCACTTTTGGCGGCACTTTTGTGTGTTGCTTTGACGGTCGGTGCGGCATACAGTGTCGGAATACCAAAATGGGTAGTAAATTCACAGACCGACGGCAAATTTTTTGATGAAGAATATGTTTATCCGAGCGATACCGAGATTTCTTTTTCGGGCGAAAAGCGAAACTTGATATATATTTATCTTGAGTCAATGGAAACAACATTTCTTTCAAAAAGTCTCGGCGGCGCTCTGGATTATAACGTAATACCGGAACTTTATTCGCTTGCAAACGAAAACATAAATTTTTCAGACACAAACGATGTCGGCGGTTGTATGCAAATCAGCGGTGCTACGTGGACGATAGGTGCAATGGTTGCTCAAACCGCGGGTGTGCCGCTTAAACTTCCGATTGACGGAAATTTGTACGGCGATTATCCGCAGTTTTTACCGGGGATTACTTCAATAACCGATATTCTCCATAACAACGGATATTACCAAATGTTTTTAGTGGGTTCGGACGCTTCCTTCGGCGGTCGTTCAAACTATTTTTCACAACACGGAGTTGACGAGATTTGCGATTATTATACCGCGATTTCGGACGGCATAATCGAGAGTGGTTATGAAAACGGTTGGTGGGGAATGGAAGATAAATACGTTTGGGAATATGCAAAAGAAAAGTTAAGTGAGTTATCGCAAAAGGACGAACCTTTTTCCTTTTTTACACTCACCACAGATACGCATCATATAGGTGGATACACCTGTTCGCTTTGCGATGATGAGTATGAAGAATGTTACGAAAATGCGTATGCTTGCGCGTCAAAACAGTTGTATGATTTTTTAGGTTGGCTGAAGAAACAGGATTTTTACGAAAACACGACAATAGTTGTTACCGGCGATCATTGCAGTATGGATGCCGAGTATATGGAACGAAATGTTTCTTCCGATTATGATAGACATATATATAACTGTTATATAAATTCCGCAGTAGAACCCAAGAAGGAAAAAGAGCGTGTTTTTTCTCAGTTCGATATGTTTCCGACAACGCTTGCGGCTATCGGTGCCGAAATCAGCGGAAACCGATTGGGACTGGGTGTTAATCTCTTTTCTGACGAGCAGACCCTTGCCGAAAAATACGGATTTGACGAATTATACGATTTGGTTGCGAAGAAATCAAAAATGTACGACAATGTATTTCTATATGCCAAAACATCATAAAAGGCAAAAGACCGAAAAATAATCGGCTTTTTGCCTTTTATTTTTTCAGTTTCCGTGGTAAAATATATTCACAGACTTTTCGGAGGGATTTTAATGGTAATCGACTTTCACACTCACGCTTTTCCCGATAAAATCGCCGAGCGGGCAATAACTTCGCTTGTTGCCGCTTGTAACGAAAAATACGCACCCTGTTCCGATGGTACGGTTTCGGGACTTGAAAACAATATGAACCGTTTCGGTGTGGATGTTTCGGTTATTCAACCCGTAATAACCAAACAGAGCCAAACAAAATCACTGAACGAATGGGCTGCGAGTGTCGCATCAGAAAAAATTGTTCCTTTCGGCGGAATTTTTCCGCATACCGATGATTATAAACGCGATATCGATTTTGTCTGTTCGTTGGGGCTTTCCGGTATAAAACTTCATCCCGAGTATCAAAACTTTACACTTGATTCTCCCGATATGCTTAAAATATACGATTATGCCTTGAGCAAAGGACTTATAATTTTAATCCACGCGGGTTATGACCCTGCTTTTCCGCCGCCCTTTCACAGCAGTCCGAAGCAGTTCGGAAACGTTGCCGATGCAATGCGCGGTGGCATTATTGTGGCGGCACATTTGGGCGGTCAGTCGCAGTGGGACGATGTTGAAAAATATATTGTCGGAACGGATATTTATATCGATACTTCAATGGGATTCGAATATTATCCGCAAGAGCAGTTTTTGCGGATTGTAAAGGCGCACGGTGCAGACAAGGTTCTTTTCGGTTCGGATTCGCCTTGGAGCAATGCGGGTGATGAAATCGAACGCCTGTGCGCAATGCCGCTCTCAAAAAATGAAAAGGAACTTATATTTTCCGAAAACGCAAAACGTATTTTAAAAATGTAAACAAAAACACCCGATGCAGACACATCGGGTGTTAATCTTTTAGCCTTGTTTTATTATTTATTGTAACATTCGAAAATGCTGTCAACATCGCAAGGTAGTGTCTTTTTTGTGAAAAGGCTGACTATTGGGACAATAATCAAACCGCCTACCATAGCGAAAACGCCCGAATAGAGCGAGTTTGTAAAGACAAACCCCAAAATGCCGCCGTTTACGGAAAATGCACCTATGCTTATCAGCAGTTGGATGGTTTCAAGTCCGACACCGAAAACGAAACTTGCGGCAACAGCCGCCTTAGTAACGCTTTTCATATAGAGTCCGTAGAGGAAGGGGGCGAGGAACGCTCCCGCGAGCGCGCCCCAAGATACGCCCATCATCTGTGCTATAAATACCGAGTCAGCCCAGATTGTGTCTTTGAGAATTGCGATAACTGCCGAAACGGCGATAAAGAACGCAATAAACACTCGCATAAGTAAAATGCTTTGCTTTTCGCTTATCTTTTTCTTTTTCTCGATATAGGGCACAACAACATCAAGCGTGAGCGTCGATGATGAGGTAAGCACAAGCGATGAGAGGGTGGACATTGATGCCGCAAGCACAAGTACGATTATAAGAGCGATAATTGCCGGTGCGAGGTCGGAAAGAATGGTGGGAACGACCTTGTCATACATAACTTTTCCGCTGTCGGCAATAAAGCCCGCGTCGGTCATTTCGGCTTTATATAGCCTTCCGAAACCGCCGAGAAAATAGCATCCGCCGGCAACGATTACGGCAAAGACGGTTGATATAATCGTGCCTTTTTTAATAGATGCTTCGTCTTTTATGGAATAGAATTTTCCAACCATTTGCGGAAGTCCCCACGTGCCGAGCGATGTCAGTATAACGACAAAGAACAAAAATATCGGATTAGGGCCGAGCGTGGAAATAAATTCATTTCCCGCCGATGAGCCGAGTTTCTTAACGGCGCTGACAAGACCGCCGTGCTTTGAGAGCACCGCCACCACAACGGTTACAATTCCCGCAAGCATAATAATGCCCTGAATAAAGTCGTTTATTGCGGTTGCCATATATCCGCCGAAGATAACATATATACCGGTTAGCACCGCCATTGCTATGACGATAACACTGTAGGGAACATCAAATACGTTGTTGAAGAGTGAAGAGAGACCGTTATAAAGTGATGCTGTGTAGGGGATTAAGAATACAAAAACGATAACCGATGCGGCAATTTTCAGTTTTTTCGATTTATAGCGTTTTTCAAAAAAATCGGGCATAGTTTTAGAACCTAAGTGGCTCGTCATAATGCGTGTGCGGTTTCCGAGTACATACCAAGCAAGGAGCGAGCCTAAAAATGCGTTTCCGAGACCAATCCAAGTGGACGCGAGTCCGAACTCCCAGCCGAACTGTCCTGCATAGCCGACGAATATTACCGCGGAAAAATATGATGTTCCGAAGGCAAATGCGGTGAGCCAAGGGCCGACATTGCGACCGCCGAGCACAAAGCCGTCTATGTTTGCGGTGTGGCGTCTGCAACGTATACCTACGCCTACCATAAGTCCCACAAAGCATAAAAGCAGGGGGATTGTAATCATAACTGTTGTCATAAAACATACCTCCGACAGATTATTCTAGGTATACTTTAGCACTTTAAAGTCTTAATGTCAATAAAAATTATCAAAAATTCGTATTTTTGCTTTAATAATGTTGACTTTTAAAGTATTAAAAAGTAAAATAGAAATATTAAATGTTGTAACGAGGAATTTTTTATGACTGTTGTTCATCTGCTTGAAAGAAATGCAAAGGAGTACGCACAGGACGTTGCCCTTGTCGAAATCAATCCCGACCAGCCCGAAACACGTCGTCTTACTTGGCATGAATATGAACTTGTAGAGCCAACCCCGCGTGTTCCGCATTATCGCAGAGAGATTACGTGGGCGGTTTTCAACGAAAAGGCGAACCGCCTTGCCAATATGCTTTTGCAAAACGGTATCGGCAAGGGTAAAAAGGTTGCGATACTTCTTATGAATTGCATCGATTGGCTGCCGATTTATTTCGGAATATTGAAAACAGGCGCACTTGCCGTGCCGCTCAATTTTCGTTATTCTTCGGACGAAATAGATTACTGTTTGGAACTTGCCGAGGCAGATGTACTTATTTTCGGAACGGAGTTTATCGGTCGTGTAGAGGCTGTTGCTGACAAAATCGCAAAACGTTGCACACTTATATATTTCGGTGCGGGTTGTCCTGCCTTTGCCGACGATTATAACGATTTGATTTCAGAGTGTTCGGGAAGTTTTCCCGCCTGCACTCTGTCGGAGAGCGACGATGCCGCAATATATTTTTCGTCGGGAACTACAGGCTTCCCGAAAGCGATACTTCACAATCATGAAAGTTTAATTCATTCTTGCCGTGTTGAGCAGAAACACCATTCTCAAACGCGGGATGATTGTTTTCTCTGCATACCGCCGCTTTATCATACAGGCGCAAAAATGCACTGGTTCGGAAGTTTAATATCCGGCTCGCGTGCGGTAATATTAAAAGGTACGCAGGCGAGAAACATATTACAGGCTGTAAACGACGAAAAATGCACAATCGTTTGGCTTTTGGTACCGTGGGCGCAGGATATTTTGAATGCGCTTGACCGCGGAGATATTAAACTTGATGAGTTTGATTTGTCACAGTGGCGTTTAATGCACATAGGCGCTCAGCCTGTTCCGCAAAGCCTTATCCACCGCTGGCTTCAGTATTTCCCAAATCAGCAGTACGATACAAACTACGGTCTTTCGGAGTCGATAGGCCCGGGTGCGGTACACTTGGGAGTCGAGAATGTCGAAAAGGTTGGTGCTATCGGCGTTGCCGGCTACGGTTGGAAGATTAAAATCGTCGATACCGACGGAAACGAGGTAAAAAAGGGCGATGTCGGCGAACTTTGCCTTAAAGGTCCCGGCGTTATGACCTGTTATTACCGTGACGAAGCGGCCACCGCCGCATCACTTAAAGACGGTTGGCTCTTCACAGGCGATATGGCAATGCAAGATAGTGACGGTTTTGTATATCTCGTTGACCGCAAAAAAGATGTTATTATAACGGGCGGAGAAAATCTTTATCCCGTTCAGATTGAAAACTTCCTTGCGGCACACTCAAAAATAAAGGACGTTGCCGTTATCGGTTTGCCCGACAGCCGTCTCGGAGAGATTGCCGCCGCGATAATTGAGGTTAAACCGGGAATTACCTGTACTGAAGACGAAATTAACGAATTTTGTCTTGAACTTCCGCGTTATAAACGTCCGCGCAGAATAATTTTTGCCGATGTTCCGCGAAATCCCACGGGAAAAATAGAAAAGCCCAAACTACGTAAAATTTACGGTGCAGAGGGTCTTGTTGATTCACAGAATAAATCTTAGGAGAGGTTTTATAATATGAAAAAATTGATGATAGGAAACCAAGCGGTTGCCGAGGGCCTTCACGACGGAGGACTCGGAGTTGTTTCGAGTTATCCCGGAACACCTTCAACCGAAATAACCGAATTTTTGTCGAAATTCGACGATATTCACAGCGAATGGGCACCTAACGAAAAGGTTGCAACAGAGGTCGCTTTCGGTGCTAGCCTTGCGGGTGCACGCTCTGCCTGTGCTATGAAACACGTCGGTCTTAACGTCGCAGCCGACCCGCTCTTCACACTCTCATATACCGGTGTGAATGGCGGTATGGTAATTTGCGTTGCCGACGACCCCGCAATGCACTCTTCGCAAAACGAGCAGGATTCACGTCACTATGCCGTTGCGGCAAAGGTTCCGATGCTTGAACCTGCCGATTCCGCCGAGGCATACCGTTTCGCGCGCGAGGCATTTTTGCTTTCCGAAAAATACGATACACCTGTCCTTTTGCGTATGTGCACACGTATTGCACACAGCCAGTCGGTTGTTGAAACGGAAGATGCTGTTCCGAAAACATTGAAACCTTATGAAAAAAATCCTGCGAAGTTCATAATGATGCCGGGTAACGCCATAAAGCGTCATCCTGTTGTCGAGGCTCGTACCGATTCACTGCGCGAACTTGCCGAAGACTGCATTTTCAACACCGTGGAATACAATTCCGACGAAATCGGTATTATCACTTCGGGTTGCTCGTATCTCTACGTTAAGGAAGCACTCGGCGACAGCGTGAGTGTACTTAAAATCGGTATGCCCAATCCGCTGCCCAATAAACTTATACGTGATTTTGCATCACGCGTTAAAAAACTTTATGTTATTGAAGAACTTGACCCGATCATCGAAAACCATGTCCGTTCCCTCGGCATTGAGGCTATCGGAAAGGAACTTTTCTCACCGCTTGGCGAGTTTTCACAAGCTACCATTGCGGCGGCTTTCGGCAAAGAAAAGCCGGAATCTGTCTCTGCCGATTCCGAAATTCCGAACCGCCCGCCGATGATGTGTGCCGGCTGTCCGCACAGAGGAATGTTCTATACACTCGCAAGAAAGAAAATTACCGTTCTCGGCGATATAGGATGTTACACACTTGGTGCTGTTCCGCCCCTCGCGGCACTTGATTCAACTCTTTGTATGGGCGCTTCCGTTTCTGGACTTCACGGTTTTAATGCCGCAAGGGGAGAGGAAACCGAAAATAAATCGGTTGCCGTTATCGGTGACTCAACGTTTATGCACTCGGGTATGACCGGTCTTGTCAATATTTCCTATAATGCAACAAATTCTACTGTTATTATTCTTGATAACTCAATAACCGGTATGACCGGACATCAGCAAAATCCGACAACAGGCTTCAACATTAAGGGTGACCCCGCCGCAAAGGTTGACTTAGAGGCACTTTGCCGTTCGCTCGGAATAAACCGCGTACGTGTTGTTGACCCGTATGATTTAAAGGCTTGTGAGACCGCCGTTACGGAAGAACTTGCCGCTGAAGAACCGTCGGTTATCATTTCGCGCAGACCTTGTGTATTGCTCAAATCCGTAAAACCGAAGCCGGCACTCACCGTTAATGCCGATAAGTGCAGAACCTGCAAAAAGTGTATGGGACTCGGCTGTCCGGCAATCAGTTTGAAGGACGGCAAGGCGAAGATTGACAACACGCTTTGTGTCGGTTGCGGTGTTTGCAACCAACTTTGCGCCTTTGATGCGATAAATTAGGGGGGACAGATATGAATACTACAAGTGTAATGATTGTCGGCGTCGGCGGACAGGGAAGTTTGCTTGCTTCCAAACTGCTCGGCAGACTGCTCACCGACGAGGGATATGATGTTAAAGTCAGCGAGGTTCATGGTATGAGCCAGCGCGGCGGTTCGGTCGTTACTTATGTTCGTTTCGGCGAAAAGGTATATTCTCCGATTGTGACCGAAGGCGAGGCAGATATTATTATCTCGTTTGAAAAACTTGAGGCGGCTCGTTATGCACGCTTTTTGAAAAAAGACGGAAGAATTGTCGTAAACACACAACAGATCGACCCGATGCCGGTTATTATCGGTGCGGCAACCTATCCCGAGGACGTGCTGTCCGAACTTATCGAAAAGGGTGTCGGAATAGATGCGCTTGACGCTCTCACATTGGCAGAGCAGGCAGGCTCTTCCAAGGCGGTTAACATCGTGCTTATGGGTAAAGCGGCAAAATATTTCGATATACCGTATGAAAATTGGATTGCGGCTATTGAGAAGACCGTTGCGCCCCGCTTTGTTGATATGAACAAAAAGGCTTTTGACCTCGGATATAATTCGTAAATTTAAGGAGAGCGAACTCTTTTATGGAACAGCGCTATTATCAAAAAGAAATTGAAACAATGCCGGTTGAAGAAATCAAAAAACTTCAATCCGAAAAACTCGTACGTCAGGTTAAACACGTTTACGAAAATGTGCCGTATTACCGTGACCTTATGGATAAAAAGGGCGTAAAACCCGAAGATATTCACGGCATTGAGGATTTGCACCTTTTGCCTTTTTTGCAGAAAAGCGATTTAAGAGATGCCTATCCGTACGGACTTTTGGCAAAACCGCTTGAAGACTGTGTCCGCATTCAGTCAACTTCTGGTACGACCGGCAGACGTGTTGTTGCTTTCTACACACAGCACGATGTTGATTTGTGGGAAGACTGCTGTGCACGTGCTATTGTTGCCGCGGGCGGCACGAAGAAAGATGTGTGTCAGGTTGCCTACGGCTACGGCTTGTTTACAGGCGGTCCGGGACTCAACGGTGGCAGTCATAAGGTCGGCTGTTTGACACTTCCGATGTCATCGGGAAATACCGACAGACAAATTCAGTTTATGACCGATCTCAGCGCAACAATTCTTTGCTGTACGCCGTCATACGCCGCATATCTCGCAGAGTCGCTTAAAGAGCGTGGTTACACGCCCGATACTATTCCGCTCAAGGCGGGAATTTTCGGTGCAGAACCGTGGACAAACGAAATGAGAAGAAATATTGAGAGTGCCCTTGGAATAAAGGCATACGATATATACGGACTCACCGAAACTTCCGGTCCCGGAGTTGCTTTCGAATGTTGTGAGCAGGACGGTATGCACATTAATGAAGACCATTTCCTTGCCGAGATTATCGACCCCGAAACCGGCGAAGTTTTGCCCGAAGGCAGTAAAGGCGAACTTGTATTTACTTCTCTTGATAAAGAGGCTTTTCCGCTTTTGCGTTACCGCACACGTGATATTTGCGTGCTTTCACGCAAAAAGTGTTCCTGTGGCAGAACTCATATCAAGATGACAAAGCCGATGGGAAGAAGTGACGATATGCTTATAATTCGCGGCGTAAACGTCTTCCCGAGCCAAATTGAAACAGTTCTTTTGAACGAAGGCTATGAACCCAACTATCAAATCGTGGTTGACCGTGCCAATAACAGCGATACATTTGATGTTATGGTCGAGATGACGGCAGAGCATTTCTCCGATACTGTCAGCGGCGTCACCGCAAGGGAAAAGGCTTTGGCGGCGGCTATGAAGACTATGCTCGGCATCAACCCCGCCGTTCATCTTGTTGCTCCCAAGAGCATAGCAAGAAGTGAGGGCAAGGCTGTCAGAGTTATTGACAAGCGCAAACTTATTGACTAAGGAGTGAATAAATATGTCGTTAAAGCAACTGACGGTATTTGTTGAAAACAAGCAGGGTGCATTGGTTTCGATAACCGATACACTTGCAAATCACAACATAAACATACGTGCGCTTTCCATTGCCGATACGCGCGATTTCGGAATATTGAGGCTTATTGTCAGCGATAACGCTGCGGCTATTAAGACTCTTTCGGACGAGGGATATCTTATCAAGATGACCGATGTTGTCGGTGTTAAAATCGGCGACTGCCCCGGCAAACTTTCAAAAGCACTTGAAGTTTTGGACAATGCACATATCAATATGGAATATTTGTACGCCTTTATGGCTCGCACAGAAAAACACGCCTATGTTGTTTTGCGTGTTGAGGATAATGAGAAAGCCGAAAATGCGCTTGAAAGTGCCGGTTTTCATCTTATTACCGATACGGATGTATGCAAAGTATAATTTTACGAGAACCTTTGATGTTGTCAAAGGTTCTTTTTTGCTTTTTTGTGCCTTTTTACGGCATAAATCGATTGATTTATTTCTGAAAAAATGTTATACTGTATGCAGAATGATGTGAGGGTGGTGGAATTTTGAATTTATTGCATATGAAACACGCGCTTGAGGTCGCACGTGCCGGCACGCTCAGCAAGGCGTCCGAAACACTTCTCACCGCCGCCCCCAACATAAGCCGTTCTATTAAGGAACTTGAAAATGACCTCGGCATTACAATTTTCGACCGTACGCAAAACGGTATGATTCTCACACCCGAGGGTGAAGAGTTTATAAATTTTGCCAAAAGCATAATCTCACGTATTGAAGAGGTTGAAAGTTTCTATAAAAAGGGTGCGCCGCAAAAGCAGAAATTTTCCATCTCTGTTCCGCGCGCCTGCTACATTTCTGAAGCGTTTGCCGAATTTTCAAAATCGCTCTCCAAAGAGTCTGCCGAGATTTTTTATAAGGAAACGAATTCCCAACGTGCAATACACAATATGCTTCACCATGATTATAAACTCGGCATTATTCGCTATGCGGAGAACTATGACAGGTATTTCAAATCAATGCTCGAAGAGAAGGATTTTTATTACGAACTTGTCACCGAGTTTACCTATTCACTTATAATGAGTGAGGACAGTCCTCTTGCGAAAAAAGAAAACATTACTTTTGAAGATTTGACCGATTTGATTGAAATTGCTCACGCCGACCCGTATGTACCCTCAATGGTTCCCTCAAAGGTGTTTAAAGAGGAACTGCCCGATAATATCGACCGCAGAATTTTCATTTTCGAGCGTGCAAGCCAGTTTGACCTGCTTTCGAAAAACACCGAAACTTTCATGTGGGTTTCACCTGTACCGGACAGTATGTTGAGACGGTATAATCTTGTTCAGCGCAAGTGCGCGGATAATAAGAAGATATATAAAGATGTGCTCATATATAAAAACGGTTATAAACTTTCAAAACTCGACATGCAGTTTATAACAGAACTCTGTGAGGCAAAACGCAGATATCTCACATAGGGTGTTATCGGATTTGATAACGCTTCTTATATGTTTTAAGAATTTACAAGAGTTACGGCGATTGTTAAAATAATAACAATCTCTGAGAAAATAACTTCAGTAATAACAAATAGGAGGATATACAATGGAAACAAAAAACTATGCTATTGTAGACAGCGTGGAAAAACTTGAAGAGGCTATTGCACGCACAAGAGAGGCACAGAAAAAGTTTGCAACCTACACACAGGAACAGGTTGATAAAATTTTCTTTGCCGCCGCTTCTGCAGCCAACAAAGCAAGAATCCCGCTTGCAAAACTTGCCGTTGAGGAAACCGGCATGGGTATTGTGGAGGATAAGGTTATCAAGAATAACTATGCTTCCGAATATATTTACAATGCTTATAAGAACACAAAGACCTGCGGTGTAATCGAAGAGGATACCGCATATGGCATTAAGAAAATCGCCGAGCCTATCGGTGTTATTGCCGCTGTTATTCCTACAACTAACCCGACTTCGACTGCAATCTTCAAATGTCTTTTGGCTTTGAAGACCAGAAACGCAATCATAATTTCTCCCCACCCGAGAGCAAAGGGCAGCACAATAGCCGCCGCAAAACTCGTTTTAGAGGCTGCTGTTGCCGCAGGTGCTCCGGAAGGCATTATAGACTGGATCGACATTCCTTCCCTTGAAATGACAAACACCGTAATGAAGGAAGCAGACATCATTCTCGCAACCGGCGGTCCCGGAATGGTTAAAGCCGCTTATTCGAGCGGAAAACCGGCTCTCGGCGTTGGTGCAGGTAACACACCCGCAATTATCGACGACACTGCCGATATTATCCTTGCCGTTAACTCTATTGTTCACTCCAAGACGTTCGATAACGGTATGATTTGTGCATCCGAGCAGTCTGTTATCGTTCTTGAGAGCATCTATGATGCCGTTAAGGAAGAGTTTGCAAGACGCGGTTGCTACTTCCTCAATCCGCAGGAGACCGAAAAGGTTCGTAAGACAATAATCATCAACGGCGCTCTCAACGCTAAGATTGTCGGCCAGGCTGCTGCAAAGATTGCCGCACTTTCCGGCGTTACCGTTCCCGAAGGAACAAAGATTCTCATAGGCGAAGTAGAAAGTGTTGAACTTTCCGAAGAGTTCGCTCACGAGAAGTTGAGCCCGGTTCTTGCAATGTATAAGGCAACCGATTTTGAGGATGCCCTTTCCAAGGCAGAACACCTCGTTGCCGACGGCGGTTACGGACATACTTCTTCCGTATATCTCAACGAAGTTACCGAAAAGGATAAACTTGCCGAGTTTGCTTCACGTATGAAGACCTGCCGTATACTTGTAAATACTCCTTCATCACACGGCGGTATCGGTGACCTTTACAACTTTAAACTTGCTCCGTCGCTCACACTCGGATGCGGTTCTTGGGGTGGTAACTCGGTTTCCGAAAACGTTGGTGTTAAGCACCTTATCAACATTAAAACAGTTGCTGAAAGAAGGGAAAATATGCTCTGGTTCCGTGCACCTGAAAAGGTATATATCAAGAAGGGATGCTTGCCTGTTGCTCTTGATGAGTTGCGCAGTGTTCGCGGTGCTAAAAAGGCATTTATCGTAACAGACAGTTTCCTCTATCAGAATGGCTATACCAAGCCGATTACAGATAAACTCGATGAGATGGGCATTGCTCATACAACATTCTTTGATGTTCAGCCCGATCCGACCCTCAAGAATGCAACAGAGGGTGCAAAGCAGATGGCTGCATTCCAGCCCGATACAATAATCGCTCTCGGCGGCGGTTCTGCAATGGATGCTGCTAAGATTATGTGGGTTCTTTATGAGCATCCGGATGCTGACTTTATGGATATGGCAATGCGCTTTATCGATATTCGCAAGCGTGTTTACACCTTCCCGAAGATGGGCGAAAAGGCATACTTTATCGCTGTTCCGACTTCCGCAGGTACCGGTTCCGAGGTTACACCTTTTGCCGTTATCACCGATGAGAAGACTGGCGTTAAGTATCCGCTTGCCGATTATCAGTTGTTGCCCAATATGGCAATTATCGATGCCGATTTCCATATGAGCGCGCCGAAGGGACTCACCGCCGCTTCCGGTATCGACGCTGTTACGCACGCACTCGAGGCTTATGCCGCAATGCTCGCAACCGACTACACAGACGGTCTTGCTCTTCAGGCTCTCAAGAATATCTTCAAGTATTTGCCTCGTGCATACGACAACGGTCAGACCGATGTTGAAGCACGTGAGAAGATGGCTAACGCCGCTACAATGGCAGGTATGGCTTTCGCAAATGCGTTCCTCGGTGTTTGCCACTCAATGGCTCATAAACTCGGTGCATTCCATCATCTCCCGCACGGTGTTGCAAACGCATTGATGATTGAAGAAGTTTTGCGTTTCAATGCAAGCGAAGCTCCCGCAAAGATGGGTACATTCTCACAGTATGACCATCCGCACACCCTCGCACGTTATGCAGAGGTTGCAGATTATCTCGGACTCGGCGGCAACACCGACGAAGAAAAACTCGAAAATCTTATCAAGGCTGTTAACGACCTTAAGGCACGCGTTGGCATTAAGGAAACAATTAAGGATTACGGCATTGACGAAAAGGTATTCCTTGACAGACTTGACGATATGGTTGAGCAGGCATTCGACGACCAGTGTACCGGCGCTAACCCGCGCTATCCGCTTATGAGCGAAATTAAGCAGATGTATCTTAACGCATATTACGGCAATAAGCACTTCACAGAGGTTGATAAGCCGACTGCCGCAGATGTTGCGGAGTGTGCAAAGACCGATGAGGTTAAGGCAACATACCGTAAAGGTAAAAAAGCATAAATTCGGGAGGAAAAAGTAATGAAACTTGATAAGGTAATCGCAGTAAGAAACAATAAAACAGTTTACCGTGACGGTGACAGATGTATTAAGGTTTTCAACGCTGACTTTTCTAAGGCCGATGTTCTTAACGAGGCATTAAATCAAGCCAGAATTGAAGAGACCGGTCTTAACATACCGAAGGTTCTTGAGGTTACTATGATTGATGGCAAGTGGGCCATTATATCCGAGTTTATAAAGGGTAAAACCTTGGCACAACTTATGGCTGACGAACCTGATAAGAAGGATGAATATCTCAATTTGCTTGTTGACCTTCAGATGGAAGTTCAGTCAAAGACCTGCCCGCTTCTTAACAAACTTAAAGATAAGATGAACAGCAAAATCGGTCAGTCTACACTTGACGCCACCACACGTTATGACCTCCACACACGTCTTGAGGGTATGCCCAAGCACAACAAGGTTTGCCACGGTGACTTCAACCCCTCGAACATCATTATTTCCGAAGACGGCACACCGTATATAATCGACTGGTCACACGCAACACAGGGCAACGCTTCTGCCGACGTAGCACGCACATACTTGCTCTTCTGGCTCAACGGTGACATCGAAGGTGCTAAGGCATATCTTGACCTCTTCTGCACGAAGAGTAATACCGCAAAGCAGTATGTTCAGAAGTGGATGCCGATTGTTGCCGCTTCACAGTCCGTTAAGGGTAACGAGCATGAGCGCGAATTCCTGCTTTCATGGGTTGACGTTGTAGATTACGAATAAGGAGAACTTAAAATGAAAGTTACTGTTTGTATAGGTAGTTCCTGCCATATTAAAGGCTCAAGACAGGTCGTTGAACAACTTCAGTATCTTATCGCCGAGAACAATCTCGGTGATAAGGTTGAACTAGGCGGAACATTCTGCATGGGCAAGTGCCAACAGGGTGTTTGCGTAACGGTTGACGGTGATTTTTATTCCGTAACTCCCGAAACCGTTGACGAATTTTTCGAGAAGAATATTAAAGCACGGGTGTAGCATATGATGATAATTCAGGTTTGTGTGGGAAGTTCCTGTCATTTAAAAGGTTCATCCGACATTGTGGAACTCCTGCAAAAAGCCGTTGAAGAATATCATCTTGAAGACGAAATTACACTTGCCGGTAGTTTTTGTATCGGCAAGTGTAACCGTGTCGGTGTTACCGTTCAGGTTGACGATGATATTCATACAGGTATAACAAGGGAAAACTTTAAAGAATTTTTCACCGAAAACGTACTTAATAAAATCGAAAGGGATTAGTTATGCCAAACTGTTTGACTTTGAAAAAATCAAACTGCAAAAACTGCTATAAGTGTATTCGCCACTGTCCTGTTAAGGCAATTCGTTTTTCCGGAAACCAAGCACATATTATCGGAAACGAGTGTATTCTTTGCGGTCAGTGTTTTGTTGTTTGTCCGCAAAACGCAAAGGAAATTGTTGACGAGACCGAAAAAGTCAAGGTGCTTCTGCAAAGCGGTGAGCCCGTTATTGTCAGTCTTGCACCGTCTTTTATCGCCAACTATGACGGCGTAGGCATCGCTTCTATGCGAAAGGCGCTTAAACAACTCGGATTTTACGATGTTGAGGAAACTGCAATAGGTGCTACTATTGTAAAAACCGAATATGAACGTATGCTTAAAGAGGAAGAACGTGATATAATCATATCTTCTTGCTGCCATTCCATAAATTTGCTTATACAAAAGCATTATCCCGCTGTTTTGGAATACCTTGCCGATGTTGTATCACCGATGCAGGCACACTGCAAGGATATTAAAAGCCGTTTCCCGAACGCAAAAACCGTCTTTATCGGTCCTTGCGTTGCGAAAAAGGACGAAGCGGAACACTACGAGGGCATCGTTGATGCCG
This sequence comes from uncultured Eubacteriales bacterium, assembly GCA_964566175.1. Classification (GTDB taxonomy): domain Bacteria; phylum Bacillota; class Clostridia; order Oscillospirales; family Acutalibacteraceae; genus SIG589. Next base: position 16,367 of record CAZMHU010000023.1, read on the forward strand.
TTCTCACCTTTGAAGAACTCACAAACTGGTTAAAGGCAGAGAGCATTGAACTAGAACAGAAACTCGACAAAGACGAACACAGCAGGGCAAGATTTTTCCCGACCACCGGCGGAATTTTGAAGACAATGGCAAAGGATATGCCGGGTTATTCCTATATGGCACTTGACGGCGTCGACAACTGTATCGCCGCAATAAAGGATATTGAAAAAGGAAAAATCCACAAGTGCTTTATCGAAATGTCGGCTTGCATAGGCAGTTGTATCGGTGGACCGGTAATGGAAAAATACCACCGCGATTCTGTTGTAAAGGATTATATATCCGTTTCAAACTATGCGGGCGAAAAAGATTTCGTGGTTTCTCAGCCTAAGGCTATTGAACTTAAAAAGAGTTTTGAATTTATCGAACAGCGTTTCCAAACGCCGTCCGAAACGGAGATAGCCGCTGTTTTACGTCAAATGGGCAAGTTTAAACCATCACAAGAACTCAACTGCGGTTCTTGCGGTTATAACACTTGTCGCGAAAAGGCTATTGCCGTTTGCCACGGAAAAGCGGAAATCTCAATGTGTTTGCCGTTCCTCAAAGATAAAGCCGAAAGTTTTTCGGACACTATCGTTAACAATTCGCCGAACGGACTTATTGTTCTTAACGAAAATCTTGAGGTTCAGCAGATTAACCGTGCGGCAAGACAAATTATGAATATTCGTTCGGCTAAGGATATTCTCGGCGATCAGGTTATTCGCATACTTGATCCCACGGTGTTCTTAACCGTTTTGAAAAGCGGCAGAGATGTGCACGGAGAGCGTGTTTATCTTGCCGAATATAAGCGCTATGTCGAACAGTCTGTAGTTTACGATAAAGATTCCAGACTGCTTGTAGGCATTATGCGTGATATAACCGATGAACAGACCGAGCGCGAGAAGAAAGAGCACATCGGCAGACAGACCATTGAGGTTGCCGATAAGGTCGTTGAAAAGCAGATGCGTATCGTACAGGAAATCGCATCATTGCTCGGAGAAACCGCCGCCGAAACGAAAATTGCGCTTGCAAAACTGAAGGAGTCTATTACCGATGAATGATTTATGTGCTGATATTGGTTATAAGAGTATAAATCATTACGGTGAACAGCTTTGCGGTGACCATGTTGATATTGTTGAGCCGAACGATGACTCAACGGTTATTGTTTTATCGGACGGACTCGGCAGCGGAGTTAAAGCAAGTATTCTTTCAACACTCACATCGAAAATTATATCAACAATGCTCGCTGAGGGACTTTCCCTAGAAGAATGTGTTGAAACAATAGCGGCAACCCTGCCGGTTTGTTCTGTTAGAGGTGTGGCGTATTCCACCTTTACCATAATTCATCTGATTAACAATCAAACAGCGGAACTCATACAGTATGATAACCCGCATATCATCGTTATTCGTGATGAAAAAACTTGGGAATACCCAAAAACCGAGATGACAATCGGCGGAAAGAAGATTTTCAAATCGCTCATCAATTTGCAGGAAAACGATATTTTTGTGGCAATGAGCGACGGTTGCCCACACGCGGGAATAGGTACTGCCTACAATTTCGGTTGGAAGAGGGAGGATATTGCCGGTTTTATGGAGGCTCTTGCTCCTGTTGGCTATACCGCAAAAACTCTTTCCACTATGCTTGTTGACGAGTGCGATAAACTCTACGGTCATAAACCGGGTGATGATGCAACTGCTTGCGTTGTGCGTATACGTCGCAGAGAACCGATGAATATGCTTTTCGGTCCGCCTTCAAACCGCGACGATGCTGACAGAATGATGTCACTCTTCTTCTCGAAAGAGGGTAAGCACATTATCTGTGGCGGCACGACCTCTTCGATAGCGGCAAAGTTTTTGCGTAAACCTCTTAAAGCAACGCTGAAGTTTGAGCAAAGCGACGTTCCGCCTATTGCCGAAATCGAGGGCGTTGATTTGGTTACCGAGGGTGTTATTACCGTTAACAAAGTGCTTGAATATGCTAGAGATTATTTGGGCGAAAACAGATTTTACGAACATTGGAGTTTCAAAAAAGACGGCGCATCATTGATTTGCCGATTGCTTTTTGAAGAAGCGACAGATATTAACTTTTATGTCGGACGTGCCATAAATCCCGCACACCAAAACCCCGACCTTCCGATAAATTTCAATATTAAAATGAACTTGGTCGAGGAATTGTCCGATTGTTTGAGAAAAATGGGAAAACGGATTAAAGTAAGTTATTTTTAAGGAGTAAATTGTATATGAGAAAGTTTGATACAAAAATACAGTATTTAAAATATAAAGTATTGCGAGAGGTGGCACGTCAGGCTTGGAACGATACATTGCTCCAAAACATCTTCGAAATACCTAAAACTATCGTCCCCGGAAAAACCGCAACAATGCGTTGCTGTGTTTATAAAGAGCGTGCGATTTTGGCAGAGCGTGTGAAAATCGCAATGGGAGGAGACAAAGATAACCCGAACGTTATCGAGGTTATCGATATTGCTTGTGATGAGTGTCCTGCCGCAGGTTATGAGGTTACCGATTCCTGCCGCGGCTGTTTGGCTCACCGTTGTGAAGACGTTTGTAAACGTGGTGCTATTTCTTTTGACCATAACCACGTTGCACATATTGACAAATCAAAGTGTGTTGAGTGCGGTCAGTGTGCAAAGGTTTGCCCTTATTCGGCTATCGTAAACCGCAAACGTCCTTGCCAACTTGCCTGCAAGGTTAAGGCGATTTCCATAAATGATGATAACGCCGCCGCAATAAACAACGATAAGTGTATTCAGTGCGGTGCTTGTGTTTACCAGTGTCCGTTCGGCGCTATTATGGACAAGTCATATATCCTCAATGTTATTGATATTATCAAGAAGAGCGAGGATAATAAGAACTATAAGGTCTATGCGATGGTTGCACCGTCAATTTCGAGCCAGTTTAAATACGCTAAACTCGGACAGGTTATTTCGGGACTTAAAGAACTCGGTTTCCATACCGTAATTGAGGCTGCTCTCGGCGCGGATATGGTGGCACAGGCAGAGTCGAAAGAACTTTCCGAAAAAGGTTTCTTGACCAGTTCTTGCTGTCCGGCATTCGTTCAGTATGTTAAGTCGGCATTTCCGGATATGTTGCCGTACGTATCGCACAATCTTTCTCCGATGGCTACACTTGCAAAATATATCAAGAGTACCGACGAGAACGCCAAGGTTATATTTATAGGGCCTTGCACTGCGAAGAAAGCCGAAGCGCAACTTGAAAGTGTTAAACCGTATATTGACGCGGTTATGACTTTTGAAGAGTTGCAGGCTCTTTATGACAGCAAAGATATCGATATTACAACTCTCGGTGAGGATGTTCTTGACAACGCATCATATTTCGGAAGAATTTTTGCCCGTTCCGGCGGTCTTTCCGATGCGGTTGCACAGGGACTTAAAGAGCAGGGAATTGAGTTTGATTTGAAGGCTGTTTCCTGTGACGGAATTGAGGAGTGCCGAATGGCATTGCTTAAAAAGAGCAAAAACGTTCTTGATGCCAACTTTATTGAAGGTATGGCTTGTGTCGGCGGCTGTATAGGCGGCGCAGGATGTCTCACCCACGGCGAAAAGAACAAAGCCGAGGTTGACAAATACGGCAGAGAAGCACTTGAAAAAACAATCGGCGATGCCGTATCGTTTTTGAAATAATTCTTAACATAAGATTTTTTCAGGTGTTTGCAATAAAAGCAAAACGGATAAATTAAAGAGAAACGATTGTCGCTTGACAGTCGTTTCTCTTTTTATGATAATTACTGTAGTTGTTCAAGTTTTTTTGTTGTGTGTGTCGGTCGGAGCTTCATTGAACGAACGCCGATACGCACGATAGAAGGTGCTTATCTCGGAAAAACCCGATTTTTCAGCAATTTGAGCAATGGACAGAGCGGTATTTTGCAATAGATAACGCGCATAATCAACCCGAAGTTGATTTATATAGTTTTTAACACCGCCATAACGTTCTGTAAAAAGTCGGCAAAGCGTTGCTCTGCTGACTCCAATCGCCAAAGCGACATCCGAGACATTTAATTGCGGGCTTTTGAAATTTTCAAGACAATAACTTATTGCGGAGCGGTACAAATAATCTTTGTGCGTCACATTTTCAATTCCGCATACCTGCATAATATCGAAAATAAGCGATAGTAACCGCACATTTGTTTGTGCGTTAATATAGCAGGTATCATCTTCCGAATTTTTATAATTATTTTCAAAATCTTCAATTATATTGCCGTTTAAAACTGAAGACCATTGCGTATGAGTAAAAAAACCCGTTTTCGGTTTATAAGAGAAAAAAACGTCTTTAAGTTCTCCGAAATAGTTCGGGCTGAACACAAAGCAAAAACGCAGACAGTCGCGGGTGGCGTCCTGATAACTGTGTGCCATATACGGAAATATCAAAACCCCGTCTCCGGATGATACTTTTCGCTTTTCACCTTCTATTTCTACCGTGACCGCTCCTTGCGTGATTATCATAAGTTCAACGTGTTCGTGATAATGCAGTGACCTTTCGCGTATTTTATCGACAGAGGGGCGAGGTATGATATATGTGCTTTTTTCAAACACTTTATCATTCGGCACGAAAATCAACTCCTTTTACAAAAAAATTATACTTTATATTTGCGTATACGTCAAATCAAAAATCTTATGATTGAGACAAAATGCACGATTTTTGAGTTGTTATGCACTTGTGTTTTTACTGCCTACACAATACAATGAAATCATAGGGAGGAGTTTAAATGAAAAGAAAAATGTTATCAATATTATTGTGTGCATCCCTGCTTGGTGGCGTTATGCCGTTTGCTTTTTCGCATAATTCGGCGGCTGCGGCAACTGTTTCCGGCAGTTTTGCGAACGACATTTATGAACCGCAGACAGCAATTTCGCAAGCACCTATTGTTATGCAAAATGCAAAGTTCGGTATAGCGGATATTACAAATCAGACAAAACGACCCTCCGCTTTGATATTCGATGTGTGTTTGTCAAACGGAGTTTTGACGGCATATGACGGTGACACCTCTTTGGGTAGTTTTGAAGAACTTTATCGCACTAATTATAGCAAAACAAATGTCGGTGCGCGTATTGCCCTCGGCGATTTGGAGACAGCGAAGGCACTTGCCGAATATGTTATAAAGTCAAAATCAGATAATCTCTGGCTTATAAGTCCTGATGTTACAGTCCTTAACACCGTTACAAAATCTGCTCCGTTGGTACGAGGTGTTATTGACTTTACTCAGGATGTTCTGCACGCTCCCGCAGATGTTGATTGGAATATAAATACTGCCGATTACGCAAAAGAATATAGTCAGTCATATGTTATGCGTTATTTCACAAGCGGTATTGCTCAACTTACGCGTGAGCAAATTTATGACATTTTCTATTCAAGCGGCTCGGGCTATACGACCGCTCTTATTCCGATTGAGCAAGCGAGTACATCGCTGTTAACAATGCTGTCGGCGATGGGAATTTTTACCGTCGTAGAGACCGGTGCAGAAACTAAAACGGATTTTTATAATGCAATACTTACAGGTGCTAACGGAATTCTCTCCTCAAATTATGCTGTCAACATTGATACATTAGAGGACAAAACTCTCTTTCCGTCGGAAAAAGACACACAGGTTTTGGTGCGTCCTTCGGCATTAGTCGCTCATCGCGGCGATAATATGGGTAGCAGTTATTGGAAGGAAAACAGCGTGCCCGCATTTATATCGGCTGCTGAGTCTTCTGCAACTCTTATTGAGTTCGATGTTTATATGACTGTCGATAAAAAACTTATACTTATGCACGACGAGAAAACCGGAACCAAATACATCTATAGAGATGATTGTCCGTTGGATGCGGAAACTCAGGCTGCAAATTCCGCAAAAAAGGTGTCTGAACGTTATTGGAAAGGCGATCTTGAATATGTCATATGGAAAGCGACCTCGAATACCGGCCCGATAAATCAACTCCACGAGTTGCTTGATGTTGTTGATACCGAATATCCCGATGCGTATTTGTTCCTTGAAATGAAGACGGGATACACAAAAAATCTTGATGGCTCATTAACCGACGCATCATATGAACCGTATAATCGTGTTATGGAACTTCTCTGCCGGTACGGTGTTCGCAGTCGTACCACACTTATTTCGTTCAGTACAATTACGACGGAATACGGTCATAAAATGGGATTTGCCGCCAAGCAACTTAATACATATGCAATTAAACCGGGTAACGATGACATAAAGACTATTATGACTCGACTTGAAAATCAGCGTAGTAATATTTTTGAGCAGTCAATAACCGATTATAAAAACGATACCACAAAACTTCAAAGCCGTTTGCGTCATTACGGTTTTATTACCATAGTCGGTGGCGTTGCAAATTATAAAGACCTCGCAACCGTTATTGCCGACGGCATAAACCGAATAACCAGTGAAACGGTACACAGAGCAGACAAAGAGGTGTTGAGGCTGATAGCCGATTACGACCCAAATACAGGAAAAGTGTCTGCAACTTATGAGCATTACCGTCATAAGACATTAGGCCTTTTTGATGAAACCTCTAAAACAGATGAGGTTTTCGACTATTGGATTCAACATGGCTATGCTGCAAAAACAACTACATCAAAAATTAATGACAGTGATTTTGAAATTATAACAATAGCCGGAAATCCGACAGTAAATCAAACCTCTAAAACCGCTACTGGTAAGAGTGGAGATGTTATTGCTTTACGTTATAAAAAGCAGGCAATTCGCTCTGATTGCACAGAATATTATTATACTTATTCGCCCGCGATTTATCTCGGCACGGCGGCGGATAAATCATCATTGCAAACAGCAATATTATCTGCGGGTGAATTAGCGAAAAAGCAAGACAATTATACCGGATTTTCATGGAAACTGATGAGCGATGCACTGGTTGAGGCAAAAACAGTGTTTGCTTCGACAAAATCTACGCAGGGCGAAGTGGATGCTGTGACAACAAATCTTTGCCGCCGAATAAATGAACTTGAGTATAAAAACGGCACAGAAAACAACAACAGTACAGTAAGCGTAACAATTCCTGTTACTACTGCTGTAGTCAAAAGCGGAGAAACTCTTCCGCCTAAGAAGAGTTTTACACTTGTAATTGACGGTATTGATTTACAGGTTGCCCCCGATGTTGTATATACGGGAGTGACCGACACTTCGGGCGAAGGCAACTATGACAGTAGTCTTGTGATAACCGCGCCGAAATTACAACTTCTTGATTGCCTTTACAGAGGTATTAGTGTTAGTCAGAAAAATGACGGTGACAACAAATGGAAATATGATACCGCCGTATATAGAGTTCGCGGTAGTGCTGACGAAAAAATCACGCTAAATATTTCTCGTGTTAACAGTGATGCGTCATCGTCTGAATCGATCGACAGATTTTATTTTAAAAACACATATACCGACGGTGCTGTTCAGACCGGTTGGGCTTTAAATGACGGTGAATGGTACTACTTTGATACCGACGGTGTTATGGAAACCGGTTGGCTTTGTCTCGGCGGTGTATGGTATTATC
>CAZMHU010000024.1:0-23833 GCA_964566175.1 uncultured Eubacteriales bacterium
TAATATATAAGTATTATAATAAGTTTATTATAGCGTTTTTTGGATTTGTATGGGGGTAAAAGAACATGAAAGAATACCGTGCGGGTATAGACATCGGCTCAACCACAGTAAAATTGGTGTTGCTTGATGAAAACGACAATATAGTATACGGAAATTACAGGCGTCACCAAGCGCACACACAGGAAACACTGGCGGAACTGTTGTCCGAAGCGGGAGAGCTTGTCGGTAAATGCGGACTGAGGGTGAAAATTACCGGCTCGGGTTCGATAAATCTCGGAAAGGCGCTCGGAATAGAGTTTGTGCAGGAAGTCGTTGCCGTTGCAACGGCTCTAAAGCACGTCGCACCTCAGACCGATGTTGCAATTGAACTTGGCGGCGAGGACGCAAAAATCATATATTTCGACGGCGGACTTGAAGAGAGAATGAACGGTGTCTGTGCAGGAGGTACGGGCTCGTTTATCGACCAAATGGCATCGTTGTTGCAGACCGATGCATCGGGTCTTAACACGGCGGCGGAGGATTACAAACAGATTTATCCCATTGCCGCACGTTGCGGAGTTTTTGCGAAAACCGACATACAGCCCCTTATAAATGAGGGTGCAACCAAGGCGGACCTAGCGGCATCGATTTTCCAAGCGGTAGTTAATCAGACGATATCGGGTCTTGCCTGCGGCAAGCCGATACGCGGTTGCGTTGCCTTTTTGGGCGGCCCGCTACACTTTTTGCCGGAACTGAAAAAAGCATTTATCCGCACTCTGTCGCTCACCCCCGAAACGACGGTAGACCCTGAAAATTCACATCTTTTTGCCGCTGTGGGAGCGGCTCTTGAGGCGGCGGATGCGAATAGTATTTCTGTTGACGAACTTGCAAAAAGGCTCAAAGGCGGCGTGAATATCGCTTTCGAAATGCCGCGTCTTCCCGCACTTTTCGAGAACGAAGAAGAATACATAGAATTTTGCAAGAGGCACGAAAAGGCTGTTGTTCCGAAAACTCAGGTTGCCGATTATGAGGGCGAATGCTTTTTGGGTATTGATGCCGGTTCGACAACGACAAAACTCGCGCTCATAGGAAGCGAGGGACAACTTCTTTATTCCTTCTATGCAAACAATCAGGGTAACCCCGTTGAGGCGGCAAAGCGCGCGGTTTCGGAACTCAAAGCGATTTTGCCTGAGGGTGCAAAGATAGTCCGCTCTTGTTCTACCGGATACGGCGAGGCGTTGCTCAAATCCGCTTTTTCGCTCGACGAGGGCGAGGTTGAAACAATAGCGCACTGCACGGCGGCATCTTTCTTTGATCCGCAGGTTGACTGTGTGCTTGATATCGGCGGACAGGATATGAAGTGTATCCGCCTTAAAGACGGTGCTGTTGATAATATTATGCTAAACGAGGCATGCTCGTCGGGATGCGGCTCGTTTATAGAAAATTTTGCAAATTCGCTCGGATATACGGCAAAAACTTTCGCCGCCGAGGCACTTTTTGCGAAAAATCCCGTCGACCTCGGTACACGCTGTACCGTATTTATGAACTCCAACGTTAAACAGGCGCAAAAAGAGGGTGCAAGCGTGCAGGATATTTCTGCGGGACTTGCATATTCGGTTATCAAGAACGCACTTTACAAGGTTATAAAACTTTCTTCTGCCGACGAACTCGGAAAGCATATCGTTGTTCAGGGCGGAACGTTCTATAACAGGGCGGTTTTGAGAGCATTTGAGAAAATTTCCGGAACCGAAACCACCTGTCCGGATATTTCGGGTATTATGGGTGCTTTCGGTGCGGCACTCGTAGCGAGAAAGCATTACACCGGTCAAAAAACATCAATGCTCTCATTGCAGGAAATTATCGAACTTGAATATACTTCGAGCAGTGTGCGTTGCGGCGGCTGTTCCAATAACTGTATGCTCACCGTCAACAAGTTTTCGGGCGGCAGACGTCATATTACAGGCAACCGCTGTGAAAAAGGACTCGGCGGTGATGTAGATAAAAAGCGTGCCGCAAATATGGCGGAATACAAGAGAGGGCGTATTTTCGGCTATGAGCCGTTGAAAGAGTGCGATGCCAAGCGCGGAACAATAGGCATTCCGCGTGTGCTTAATATGTATGAAAACTATCCGTTTTGGGCAGTATTCTTTAAGGAACTTTCTTTCAGAACGGTGCTCTCACCCTTTTCTAACAGAAAAATTTATGAACTCGGAATGGAGTCGATACCGTCAGAGTCGGAATGCTATCCCGCAAAACTTGCGCACGGACACGTTCAGTGGCTGATAAACGAGGGCGTTAAAACGATATTCCATCCGAGCGTTTTCTACGAAAAAAAGGAAACACCCGATGCACAGAACAACTTTAACTGTCCTATAGTAATATCATATCCCGAAAATCTCAAAAATAACGTTGAGGCGGTTGCAAACGGCGAGGTGAAATATATCCGTCCGTTTATAGCATTTACAAGTGAAAAAACCGCCGCCGACCGTCTTGTTGCGCTTTGCAAAAAAGAATGGGGCATAACGGAACGTGATGTTCGTGCCGCCGTTCACAAGGCGTGGGAGGAGCAGAGCCGTGTTAAAGAGGACATACGCCGCGAGGGCAGACGGCTGCTGACTCTTATGGAGCAAGAGGGTGGCAGAGGTATTGTTTTGGCGGGCAGGCCTTATCATATTGACCCCGAAATCAACCACGGAATACCCGAACTTATCGCGTCCTACGGACTGACTGTTTTCACCGAAGACAGTTTGCCGGTTGATTTTGTTCCCGAAAGACCGCTCCGTGTCGTTGACCAGTGGGTTTACCATTCAAGACTTTATACCGCGGCGGAATTTGTCCGCAGACGCGACGATTTGGAACTTATACAACTTAATTCTTTTGGTTGCGGACTTGATGCTGTAACGACCGATCAGGTCAGCGAGATTTTGGAAGGCTCGGGAAAACTTTACACACTGCTTAAAATCGACGAAGTTAACAATCTCGGTGCGGTGAGAATACGTATTAGAAGTTTGCTTTCGGCTATGAATATGCGAAAAGAGCAGGGAATAAAGGTTACTCCGCGTCCCGCGCGCTATAACCGAACGGAATTTACAAAACAGATGAGAGCCGACGGCTATACTATCCTTGCGCCGCAGATGAGCCCGATACACTTTGATATTTTAGAGCCGGTGTTCAAAAAGCACGGATATAATGTTGCGGTACTTGACAACGATAACCGTTCTGCGATAGATACTGGACTCAAGTTTGTAAACAACGATGCCTGTTATCCATCTATAACCGTTGTGGGACAAATTATGAGCGCGGTTCTTTCGGGAAAATACGATACCGATAAACTTGCAATAGTTATGACCCAAACAGGCGGTTGTTGTCGTGCAAGTAACTATGTTGCGTTTATTCGCAGGGCACTTGACAAAGCGGGATACTCCAATATTCCCGTAATATCGCTCAACGCAAACGGAATGGAGAAAAACAGCGGTTTTGGTTTTACGCCTGCACTTTTGTTGGACGCGGTACACGCTCTTGTATACGGCGATTTGTTTATGCGCTGTCTATACCGTGTGCGACCATATGAAAAGGAAAAAAATTCCGCAAACGAACTTCACGCCGAATGGCGGGAAAATTGCATAGACCAACTCACAAACCCAAAAACCGAGTATACTTATAAATCTGTGTGTGAGGGGATTGTAAAGGCGTTTGACACTTTGCCGATTGACGAAACGCAAAAAAAACCGCGGGTCGGTGTGGTGGGCGAAATTTTGGTAAAATATATGCCGCTTGCCAACAACAATCTTGTTGAACTTCTTGAACGTGAGGGTGCAGAGGCGGTAGTGCCGGATATGCTTGATTTCTTCTGTTACAGTTTTTATGGTTCGCAGTACAAGGCAAAACACCTTGGCGCGAGCAAGGGCTCAGCCCTTGTTTCAAAGGCACTTATCAAGACGATTGAAAGCCTTAGACGTCCCGCAACGGACGCCCTTAAAAAGAGCAAGCGTTTTCAAGCACCGATGTCGATATACGATATTGCGAAAATTACAAAGCCGTTTTTGTCACTCGGCAATCAGTACGGCGAGGGGTGGTTCTTAGCGGGCGAAATGGTTGAACTTATAACCCATGGAACACCGAATATCGTTTGTATTCAGCCGTTTGCCTGCCTGCCCAATCACGTTGTGGGAAAGGGTGTTATAAAGGCACTGAAAAAGGCGTATCCCGAAAGCAACATTGCCGCAGTAGACTATGACCCCGGTGCGAGCGAAGTAAACCAACTTAACCGAATTAAACTTATGCTTTCCACCGCAAAGGAGCGGATTAAAAATCGATAGGAGGCAGTAATATGAAAAAAAGCACACGCAATATTCTGATTGGCTCGGGCATTGCCGCCGCAACAGTAGGCGCGGTAACGGCAATATCCTACACGTTGACAAGAAAACTTCTGACAGCCGCTATGGACCGCGAAGAACCGCCCATACTTGTTAAAGGGCGTGATAAATTAAGCGGCAACACGGAAGAGTATAATGAAATATTGCAAAACCTTGCACAGTCGAGCGAGAGACTTGAAGAGTGTGGTTGCGAGCGCGTTGAAATCACAAGCCGTGATGGACTTCGCCTTGTCGGTCATTGGCGTCCCTTTGAAAATGCAAAACGCGTTATTGTCGCAATGCACGGCTGGCGTTCAAGTTGGTCACGTGATTTCGGTGCCGTTGCGGATTTTTGGCACGACAGCGGTTGCAGTGTGCTTTTTGCCGAACAACGTGCACAGGGTGGAAGCGACGGAGATTATATGGGTTTCGGTCTGCTTGAGAGGTATGACTGCGCCGACTGGGCAAAGTGGGTTGATGAGCGCGTAGGCGGAAGTCTGCCGATATATCTTGGCGGTGTTTCTATGGGTGCTACTACTGTGCTTATGGCGGCAGGACTTGATTTACCGCAAAGCGTAAAGGGTATTGTTGCCGATTGCGGCTTCACATCACCGCACGCAATTTGGAAACACGTTGCCGAAAACAATCTTCGTCTTTCGTATGATGCTCTCCGCGGAGCGATTGCAAGCGATTTGTGCAAAAAGAAGATAAATATCGGTGCAAAGGATTATTCAACGCTCGACGCAATGAACGAGTGTAAAATTCCTGTGCTGTTTATTCACGGCACAGACGACCGTTTTGTTCCGGTTGAGATGACATATGAAAACTATAAAGCCTGTGTCGCACCGAAAAAACTTTTGATAGTTCCGGGCGCGGAACACGCAATGAGTTATATTGTCGATAAAACGGCATATGAAACCGCCGTTTTGGATTTTTTCGCGAGTTTTGACCGAACATAAAAATTGCCCTGTGAGCGCTTTGCGTTCGCAGGGATTTTTATATGCTTGAAAAATGTAAAGAAAAATGCTATATTGGTTTTGGAAAATGCCTTTTGGAGGAAAATATGAAATCGGTACGTGATATATTTAAAATCGGTATAGGGCCGTCGAGTTCGCATACTATGGGGCCGGCTTTTGCCGCAGAGCGTTTTTTGAAGGAATATCCTCAGGCGGATTATGTGCGGGTAGTGCTTTACGGTTCGCTTGCCAAGACAGGCAAAGGTCACGGCACAGACCGTGCGCTTTCGGGTGTCTTTTCGGATATCAAAAACGAAATCGTCTTTGATACCGAAACCCCGCAAACACACCCGAATACTATGGATTTTTTCGCGTTTTGCGGTGACAGTGAAATCGGAAAAATACGTGCGCTTTCGGTCGGCGGCGGAAATATCGAGATTGAGGGCGAAGAGACACAGTGCGGCGAGGAACTTTATCCCGAAAATACATTCAGTGAAATTTGCGAACTTTGCAATTCGCGCGATATACGCCTGTCTGATTATGTGTTTGAGCACGAGGGCGCGGATTTTAAGGATTTTTTGAGAGAAGTATGGAACACTATGCTGTCGGCGGTGCGTGACGGCTTAACCCACACCGGCGTTCTTCCCGGCGGCCTTTCGGTTGAGCGCAAGGCTCAAAAGTTATACAGCCAAAGGCACATAGACGAGAGCCCGCAAACGCGTGAAAACCGTATCGTCTGTGCATATGCTTTTGCGGTGAGTGAGCAAAACGCCGATTGCGGAACTGTTGTGACCGCACCCACCTGCGGCGCTTGCGGTGTTGTGCCGGCAGTGCTGAAATATATGCAGGAAAAGCACAGTTTGTCGGAAGATGCGATAATACGCGCGCTTGCCGTTGCGGGACTTGTAGGCAATGTTGTACGCACAAACGCGTCCATCAGCGGTGCGGAATGCGGCTGTCAGGCGGAGATAGGAACAGCCTGTTCAATGGCTGCTGCCGCCCTTGCCGAAATGTTTGAAATGGGTACACACCAAATCGAATACGCCGCCGAGATAGCGCTTGAACACCACTTGGGACTAACCTGCGACCCTGTTTGCGGATTGGTGCAAATTCCCTGTATTGAACGCAACGCCGTTGCGGCTATGCGTGCGATAAACGCGTTGAGTCTTGCAAACTTTCTTTCGGACAGCCGAAAAATATCTTTCGATCTTGTTGTAAAGACTATGTATCATACGGGACGTGATTTATCACGCCTTTATAAAGAAACTTCCGAGGGCGGACTTGCAAAACTTTATAACGGAAACTAACTTAATATAAAAATTTGACCCGATGCGGCAAAAGCCGTGTCGGGTCTTTTTTTATAATGCAAGTTCGAAATTTTTGGATTTTAAATGCTTTACGAGTTCTTCGCCGGTTTTAATGCGGGTACTAAACACAACACCGAAAGCGGAGGAGAAATCGTCGTTATGAAGGTCGCTCCCGGCAATGATAATGGTATCCTTATTCTTAAAGGTGTCGATTGCGGCACGGTTTTCTTCCGCCGAATTGCAAAAGTTATAACCCTCAACGCCGTCCGCAAGGGATAAATCGGGCATTGCGGTCGGGTCTTTGATATAACCGCGGTCACGGAAGGGGTGGGCAAAGGCGATAAACCCGCCGACAGAATGTACTTCCCTTGACCAAAGCGCCAAATCGTTTGAACGTAGTTGAGGACGTTCTATGAGAAATTGTGGTGTTATTCCGTAAATAAGAATTTCTTTTCCGTTGCCGTAACCCTGCTCCATTCCGAAAAGCAAATCAAAATCGAGTGCTTTTGCGGTTTTTAGACCCTCGGTGTATGCAAGACAATATCGATCAACCGTTTCTTCCCAAGGGAGATTTCTGGGTACGGAGGTATTTCCGCCCAAAAAATGGTTGGTGACGACAGCACCCGAAAAACCGAGTTTTTTGAAACTTTTAATCATATCGTGAACACTTGTGGAAGAGCAAAGACTGCCTTCCTTTGTGTGCATATGCAAATCGTATTTATACAAAACAATCACTCCCACAGGATATTTTACTACCGTTTTACCGCTTGTCAAGCAGGGACAGAAAAAATATTTTTAAAAGTTGCACGTTTGTTGCACGTTTTTATGCAACAAACGAAACTTTTTAAGGGTATTGTCGGAGGTGGCAGTTATGGCACATAAAATAACCGCAAAGGAAGCGCTGTTCTGCGAGTATTACAAAATTTTGCGTTCGCCGCGTGAAGCGGCGGCAAGAGCGGGTTATGCTTTCCCGGAGCGAAGTGGAATAAAACTGCTTTGCAGGGAACGCATACGAGAGGAAATAAACAGGGTAATCTTGCCTGAGACTGAGGCTGTTGACGGCTTGAGAAGATTGGCGTTCGGCAGTATTGCCGACGCGGTATATCTTTGCACTTGTTCCGAAACACTACAACGCAAGGAACTTGAAAGGTTGGACTTGTTTTCGGTTTCCGAACTCAAATTTACAAAGGGAGGCGGTGTAGAGGTGAAATTTTTTGACCGCATAAAAGCGTTGGATATTTTATCCTCGCAATCGGCGGAAGCAGACGGCAGTTCAGCCGAGCCGTTCTACCGCGCTCTTTGCGAAGGCGCAAAAAGTCTTGCGGACGGCGGTGTAGACGATGGAGTTTAAAACTTTTTCCAAAAAACAGATGACGGCGCTCACATTTTGGCATAAGGATAGTCCCTATTGCGATTGTGACGCACTGATATGCGACGGTGCTGTGCGGAGCGGAAAATCGCTTTGTATGTTTTTGTCGTTTGTGTTTTGGGCGTTTTACCGCTTTTCGGAAGCCGACTTTGCAATATGCGGAAAGACCGTTACATCGCTGAGACGAAACTTAATAACGCCGATGAGCACGGTGCTCAGAGAACTCGGTTTTGACTGTAAAGAGATACTTAGCAAAAGCCAGTTGATTATAAGCCGAGACGGCAGGAGCAACAGGTTTTATCTTTTCGGCGGACGTGATGAATCAAGTGCAGCACTTATTCAGGGTATGACCCTTTCGGGCGTGCTGTTTGACGAGGTCGTACTTATGCCGCGTTCTTTCGTTGAACAGGCGTTGGCGCGCTGTTCCGTGGAGGGGTCTAAGTTTTTCTTTAACTGCAATCCGGAGTCGCCGTCGCACTGGTTTTACCGCGAGTGGATTAAAAATCCGAAAAGAAAAAACGCGCTCTATCTGCATTTTACAATGGCGGAAAATCCGTCCCTTTCAAGAGAAATGCTGAAACGGTATGCTTCGCTCTATTCGGGCACGTTCTACGAACGCTTTGTGCTCGGCAAATGGGTCGCAACCGAGGGTCTGATATATCCCTTTTTCAAAGAGGAAGATTTACAATCTCCACCCGACAAATGTAACAGGTTTTTCATATCCTGTGATTACGGAACGGTCAATCCGTCATCATTCGGACTGTGGGGACACTTCGGCGGTGTTTGGTACCGCATTGCCGAATATTACTATTCCTCGCGGGACAGTGGGATGCAAAAGACCGACGAAGAATACTATGTTGAACTTGAACGCCTCGCGGGCGGAAGGCATATAAGTGCTGTTATATGTGACCCTTCTGCTGCCTCCTTTATTACCTGTATACGGCGGCACGGCAAATTTGAATGTATTGCCGCAAAAAACGATGTGCTTGACGGAATACGGCGTGTTTCGGATGCGTTGCAGAGCGGCAAAATCAAAATCTGCCGCGGCTGTGACGATTCGGTGCGTGAGTTTTCGCTTTACCGTTGGGACAGTTGTGCGTCGGGCGACCGACCTAAAAAGGAAAACGACCACGCAATGGATGATATTCGTTATTTTGTTTCCACCGTGCTTTACGGAAAAGATAACGGCACAGTGGCGGTTGCCGTACGAAGATAGGAGAGATTGAGATTAAAATTTTGAAAAAGGAAAAGGAACGGAAAACGGTTACTGCGGCGGTGCAGACCGCACGCGGAAATGACCCCGTTTGTTCGGTTGCCCGTTTTCCGCAGACGGGAAACGGTGCTGAGGTTTACGCAACTCTCAGAACCGCGATACCCGTTATCGACGCCGCAATTTGCAAGATAGTTCGACTTGTCGGCGGGTTTAAAATCAAATGCGCTGATAAAACGGCGGAGAAACTGCTTGAAGATTTTTTAAAAAACGTACCCTACGGTGCGGTTTCCGTTGGCATTGACAGTTTTGTGGCTGGAACGCTTGACAGGCTTTTGACCTACGGTACGGCTGTTAACGAACTTATATTCGATTCCGACGGCAGACTTGCCGCACTGTACGGCGCATCGCTTGAGTCGGTCGAATTGAGTATTGGAAAAAATCCCTTAAAACCCCGAATTTCTCACAGGGGAGGAGAGCCTCTGTTGCACCCGGAGCGGATTATAGTGACCGCACTCTCACCTGAGCCGGACAGTCCGTACGGTAACTCGCTTTTGAAGAGTTTGCCGTTTGTCAGCGGCATACTGCTTAAAATATACAGTTGTATCGGTGTGAACTTCGAGCGAATGGGAAATCTTCGTTTCGCCGTTACATACCGCCCGTCGGGCATCGAAACCGGAATTGGCGACAGCCGAGCACAGGAAATTGCCTCGGCGTGGTCCGATGCTATGCGTGACAGTGAAGCAGTGCGCGATTTTATTGCGGTGGGCGATGTTGACATCAAGGTGATAGGTGCGGAGGCGGCAATGCCGGATATAGAAGTTCCGATAAGGGCAATGCTCGAGCAGATAATCGCCAAAACGGGTCTGCCACCTTTTATGCTCGGCTTTTCGTGGTCATCGACCGAGAGAATGTCGGTACAGCAGGCGGATATGCTCACAAGCGAACTTGAATACTACCGAACACTGCTCACTCCGGTGATTATTAAAATATGCCGTGCGTTTTTACGCGGTGAGGGATATTTTTGCGATGTTGCGGTTGAGTGGGACAATATAAGTTTGCAGGACGAAACCGAAATCGCAAAGGCGCGCCTTTACAACGCGCAGGCTGAAAAAATCGAAAACGGAGAAGAGGTGTAAATATGGAAAAGGGAGTAGTCGAGCGCGAGGGCGGTCTTCTGGCGGGCGAGATTGAACATATCAACCGTCACACACGGCATCCGCTTGACGAAAATGAGGTGTACGCATTTTCGGTCGTGCTGTGTGACAACGATATTGACCGAGATAACGAACGTTTTTCCGATGAAGCACTTGACAAAATGGCGGTGCTGTTTGAGGGAAAAACCGGCATATGTGACCACAGTGCAAGGAGCGAAAATCAAAAAGCGCGGGTTTTCTCTTGTCGAACCGAGAAGGTCGAGGGCGAATATACCGCCGACGGCAGACCTTATAAAAGGCTTTTCGCACGTGCATATATGCTTCGCAGTGAGAAAAACGCCGAACTCATAGCCGAAATTGAGGCGGGAATAAAAAAAGAGGTCAGTGTCGGCTGTTCGGTCAGAAAACGTGCTTGCTCGGTGTGCGGTGCGAACAGGAACGACGGTTGTTTGCACAAAGCCGGCAACGAGTATAAAACAAAGCACGGGACGCAACTTTGTCACACGGTTTTGGATGAACCGTATGACGCATATGAATGGTCGTTTGTTGCCGTTCCCGCGCAGCGCAGAGCGGGCGTGACAAAGGCTTATGAAAAAAAGGAGGAATACGTTTTGGATAAAAACGGTATTGTAAAAAGTCTTAAAGAGGGCGTGGATGTCAATCTTTCGGGTGGTCAGGCAAAAATTCTGTATGATTATATTACGGAACTTAAAGGTCTGTCGGAACTCGGAAAAAACTTTATTGCCGAAAAACGCGCGGCGGTTGTAAAGTGCTGTGCGGAATTTGCCGAGGGCATAAACGACGAGGTTTTGGGTTCCGTTATAGAAAAAATGACGGCGGCGGAACTTTGCGAAGTTTACCGCGTTTTGAAGAAGAGGGAACAGCCTACCGTTCAGTTAGCCCCCGATAGGCAAAATTTTGAAAACCGAAACAATGGTTTTATGATTAAATAAAAGAAAGGATTTTATTATGTTTGATTATAAAGGATACGGTGAGGAATTTCTCACACTTGCAACAGAGGATAAAAAAATCGGCGGAAAGCCGATGACTGTGAGCGGTGATAACACTGTTTCGCTTTCAAAAAGCGGAGAGCAATTTTTCGGTATAGGTATTACCGAACGCTGTGGAATTGCATCGGTTCAGGTCGGCGGATATGTTGAAGCAAGTTATACCGGAACAGCACCCAAATACGGTGCGGGTTATCTCAAAGCCAACGGCAACGACGGAGTTACTGCCGCAGAGAGCGGCGTTCCTGTTACCGTTTTGAAGATTGACAGTGAAAATGCCGTTGTCGGATTTATATTTTAAGGAGGATTTTTATGAATTACGAAAATATTAAACTTGAAAAGGGTATGTATGCCGTTTCGGGCAAAACTTTCAGCGAGGTGCTTGAAAGTATAGACCCCTCTTGCGAATATGTCGGTACTGCCGACGGCGGACTTGACGCATTCGGCAGACAACTCAAGCGTTTCGACATTAAGGTCAGCGGTATGGGCAGTGACAGCGTGCAGAAGTTTTTTGCAACCACACAGTCTGCCGCACTTTTCCCCGAATATGTTTCGCGTGCGGTAAAACAGGGTATGGATGAGGCGCGCGTGCTGGACTCTCTTGTTGCAACCAAGACACGTATTGACGGTATTGATTATCGCACAATAGCCTCTGTTCCCACCGAGGATGATAAAAAACTGAAATATGTTGCAGAGGGTGCATATATTCCGCAGACGGTTGTTCGCACACAGGAGAACCTTGTAAAACTCAACAAGCGTGGCAGAATGCTTGTTGCATCATATGAGGCACTGAAGTTTCAGAGACTTGATTTGTTCACCGTTACGCTTAAACAAATAGGCGCATACATAGCACGTCAGCAACTTGCAGATGCTATCGATGTGCTTTTAAACGGCGACGGCAACGATAACGCCGCGGCGGAATTATCTGCGGCAAAATCGGGTGAGATTGCATATGGCGACCTTATTAAACTTTTCAACTCGCTTGACCCATACAGTATGACAACTGTAATAGCATCATCGGATGTTATGGGCAAGATACTATCTATTGAGGAGTTTAAAAACCCCGCAACGGGAATTAACTTCCAGGGTACGGGAAAGATAGGTCATCCGCTCGGCGCAGAGTTTATAAAATCCTCTGCTGCACCTGCCGATAAAATAATCGGTCTTGATAAAAACTGTGCACTTGAAATGGTGATAGCGGGCGATGTTACGGTTGATTATGATAAACTTATCGACCGTCAACTTGAGCGTGCCGCAGTTACAGCAACCGTAGGCTTTGCAAAAATCTTTACCGATGCCTGCAAGGTGCTTTCGGTTTAATATAAAAGGGAGAGAATTTTATGATAAACTCTCTGCCTGCCGATAAAATCGAGCAGATGTTTTCTTTGCTTTCCGGCGAGGACGGAAAGGCATACGCTCTGCTTTGCAGGACTGCGGCGATGAGTATACTCGGACGAATCAAAAACGGTGCGAGTCGTGAACGTTGGGAAGAAGCGTTGTGCTATGCCGCTGCGTGTCTTGCTTTTTACAGATATACTCTGGCACGCGGAGCAGATAATACCTCGGTTTACAAAGCAGGTGACGTTACGCTTCAAAACGGTCCGGACGGTGCGAGAAAATCTGCCGAGGCGTTACTGTTTGATGCCCTCGCGGCGGCCGACGGCTGTTTGAAGCACAGCGGCTTTTGCTTTAAAACTGTTTAGGGGGCACATATGAACGCCACTGAAAAAATAAACGAACTTTTTTCAAAGCACGGTCAAAGCATAACAGTTATCAATAAATTAGAAGAGCATAATATCAAGGCGTTTGTTCAGGTTATGCGCTATAAAAACAAAATGTATATCGATTTGCCGATGGGCGGGCTCGGAAGAAAGGATAACGGCTGTTATCTTTATATCGGCCCTCCCGAATGCGATTTTACCGAAACCGTGACGACGGCAAAAGTGTTTTTCGAGGGATACAAGCACCGCGTAAAGCGTGCCGAAATGATATACTGTGACGGAAAACCTTTTTATGTTTGGGCGGTGCTTTACAGAACCATAAAGGACGGAGAATATGAAGACCATTAACAACATTCTTGCCGATATTATAACTGCCGTAAACGCTATAAAAAGACTTCCTATAAAGGCTTGTTACGATTATCAGTCAAGCCTTATGGATATGCCGTTGACGTCACCTATCGTTACGGTAGGACTTGACTCTGTAGAGGCGAATTTAGGCAAAGCGTCGGCATATGTCGGAAAGCGAAACGGCTATACACAGTATGCCGTTCCGACCGAAGTGAATATTGCGGCGAGCATATATCTTCCGCATACGGCAAACGGATTTGTGAATTACGACGTTTTGACATATATTATAGAGGCGCTTTTTAAGAGTAATATAACCGTCAACAAAATATCTTGCGGAAATATGCGCTATAATAGCACGTTTATGTGCAGTGTATTGCCGATTACAATATCGCTTTATGAGCGCTTATGCGAAGAAACGGGGGTATAGCATATGAGTTTTAACGAAGCGCGGGCGATAAGCGTGCGGATAAACGGAACGCGGGTTGCAAATGTAAAATCGATAATATCCTCGTCCAAGCGTGAGAAAACCGTAAGCGGAAACGTAATAAACGTGCAAAACAAAGAGATGTCCGTAACGCTGAAACGCATTATATATCTTAATGACACGTACTCCGACGGTTTGCTTCTCAGGGCACAGAGCAATTTTTTACTGGAGATATACTATCCCGACCATATATCCAGTTATACAAATTGCCAGTGGGTGGATTATACCGAAACGGTAGGAGAAAACAACACCGTGACGGAAGAAATCAAAATCTGTTCGCTTAATTACAGTCAAGTTTCACGATGAAAAAGTGCGGAGAAACCTTTAAGGCTTCTTCGCACTTTTGTTATACTTTTATTATTCTTTTGCGCTTTCGATTATCTTTGCCGCTATGTTTGCGGGAATTTCTTCATAACGCTCAAACGTGAGGGTAAATTCCGCTCTGCCCTGTGTTATGGAACGCATTGCGGTTGAGAAATCCGAAACCTCGGCAAGGGGAACTTCGGCAACAACTTCCTGCATTCTGCCGCTTAGCGGGTTCATTCCGATTACACGTCCGCGGCGCTTGTTGATGTCGCCTATTACGTCGCCCATATTGTCTTCGGGAATGGTGACTTTCAGCGTTCCGATAGGTTCAAGCAAGACAGGTGATGCTTGCGGTATGCCGTCTTTATAGGCGATTGCAGCCGCTGTTTTAAACGCCATTTCGGAAGAGTCGACAGGGTGATACGAGCCGTCAACGAGGGTTGCCTTCAAACCGACAACAGGATAACCCGCTAAAACGCCCTTTTGAACACTGTCGCGCAGACCCTTTTCAACGGCGGGGAAGAAGTTTTTGGGAACAGAACCGCCGAAAATCTTCTCTTCAAATATCATTTCTTCGCTGTCGCAAGGCTCAAACTCAATCCAAACGTCACCGAACTGACCGTGTCCGCCCGACTGTTTTTTATGTCTGCCTTGAACTTTTACCGACTTGCGTATGGTTTCGCGGTAGGCAACGCGGGGAGTGCGTAGTTCAAGCGAAACTCCGAATTTTGAAGCAAGTTTTGAAACGATAACGTCAATATGTTGTTCACCGAGACCCGAAAGTAACTGCTCCTTTGTTTCATTGTCAACGTTGAAAGAAATTGTCGGGTCTTCTTCCATAAGGCGGATAAGACCTTGGGCGATTTTTTCCTCTTCGCCCTTTTGTTTCGGGTAAACCGCCATAGTGAGTTGCGGTTTCGGGAAACGCGGAACGCATATATTCTTGCCGAACGACGCATCACACAAAGTATCGCCTGTTATAACATTTCCGAGTTTGGCAACAGCACCGATATCGCCTGCGCCTATTCTGTCAGCATCTTCCTGTTTGCCCGCCTTAATCCACATAACCTTTGACAGGCGTTCTTCGTTTCCGGTGCGCCTGTTTATAAGTTTGCTGTCGGCGGCAAGTGAGCCACTCACTACTTTGAAATATGAAAGTTTTCCGACAAACGGGTCGGCAATGGTCTTGAACACGACCGCAGCTGCAACGCCGTCTTCCGAAACGGAGATTTCTTCTTTCTCTTCGCCGTTTTCGCAAAGAATTTTGACTTCGTTTGCCGCAGGAGCGATTTTCGAAAGAATTTCAGCCGTCAGGCCGACAGCCGATCCGTCCTGTCCCACGCCGCAGAAGACAGGGCATATATCGCCCAAAAGCATACCGTTTTTAAGGGCGGTTAAAACTTCGCTTTCGTCAAACGGCTCACCGCCGAAGTATTTTTCCATAAGTGCTTCGTCGGTTGAGGCAACCGCTTCAAGCATAACGTCGCGCATACTCGAAATATCGGAATTTTCCGGAACGGGGGAATATTCCTTTTGCTCTGTTCCGTCAAAACTGTATGCCTTGCCGTTTATAAGATTTATGTAGCATACGACCTGTTCACCTTCGATATAAGGCACCACAATAGGGCATACAACACTGCCGTATCGACCTGCGAGTATTGAAACAACGCGGTAAAAATGTGCGTGAACCGAATCGAGTTTGTTTATGAAAAACGCAACCGGCTTTTTGTTTTCGCGTGCGATGTCATAGGCTTTCTGTGCACCTACGGTGAGACCGGATTTACCCGACAGCACGATAAGCGCAGAGTCGGCGGCGGCAAGTGCTTCACTGACACCGCCGGCGAAATCAAACTGTCCTGGGGCATCGATTAGATTGATTTTGTATTCGCCTATCTCAACAGGGTAGAGTGCCGTACTGACCGACGCGTGGCGTTTTTTCTCTTCGGGGTCAAAATCCATAACGGTAGAACCGTCTGCGTTCTTGCCTATTCTGTCGGTAGCTTTGCCGTAATATAAAATCGCGTCTGCCAGTGTGGTTTTTCCGCTGTTTCCGTGGCCGAGCAGGGCGATGTTTTTAATGTTTGATGCTGTGTAATGTTTCAATGTGAACACCCTTTCAACTAAGATGAGAGTATTATAGCACTTTTTTAATCACATTTCAACCAATTTTATATCACAGTGATAACAAAATTTGTGGATAATGCCGTCGAAAAAGTCTAATAACGTGCCCTTTTTGTAAAAAACAGGATATTATAAACAGATTGAAAAGAAAAAATTCTACGAAGAAGGAAAACCTGACGGTTTTTGTAACAAAACTGATACTAAATTGTAACCCATTTGAAATCGCATTTTTAAATAAAGGGATATATACTATATATAGTATAAGACTTCGGCTAGGTAACTTGCCGTACTGCAAGGAGATGTGTTTTGGTGGTTAAGCAGATTTTAGAACTTTTAATGGTTATCATCATCGGTGCTTTGCCGCTCGGAAACACGGCAAAACCCCTGCCGCAACAGCCGATTTCGGTTGCGGCGAGCGTTTTCTCACAGCAGTCGGACGAAGTGAAGGTTGCACGTTTTGAAAATATGCTGAACCACAATTATTGCTTCGGTTCGGATTTTGAAAACGACGGTACGTTGCTTTTCGGTGCTTGTTTGAGTTTTGCCGACAAAATTGAAGACGGAAAAATCGAAAAAGCACTTGTTGACGCCTTTGTTATAAATATGTACGGTGTTTCGCTCGCTGAAAACGGTGAAGACGGTTTTTATACCGTTCCCGCCTACGGATACGACACTTATTGTCATACTGTTACAGGTTTTGATTACAATGGTGATGGCACTGTTACGGTACATTCGAGCATTGCCGTAAACCCCGATGTTTCGGGTGATGTTTACGATTGTGAAAGCGTGTTTTTTGTCAATGGTGAGAGCGCTTTCGGATATAATTTGATTTCCTGCAACGTCATTTGGTAAATATTAAAAGCCCATTTAAAAAAATGGGCTTTTTTGTTGCTTTTTGGGCGGTTTATGATATAATGTAAATATACAAAACAGCAAGGAGTGTTTTATAATGAAAACATCATTGGTAATAATGGCTGCCGGTATAGGAAGCCGTTTTGGCAAAGGAATAAAACAGTTGGAGCCGCTTGGACCTTCCGGCGAACTTATAATGGATTATTCCATTCACGATGCAATGGAGGCGGGCTTTAATAAGGTAGTTTTCATAATCAGACGTGAAATGGAGCAATACTTCCGCGAGGTAATAGGCGACCGTATTTCCGACCGTGTCGAGGTTGCATATGCGTATCAGGAACTTTCCAATCTTCCCGCAGGCTTTACCGCCGGCGAACGCACAAAACCGTGGGGTACGGGTCAGGCTGTACTTGCTTGCCGCGGCATCGTGAACGAGCCTTTTGCGGTTATCAACGCCGATGACTATTACGGAAAAGAAGCCTTCGGAAAACTTTATAACTTTTTGAACAGTCCTGTTGAGAAAAAGGCGGAATACAACTTCTGTATGGCAGGTTTCAGACTTAAAAACACCCTTTCCGACAACGGCGGTGTAACACGTGGACTCTGCGCTACCGATGAGAACGGAGCTCTTTGCCGTGTTGACGAAACAAAGAATATCGAAAAAATCGACGGCAAGCCCGCAATCCGTGAAAACGGCGAAGTTAAGTTTATAGACGGTGATACCCTCTGCTCTATGAATATGTGGGGCATAACACCGGATTATTTCGATTATCTTGAAAATGGATTTGTAGATTTCCTTTCAAAACTTGATAAAGATGATTTGAAGTCCGAGTACCTCCTGCCTATCATCATCGACGGTATGCTCAAAGAGGGTACGGTCAACGTAAGCGTGCTCGATAGTAACGATAAGTGGTTTGGCGTTACATATCAAGAGGATAAAGACTCCGTAAAGGCGGCACTCAAAGAGTTGGTTGACGCCGGCGTATATCCCGAAAACATAAAATAAAGTTTCATAAAAAACAACAGGCGTGTCCGTATTTGCGGAACACGCCTGTTGCTTTTTGTATCAGTCTTCAAAAAAACTTTTAAGTTTATCGGCAAAACTCTTTTTGGTAGTATAATTCTTTTCGCCGGTTTTGTTATCAAAGGAACGAAGGAGTTCCTTTTGCTCTTTTGAGAGGTTTTTCGGAACTTCAACAGAAACGGCAACATACTGGTCGCCTCTGCCGTTATAGTTGAGTCGCTGAATACCCTTGCCTCTGAGTTTAAATTCCGTTCCCGGCTGTGTGCCTTCGGGAATATTAAACTTAACCTTACCGTCGATTGTCGGAACAACAATTTCGGCACCCAAAGCCGCCTGTGCAAAGGTGATGGGGATTTTGCAGAAAACGTCAAAACCGTCACGCTCGAAAATCGGGTGCGGGCGTACCGAAACAGTAATGTTGAGGTCACCTGCCGGGCCGCCGTTTATGCCGGCATCACCGCCGCCGCGCACGCGGATTGTCTGTCCGTCATCGATGCCTGCGGGAATTTCAATCTCACGCTGTTCGGTCGTGCGGACACGTCCGTTGCCGGCGCAAGTAGTGCAGGGTTTGTCGATGATTTTTCCTGTTCCGCGGCACTGACTGCAAACCGACTGTGTTTGCATCGTTCCGAAAGGAGTGCGCTGTGTTACGCTGACGTGACCCGAACCGTGACAGTTGGGACAGGTCTTAACACTGCCGTCGTGAGCCGCACCGCTGCCGTGGCAGGAGGAACAGGTGGTAACGCGGGTAACGTTAATTTTCTTTTTGCAACCCTTTGCCGCTTCCTCAAACGAAAGGTTGACGGTTGCCGAGGCACTGCCGCCGCGTTGCGGAGCGTTCGGATCGGCACGACGTCTGCTACCGCCGCCAAAGAAATCGCCGAATATATCACCGAGGTCGCCGAAGTCAAAACCGCCGAAACCGCTGCCGTATCCGCTAGCACCGCCGGCACCTGCACCGTAGTTGGGGTCAACGCCTGCGTGTCCGAACTGGTCATAGCGTGCGCGCTTTTCCTTGTTTGAAAGCACTTCATACGCTTCGTTCGCTTCTTTAAAGTTCTTTTCGGCTTGACTGTCGCCCGGATTTAAATCGGGGTGGTATTTTTTCGCAAGTTTGCGGTAGGCTTTTTTCAGTTCGTCATCGCTTGCTCCGCGGTCAACACCGAGCACCTCATAATAATCTCTTTTATCTGCCAAAGTGCAACTCTCCTGCTCTGTTATGTACCGACGGGCAAATAATGCCCGTCGGTAAAATTAAATTAGTTGTTTGATTTGTCGTCGTTTACGTCGGTAAAGTCAGCCTCGTAAACATTGTTGTTATTGCCGTCGGCAGGCTGTTCGCCATTTGCTGCTGCGGCTTGCTGTGCCTCTGCGGCTGCCTTGTAAACCTTCTCGGAAACAGCATAAAGTTTCTGTTGAAGTGTTTCCTGCTTTGCCTTGATATCGTCGATGTTGTCACCCTTTACAGCCTCTTTGAGTGCTTCACAGGCATCGGTGATATCTTTCTTCTCGTTTTCGTCAATTTTGTCGCCGAGTTCGGTTACGGTTTTTTCGGTTTGATAAATCATTTGGTCCGCACCGTTGCGAATGTCGGTTTCCTCACGACGTTTTTTGTCCTCAGCGGCATACTGTTCGGCGTCTTTAACTGCCTTTTCGATATCTTCTTTGGACATATTGGTGGAAGAGGTGATGGTGATGGACTGTTCCTTGCCTGTGCCGAGGTCTTTTGCGGAAACGTTTACAATACCGTTGGCATCGATATCAAAGGTAACTTCAATCTGGGGAATGCCACGCGGTGCGGGAGAAATTCCGTCAAGACGGAAAATACCGAGTGATTTGTTATCCTTTGCAAATTCGCGCTCACCCTGCAAAACGTGTACGTCAACCGAGGTCTGACCGTCTGCCGCAGTAGAGAAGATTTGGCTCTTCTTGGTAGGAATAGTTGTGTTGCGCTCGATAACCTTGGTGCAAACGCCGCCCATAGTCTCAATTCCGAGCGAAAGCGGAGCAACGTCGAGAAGCAAAAGTCCTTTTACGTCGCCGCCGAGAACGCCGCCCTGAATAGCTGCACCGATTGCAACACATTCGTCGGGGTTGATGCCCTTGAACGGCTCGCGGCCGATAAATTTCTTAACGGCTTCCTGAACTGCGGGTATACGGCTGGAACCACCAACCATAAGAACTTTGTTGATATCGCCTGTGCTGAGTCCCGAGTCGGAAAGTGCCTGACGTACAGGAACCATTGTAGCCTCAACGAGGTCGGCGGTGAGTTCGTTGAATTTTGCTCTTGTGAGGGTTGCCTCAAAGTGTTTCGGGCCGTTTGCATCTGCGGTTATGAATGGGAGGTTGATGTCTGCGGTTGTCATACCTGAGAGGTCAATCTTTGCCTTTTCTGCGGCTTCCTTAATGCGTTGCATTGCACTCTTGTCGCCTGTGAGGTCAATGCCGTTTTCAGCCTTGAAGGTGTCGGTTATCCATTTCATAACGCGGGCATCGAAATCGTCGCCGCCGAGACGGTTGTTACCGGCTGTAGCGAGAACTTCCTGTACGCCGTCGCCCATTTCGATAATGGAAACGTCGAATGTTCCACCGCCGAGGTCGTAAACCATAACTTTCTGGTCGTCTTCTTTATCAATACTGTATGCGAGAGCGGCGGCAGTTGGCTCGTTTATAATTCTCTTAACATCAAGACCGGCAATCTTGCCTGCGTCTTTTGTTGCCTGACGCTGTGCGTCGGTGAAGTATGCGGGAACGGTGATAACGGCCTCCGTTACCGTTGTTCCGAGATAAGCCTCGGCATCGCCTTTAAGTTTCTGAAGAATGATAGCGGAAATTTCCTGCGGGGTGTAGTCCTTGCCGTCAATGCCGACGGTGTGTGCAGTACCCATTTCACGCTTTATGGAACTTATTGTGCGGTCGGGGTTGGTGATTGCCTGACGTTTTGCAATCTGTCCTACCATACGTTCGCCTGTTTTTGAAAAAGCGACAACGGACGGTGTTGTTCTTGCGCCTTCGGCGTTTGTGATTACTACCGCTTCGCCGCCTTCCATAACGGCAACGCAAGAGTTTGTTGTTCCCAAGTCAATTCCTATAATTTTTCCCATGATAATTACCTCCGTAATGTATTTGTAAATTTATTTCAGTTAGCTACCTTCACCATAGCCGCGCGGATAACCGTGTCGCCTATGCGATAACCCTTTTGAAAAACTTCAACAACCGTGTTTTCTCCGGCTTCCGCGTCTTCAACGTGCATAACCGCCTCGTGAAGCGTCGGGTCGAAAGTATCTCCGACAACGCCGATTTCGGTAATGCCGAGATTTTTAACGGTTTCTTTGAGTTGCTTTACTATAAGTTCAACGCCCTTTGCATAATCAGCGCTTTCCTTGTCACAGGCATCGGCGCGGTCAACGTTGTCAAAAACGGGGAGCAGAGTTTTGATTACAGACGCCTTTGCGTATTCGGCAGTCATAATTCGTTCGCGCTCTGTTCGTTTTTTATAGTTGTCAAATTCCGCGGCGGTGCGAAGCAGTAAATCTTTTTGCTTTTCAAGTTCTTCCTTTATCTTTTCCGCCTCGTCCTGTGTGTCAACCTGAACGTTTTCTTCAGTCTGTTCAAGTTTCTCTTCGGAAATATCCTTCTTTGCCATTTCTAATCCTCCAAATCGGTTAATGTATCGCTTATAACCTTGCTCATTCTCTTTGCAAAGTATTCAAGGCTTGGTATCACGCGTTCGTACGACATTCTAGTAGGTCCGATAACACCAATCTGTCCTAGTTCGTGTCCGCCGGTGCTGTATTTTGCAAGCACGATAGTCGCCGGTTTTAAATCGGTTATGTCGGTATCCTTGCCGAAAATTACTCCGACAGGCTCGGGCACATCCTGTATCAGCGAAAGCATAAGTTCTTTTTGTGACAAAAGTTCAAACAGTCTGTGCGCTTCGCCGCCTTGGCTGTAACAGCGGAAGAGGTTTGACTCTCCTCGCAGATTGAAGTGTGACTGTTTTGCGTCCTCTATGAGTTCAAAGAGTGCGGCAGAGAGCGAAACAATCGAAATATCATTTGCCGCTGCGGCAAGTTGTTGCAAATATGCTCTGCCAAAAACCGAAAGAGGTTTACCTATTATATATTTATTATATAGGTCGTGCATTTCGCTTATCTGTTCACTGCCGACAGGTGTCGGACATCGGAGCATTCGGCTTTTCATAATTCCGCCGGAAGTTATAAGTACCGCAAGCATTGAGTGTTTGCCCATCGGCAAAAGTTCAATTTTTTTAACGGTATCACTACTGTCCGAAATCGTAGAAGTGAGTACGGGCAGTCCCGTCAGTTCCGAGAGTATCTGTCCGGCACTGTGGGTTATTTCGTCAATGCCACCTGAAATTCCGTCGAGCATTGAATCGATGATAAGTTTCATCTCGCCCGAAAGAGCGTCGCGTTTCATCAAATCGTCAATATAAAGTTTATAACCCAAAACCGTAGGAACGCGTCCCGCCGATGTGTGCGGTTGCTCAAGATAGCCGAGTTCGCACAAATCACTCATTTCGTTACGCAGTGTAGCAGACGACAAAGAAAAATCAAGCATATCGCAAAGCGCTTTTGAACCAATCGGCTCGCCCGTTTCAACATATGCGTTGATAATAGCGGTCAAGATGGCACGCTTTCGTTCGTTGAGTTCCGTGTTAATCGCCTCCCACTTGAATTAGCACTCTTGAACCTCGAGTGCTAACATGGTTATACTTTACCACTGAAAAAGCGATTTGTCAATACCTTTTGCGATATTTTTTCAAATTATTTTGACTTTCTTTGACTTTTAGGTTCTAACTGCAAAAAGTATGGTCGCCGATTATGGTGATTACAGGTCGGCTGCGAATCCATTTGTTGGTTGCGGTCTTAGGGTTATAATAGTATATCGCTCCGCCGCTCGGGTCGATGCCGTTGAGTGCGTCGCGTGCGGCGCTGTATGCCGAGTCGCTGACCTCATTATAAAACTGTCCGTCGTCAAGGCAGGAAAAAGCGCCCATTTGATAAACAACGCCGCTTATGCTGTCAGGGAAAGACGGATGTTCTACTCGATTGAGCACAACGGCGCCGACGGCAACCTGCCCGTTGTAACTCTCACCACGCGCTTCGGCAGATATCAGTCGTGCCAGCAACTCGTAATCGGCGGAGGAATATCCGCCTTGTGAAGAGCCGGCTTTTTCGATGCCAAGCGAACGAAGTGTTTCCTCTCCGGCGATGCCGTCGATTTTCAGTCTGTGGTCGGATTGATATTTTTTGAGAGCGCTTAGTGTGCGTGTGCCGAAAATTCCGTCAACGGTTCCGAGCGAATACCCACGGTCGGAAAGTGCTTGCTGAATTTGTCGGACTTCATTTCCGCGGGAACCGATTTTAGAAAGCGAAAGACAGGCGGGTGATGTACATATAATATATATAAGAGCGGCACAAAGAATTTTAATTATTTTTTTCATAATTTTTTCCTTCCATATAATATAATGAATATATTATAAGTATTCCCTTGTGTATTGAATAGATACATACCACTATATAATGTGGAAAAATGCGAAGAAAAAAATTTTTTAAAAATTTTGAAAAAAAGAGTTGACAAAGGGGGAAGTATGTGGTATTATAATCGGGCGCT
>CAZMHU010000025.1:0-20509 GCA_964566175.1 uncultured Eubacteriales bacterium
TGGCGGAGAGGAAGGGATTCGAACCCTTGGCTCTTGCGAGTCACTGGTTTTCAAGACCAGCTCCTTAAACCGCTCGGACACCTCTCCAGAACGAATATTATTTTAACATAATATTTCGAGGTTGTCAACAACGAATTTTAAAACGATAAAATTTACCTATTTTGAGAGTCGACTAGCCGAAAAGCGAGCCGACCCTCAAAAAAATTTTTAGGAAATTTTTATTCCGCCGTGAGGACGGATTTTAAGCACATAACAGTTTCCTTTTCCGAATACGCCCTCAATCATCTCAACATATCCGTCAAGCATATCGTCGGGAACAAAAGCCTGTATAGTTCCCGCAAAGCCGCCTCCGTGAACACGGCAAGCACCGCGACCTGCAAGATAACGCTCAGTCAGCGCAAGCGCCAAAGAAAGTCCCTGTTCCGAAACGTCCGAATTAGAGTATACATTCTGCAAATACTTGAAAGACGAATTTCCCGATTCGTTGATAAGGCTTAAAAATCTCTCAAAATTGTTTGCCTGCAACGCCTCTTTTTCAAGAACGGCACGGCGGTTATCCGCGAAGAAATGAAGTGCGCGGAGCACTGCCCTGTCGGACGTCTTTTCTCTGATTTTTCCGAGATTTGCAAAAAATGCGTTTTCATCAACCTCACGAAGGTGGGTCTTTCCGAAGAACTCGGAAACCTCGGCGCACTCGGTCGTAATATCGGCATAGTCACCCGTGAGGTTGGTGTGGTTTCCGCCTGTGTTAACAATACAAAGAGCGTGATGACTGTTTGCAAAGTCAAAGTTTACCTTTTCGATAATCGGCTTTTCGGGGTCACCGAAGTCAATCGCAGTGAAACCGCCTACCGAACTTGCCATTTGATCCATAAGTCCGCAAGGTTTTCCAAAAAACTCACGCTCGGCAAACTGGGCATACTTTGCAACCGTAACGGCGTCAATAGCACCGTCATTATACAAATGGCTTAATATAACGCCGATAAGCACCTCAAACGCCGCAGATGAAGAAAGACCCGACCCCTTTAAAACGTTTGAAGTTGTGTAGGCATCAAATCCGCCGATAGAATATCCGTTTTTAATAGCAGCGACACACATTCCGCGAATAAGGGACGATGAACGCCCGTACTCCTTTTCGGAAGAATCAAGCATTTCCAAATCGACCGTGTCCATATCGTATCCCGCAGATTTAACGCGTGCAACGCGGCTGTCGCTCTTTGCCGCAACGGCAATAACATCAAGGTCGACACTGCCGGCAAGAACGCAACCGTTCTGATGGTCGGTATGGTTTCCACCGACTTCGGTTCTGCCGGGGGCACTGAAAAGAAACACGTCCCTGTCTTCGCCGAATATAGCGGCAAACTCATCACACGCATCGCTGTAACGTTTGCGGGCAAAGGCGATATCGCTGTATATTTCCCCGAATATTCCATCAAAACCGCCGTTTGATATTTTTTCCTTTAACTGTGATATATTCATTCTATATACTCCGTAAATTTATTATTTTGTCAGTGCAAGTGTGTCACGGGCAATAACCAATTCCTCGTTAGTGGGAATAACATAAACCGAAACGCGTGAATTATCGGAAGAAATAAGAACTTCCTCACCGCGAACCGCATTCTTTTCATCGCAAAGTTCAACACCGGCAAAACCGAGATAAGAGCAAACCTCTTTACGGAGAGCGGAGTCGTTTTCGCCGATACCGCCGGTGAATACAACAGCGTCAACGCCGTTCATTGCAGCCATATATGAACCTACGAACTTTGCAATCTGATAACGCTGCATTTCAACGGCAAGTTGTGCACGCTTATTGCCTGCTGCCGCGGCGGCTGTAATATCGCGGTTATCATTCGAAACACCCGAAACGCCGAGCATACCCGACTTTTTGTTAAGCATATCCGAAACGCCGTGGAAATCAAGATTTTCCTTTTCGGCAATAAAGGTTATAACCGAGGGGTCAAGTGTTCCGCAACGTGTTCCCATCATAAATCCGTCAAGCGGTGTAAAGCCCATTGAAGTATCGATACACTCACCGTTATTTACTGCGGCAATGGAACAGCCGTTTCCTAGGTGGCAGGTTATAATCTTCAAATCCTTTTTGTCCTTGCCCATAAGTTCCGCACAGCGGTCACTTACAAACCTGTGTGATGTACCGTGGAAGCCGTAGCGGCGAACGCCGTACTTTTCATAGTATTCATACGGAACGGGATAGATATATGCACGCTCGGGCATAGTCTGATGGAAAGAGGTATCGAAAACAGCAACCTGAGGAACGTTCTCACCGAACGCCTTAATGCAAGCGCGAACACCCATAATGTTTGCGGGATTGTGGAGAGGAGCGAGGTCGTTAAAACTCTCAACCGTCTTCAAAACATCCTCATTGATAACAACCGACTGCGAATAGAAATCGCCGCCCTGAACAACACGGTGACCGACAGCCTTAATCTCATCAAGCGAATCAAGAACCTTTGCCTCGCTCTTTGTGAGGGCATAAATAAGGCAGTCGAAAGCCTCCATATGTGTCGGCATCGGATAATCAGCCTCATAAACGCGGCCGTCTGCCGCCTTATGTTTGATATTTCCGGCTGTGCCTATTCTCTCACACAGGCCCTTTGCGATAACGCTTTCATCCGTCATATCGATAAGTTGATACTTAAAGGACGAACTTCCTGCATTGATGACTAAAATCTTCATAACTCAAAACTCCCGCTTTTTATATTTTTAACTTGATAACCGCAAAAAAATAGGTTATCATATTCGCATAGATTATAATACAATATATTTAAAGAAAATGCAAGTACACAGGCGGTGAAAAAATGCACATATGCGGAATTATTGCCGAATTTAATCCCTTTCACAACGGGCACAAATACATTATCGACTCTGTTAAGGCGCGGGGTGACGCCGTTGTTTGCGTTATCGGTGACGATTTTACACAGCGCGGAGACACTGCTCTCATCACAAAATACAAACGTGCGATGGCAGCACTTAATTGCGGCGCGGATTTGTGCCTTCTTCTCCCTGTACCGTGGTCGATATCCGGTGCGGAGAATTTTGCACTCGGCGGAATAAGCATACTTAAAAATCTTTGTTGTGTAGATAGGGTCGCATTCGGAAGTGAATGCGGCGATACAAAACGGCTTATTCGTGTTGCGAGGGCAGCTCACAGTGACACCCTTTCCCCGCTGTTACAGTCCCACCTTGCCAACGGCAAAACCTTTGCACGTGCAAGACAGTCTGCTCTTTACAAACTGATAGGCAACGATGCCGATATACTCTCAAACGCCAACGATACCCTTGCAACGGAATATATAAACGCCGCCGAACGTTTAGGTTTTTCGGCGGAATTTTTTGCGGTAACTCGGCGCGGCGGCGCGCACGATTCAAATACGGCAAAAGACAACTATTTAAGCGCATCGGCAATACGCAGTGCGGTTCTGTCCGATGACACCGAAAGCATTAAGCCCTATATGCCTGACAAAGCGTATGACATTCTCGGTGAAGCAATAAAAAACGGAGAATATTCGGATATTTCAAACATCGAAACCGCAATACTCTCACATCTGCGCCGACTGAGTACCGAAGATATTAAAGCACTTCCCGATGTAAACGAGGGGCTCGAAAACCGCATATTCAAGGCGGCGAGAACCGCAAAAACGCTTGATGAATGTTACGCTCTTATAAAGACAAAACGCTATACTCTTGCACGCATACGGCGTATTATTCTGTCGGCTTATCTCGGCATTGAAAGCGGCACCGCCAAAAACGCCGTTCCGTATATTAAAGTTCTCGGGTTTAATAAAACCGGCGAAGAAATCCTAAAAAACGTAAACGCCGCCGTTCCACTGATACTCAAAGGCAGCGATTATCAAAACCTCGACGGTTTTGCCGAAAAGTGTTTCCGCCTTCAAAATACCGCCGCCGACCTTTATTCCCTTTCTCTTAATGAAAAAAAGCCCTGCGGAAGTGAGTTTACCGCAAGGCTCATCAAAACTTAAAGACTTCCCGCCTTTTCAAGTTCCCTTTTCAGTTTATTTATTATCCGCTTTTCAAGCCGAGAGATATACGACTGCGATATTCCTAGTGTATCGGCAACCTGTTTTTGTGTATATTCCTCATATCCGCACATTCCGAAACGCATCTGCATTATCTGCCTTTCACGGTGCGGAAGTGTGTTGACAAGCCTTTGCAAAAGTTTTTTCTCGTCCTCTTGTTCTACACCTCGGCTGATTTCGTCAACCTCACTGCCAAGTATATCCGAAAGCAGAAGTTCGTTTCCGTCCCAATCGACATTGAGTGGTTCATCAATGGATATTTCCGCTTTTTGGTTGGAAATTTTGCGAAGATACATCAATATTTCGTTTTCGATACAGCGCGAAGCATATGTAGCGAGTTTAATATTTTTATCCGGTTTGAAAGTATTGACCGCCTTGATAAGACCTATTGTGCCTATCGATATTAAGTCTTCTATACCGACGCTTGCACTGTCAAATTTGCGTGCTATATATACGACCAAGCGCAGATTGTGTGTTATTAGTTCATTTTTGACATAATCAGGATTTTCATCATAGCGTGCGTACAGCGCGCCCTCGTCGGCTGTTGAGAGCGGTGGCGGAAGAATTTCCGGTCCGTTTATATAATAAGCCCCCGGTAAAAGTCCGAACTTTATTCGGATTTTTAAAATCAAATCTTTAAACAATGTCATAACAATACCCTCTTTATAAAAAATCCGGTGAAACTATTCCCGAAAAATCACCGTCAAATTTCGTTTTCACAATTCCGACAACGACCTTGTCGGTTTTTTTATTTTCCGTTTCGGCGCTGTCTATCTTTACACAGGGCATAACACCCGAAGCGTTAAGTGTTTTATATGGAATGAGCCTGAAACGTGTTGCAAGACTCCCCTCTGCACGGTTTAAAAGCAGTTGCTCTGTGAGAATTGCTCCGAAAAGGCAGTCGGCAGTTGTCCTATCGATAATAACAACACTGCAGTCACCGTATATATCATTAACGGTATTGCCACTGTCAACCATACATCTGCACAGAACTGAATTATTACCGTAGTTAAGGCGTATGTTCTTCTGCACGGAAAGCGAATTTTCCCGCCGCAACAGACTTTGCAACAGCCGAATTATTATATAGCAAAGCGCGGTTGAGCATATAAGCACCAAGGGTGAAACCGAAAAATATACCACGCCGTTATTGACCGCCATACCTTTCGGTTTCAAAACATACCAAAAGCCGAGCATAAATCCCGCATATATAAACGAAACCGCATAAAAGCAAAAAAGCGCACGCAGGTATGCTTTGATTTTTCCGACACCGAAAGCCACCGCGGTTATTACCGCACTGAACGCGATTTTTGCGGCAGTTTCCAAAAACATACCCTGTTCGGGCAGAAAAATATAGAGCGAAGAAACCCCGCCTACTATCGATGCCGCCGTCATTCGAATAAAACCCGACTGAGAATAAGAAACACCTTTTGCCGCAAGCAATATGAAATATGTAACGACCGTATTGAGCGATATCAAAACATCGGCATATACCACCATATAAATCCCCCCCTGCCGTCGCATATAATTATAACGCCGCAAAGCAGATTTTTCTGTCAAAAACAGAGGTTACTTTATGTCATAAAACAGAAAAAACCGCCTGCTAAAAGCAGACGGCATATTTATCGGCACTTACTTTACTGTGTTGTTTTTTCGATACTGCACAGGCGAACAGCCGGTATATTTTGAAAAAATCCGACTGAAATAATAATAATTTTCATATCCCGAGCGGGCGGCAACGTCACTGATTTTGTGATCGCTTGTTGTCAAAAGTTCGCGTGCATAGGATAACCGAATATCGTTTATAAACTGTTGCGGTGTCATTCCGGTATGATTTTTAAAGCAACGCCTGAACCAACAGGGCGTAATTCCGAGCGAGTCGGCATATTCGTCGATTGAAATTTTTTCGTTGAAATTGCGGTAGAAATAAAGCATTGCCCGTTCCGCCGTAAACGTTTCGGCAGACTTCTTATCCAACGTATGCAAATTTCGCGACATTAACGCGAGTATTTGCTTAAAATATCCGTTTGCAATATCAATATATCCATCGCGTTTGAGTTGCAATTCCTTTATTATCCACTTATAAAGCATTGCAAATTTTTCATTAAAACCGACATTATATATACCGCTTTCGATAAATCCGAGGCCGCTGAGAATTTCCGCGGCATTTTTGCCGGTAAAATGCGCCCAAAACATTTCAACTTCAAAGGGCGTTTCGGTATAATACTTTTGCTTTACGT
Source organism: uncultured Eubacteriales bacterium (assembly GCA_964566175.1). GTDB lineage: Bacteria > Bacillota > Clostridia > Oscillospirales > Acutalibacteraceae > SIG589. Next base: position 6,293 of record CAZMHU010000025.1, read on the forward strand.
TAGGACAGTAAAGTACGGCACTGCCCTCGGGCGCTATGTGTGTCTTTCCGTTTATGTAAAAAACATATTCGCCTTTTGAAATATATATAAGTTGGTAATCCTCCCTGCCGTGCTCACGACAAATAGACAGGCGCGGGTCACCCTCACTTTTGACAGTTTGACCGCAAGATCCGACAACAAGCGGGTTTTCGTTATCAACATATGCTCTGTCAAAACGTTTCAAAGACAAATCGATATGTCCCGATGTTAAAAACAAATCCCCCGCCTCCTTTTTTTAATTATATTATCATAAAAAACAAATGTCAAACCTTTTGTTTCGTTTTGTGCAATTACTTTACGCAAAAAAAGCACCTCTATCGGGTGCTTTTTCCTTTATGACTCAACAATCAGTTCTTTAATTGAGCGATAGAGATAATCGCCGTTTTCAAGAAGTTCAGGACGCTTAATGGCAACCGTTTCGCCCTTTACAACGCTGTGTGTCGGGTCGTCCGCCATAATAACCTCAGTGCCGATATACTCCGAAAGAAGTTTATCAAAATCGTTAATAAGCGCACCGCCGCCGGTCAAATGAATGCCCTCGGTTTTAATATCGCCGACGATATCGGGCGGTGTGCGTTCAAGCACGGTACGTACGCCGTTACATATTGAAAGCAGTGCATCAATCGTGGCGAAATGTACCTCGCCGGAAGAAATCTCAAAACTCTGCGGTAGTCCGGTGAGCAAATTTCTGCCCTTTGCGAGCATTGAAACCTGCAACGGACGGTCATACGCACAGCCGAGTTTTTTCTTGATATCCTCAGCGGTGAGCGGTCCTATCAAAATATTATATTCCTTTTTCACATAGCGTATTATCAACTCATCGATATCACGCGATGCGGTTTTAAGTGACTCGCATTCGACAATTCCGCCCATCGAGATTGCGGCAATATCGGTACAGCCTGCGCCGAAATCGACAATCATACTTCCATGCGGAGAAGAAAAGTCAATTCCCATACCTATTGCGGCGGCAATGGGACTTTCAATAACACAAACGTTTCTTCCTCCCGCCGACTCAATGGCGTTTGCAACGGTATGATGTTGTATGGGTGTAACGTCAGTCGGCATTGAAACCATAACCTTAGGACGTGATATTCTGTTGCCGAATGCAGTATGAACATATTCCGTTAGCATTGTCTCGGCAGTATCGAGTGCGGCAATAACGCCGTGCTGTATCGGAAAAATCGTTGTTAAACTGTCGGGTGTTCTGCCGTATGTTTTATACGCCTTTTCTCCAAAATGAATCGGCTCACCCGTTTCGCTGTCAACCGTGACAGCACTCGGCAGTTCCAAAACAATTTTATTGCCGGACGCAATAACCGTTTTCGACGTACCGAGGTCTATTGCTATTTCTGTTGCCATTTATATCACCGTTAATTTATAAATTATTGATATTCCGTAATCATTATTATAATAAATATGCACCGTTTTTTCAAGCACCTATAACAGCCGTTGCACAGTAAACATTTTCCGTACCGGCAAGCATCAGTCTACGAGAACACTCGTCAAGCGTTGCACCTGTAGTTTTAATATCGTCAATCAATAAAACATTTTCATATTCGTTGTCATATGCTTTGTATGCGTTTTTCACATTCTCAAATCTTTCTGCAGCGTTAAGGCTGTGCTGCGTTTTATTGCTTCGATGTTTATAAACCAAACGCACAAACGGAACGCCGAGTTTCAAAGATACCGAGCGTGCAAGATATTCGGCGTGGTCAAATCCTTGGCGTCGCCGTTTTGTCTTGTGCATAGGCACCGCAGTAACACAGTCAAAAGCAACATCGGGAAAAGACTCACGCAAAGCACGCACCATATGTTCGGCGAAGTATTCGGCGGCATCGGTATTCCGTCTGAACTTGTAAAGATATATTGCCTTTTGCGAGAAACCTTCGTTTTTAAAGGGCGATACAATCCCTCTGAAATGATAGGCATACCTTCCGCAACAGCAGTCTTTCTTTATATGTCCGCAACGCGAGCAACATTTTTCATTTATCGGCAAAAGCAAACCTTTACAATCATCGCACAGAAAAGCAGAAGGATGTATTACCCTATCGCAAACAATACAGCGCTTAGGGTAAAGCAAATATAAAAAATCATTCAAAATTTTGCACATCGAAAGTTTCCTTTATCATTGTTTTGAGACCGGAATAACGCAAAGTTTTTCGGTCGTTTTCAACCATTTTGCAAACAGTATTGCTGTCTCCGACAATTATAAGCATACGCTTTGCACGTGTAACGGCGGTGTAAAGCAAATTTCTGTATACAAGTTGGGACGGAACGGATAGTAGCGGCAATATAACACAGTTAAATTCACTGCCCTGACTTTTATGAACCGTTATCGCATAGGCAGGCTCGAGTTGTGAAATATCGGTGCTGTAATACGTCGCAATACGATCATCAAATCTGACGGTAATCAGTTGCGAATAGGCATCTGCCTTTTCGATAAACCCGATATCCCCGTTATAAACACCGTTCCCTTGTTCACCGTTATCCCTCTGCCACATAATATCATAGTTGTTACGCGTCTGCATAACCTTGTCACCCTCGCGGAAAGAAAATCCGCCATAGGTCAGTTGTTTTGATTGGTCGCTTTGAGGGTTAAGTTCCTGCTGAAGCAACATATTAAGATTAACCGTGCCCATTTCAAGTTTTCTTGACGGACACAAAACCTGAATATCGGTCAACGGTGAAAAACCGTATGCCTTTGGAAGACGCTTTGTGCAGAGGTCGACCACTGTTTGAGCCGCATCACTCGGCACGGATTTGTTCATCATAAAAAAGTCGGATGTTTTGGAGTCGAGTATCGGCATTTCGCCGTTTATAATCGCGTGTGCGTTTTTTACAATAAGTCCGCTGTCCGACTGTCTGAAAATTTTCTTAAGACAAACGGCGGGAATTTCTCCCGATTCTATAATATCGTGAAGAATGTTTCCTGCCGAAACACTCGGAAGTTGGTCGGAATCGCCGACAAGGATTATGCGCGTTCCAAGCCGCAAAGCACGCAACAAACTTTCAAACAAAAAGGTATCCACCATTGACATCTCATCAACGATAATAACATCACAAACGAGGGGATTACGCTCGTTCCGCTCAAAATAAGGCCTGTCCCCTTCGCCCCACTGTACCTCAAGCAAACGGTGCAGTGTTTTCGCTTCCATTCCCGTGAGTTCCGACATACGCTTTGCCGCACGCCCGGTAGGTGCCGCAAGCAAAACCTTCATCTCTTTTCGCTCAAAAAGTTCTATAAGACCGTTGAGCGTTGTGGTTTTACCCGTTCCGGGGCCACCTGTCAGCACGAGAACACAACGCTTGTGTGCCGTCTTTATGGCATCTCGTTGCATATCGTCATATTTAATATGAAGTCGGTTTTCAATATGGTCAATTTCAAGTTCGTCAAGCACAATTTCTTTTCCGTAGGAAAGATAAAGTGCGAGACGTGATGCAATATATTCCTCTGCCGAATAGTAATCGGGCAAAAAAAGGAAATCCGCTCCGTCGAGTTCCTTTGAACGCAGACGAAGAGAAAAAAGCAGTTTTTCAACTGCGGTATCGGCACTTTCCTTGTCACAACCCAAAAAGTCGGAAGCAATTTCACAAACCTTTTTTCTCGGCAGACAGGTATGCCCGTTTGAAAGATTATGTCGCATTATAAATTCTATACCGGCAAAAATACGGTTTTCCGAGTCAGACGGATAGCCTAAACTTTCGGCAATTTCGTCCGCGCGGTCAAACGAAAATCCTATATTCTCACCGCAAAGAATATATGGATTTTCTTTAATCCTGTCTATTGCACTGTTTGCATACTCTTTATAAACCTTTGTCGCATCTTCGGGCGACGCCTTAAATTTTGACAAAAACAGCATAAGTTCCTGCAAACCGAATTGCTTTTTATACTCTGACGATATTTGAGTGGCTTTATCTTGCGAAATTCCTCTTATCTCACTCAGTCGTTCGGGACTGTCCTTTATTATATCAAGCGCATCACTGCCGAAACGGCGTATTATTTTTGCCGCCGTGGCAGGACCAATTCCCTTTACCGCACCCGAAGAAAGATAACGCAATATCGCCGCGGTAGTAGTGGGTGTTTCCTTTTCGCAAGACTCGGCACGGAACTGCTCGCCGTAGGTTTGGTGAACGGTATATTCGCCTGTCAGTATAACCATATCACCGTTTGAAATATATGGAAAATTGCCTACGGCAACAAGTTCGCCGTCCTCGGTTGCGAGTTTGAAAACGGTATAACCGGTTTGCTGATTTTTATATGTAATGTGTTCAACTTTGCCATGAACGGTTTCTTTTTCAACGGTCAATCCTTTTCAACTCCCCACTATTTTTTATACATCTCCCGCAACTGCTCTGCGGTGCAAAAAACAAAATCGGTGTTTTTTTGCGAAAAGCGTATGCAAAGTGAAACAGTTTCAGGCGAAAGGTTTTCCCCTACGCCTATCAGTGTTTTTGCATAGTTTTCACCGTACCAACGGATTTCTTCCAATGCGGCGGAAATTTGTTCGGCGGCACAGTTTTCACTCAAACGAATTATAAGGTGCTTTTCAGTCTTTTGCGGGCGTATCAAACATATCCACAGGCGGTGCAGCACTTCGCCGAGTCCTACTGCCGCAAAGAAAACCGTAACGGTCATCAAAATTATTTCTACCATAATATCACCCCATAACAGACTATGAGGAATTCACATTTTTTGACACAACAGCACCAAAGCAAAAGCGGGTGTCATACCTCATCATATGATAACCCGCCTTGTTTTTTATTTTATTGTCACAACAACATTATACGTTCCAACCTGCCAAACGGTATCATAGGTCTTGGAATATACTCTCACCGCAACGGTGTACTCACCCGCCGCTTTGCCTGAAACATCGGCAACGGCATATAAATCCGATGACGCAATACCGCGAACAGCCGCTCTCGGACCGCAAATTTTAACATTCTTCAGTGCTCCCGCAGTTGCCGAAAGTCCCTCTCCAATACCCTTAAACCGGAATTCACCGACGGTTAAAACCTTTTCCAAACAGCCGGAAGTCTCAATCTCTACTGTAACAACATCAATGTTTTCCGAAATTTTAACGCCGTTGGGTAAAACAGGCGAAACATCAAAACTGTTATTATCAGCGGAAATACTGTCAAAGTCAATAGGTGTGAGTGCGACCGACTCGATACTGTCAACCGATGAAGCAGGGCCGAGAATATTGACCGATGAAACGCTTGCCTTATAAGAAATCTTTTCGGCAGTATACGCCGCAGGTGTATTTGAAAAAGCAACCTCAAGCGGAACGGTCTTTTGCTTTAAAATCGGAACGGTTATCTTTACACTGTCAACGGGGATAGTGTATACCGACTTATCAAGTTCGTTTCCGTCGGCATCGAAAAGTTTAATCCCCGCATCAAATGACTGTGTGGAACTTAAAGTTTCGTTAACGTCGGCAGTGACAAGTACGCGGGCGATTTTTTGCAGTTCGCTTCTCGGTCCGGTTATTGCGAGAACGGAGTCGGAACTGTTGCTCACGGTCGGCGTATCGGCAACAAGACCCGAAACCGCAACCGCACCGACAGCCTCAACCTCAACATTAAACTGTTTTGTGTCGGTATAGTCAAAAACGGCGGAAACCTTTGAAGGCGTAACACCTACAACGCTGACTCCACTCTTCACAGATGCGGCAGAAAGGATTATATCATAACTTCCCGCCTCGGTAACATCCTCAAGCGGTGCGGAAACCGAAATATCGCTTGCGGTGAGTCCCGCCAAAATATAACTCGGGCCGCTGACCTTTACGGTTGCCGTTGAGGAACTCAGTGATACGAGATCAAGTCCCAACTCTCCCGCCGCAGTGCCTTCTGCCGTTACCGAAATTGTAATATTGCTGAATGTGGTATTGCGAATAGGATTTTCGGTTATTGTAATGACAAGCCAGAACAAAAAGGCAACAGCAATCGAAAACGCCAAAACAAACCTGTTATTTAAAAACAGTTTACGCAAAAAGTCTTTTTTAACAGCCATTTTTGTTCAACCCCTCTCTACTTTTTACCAAAAATAAACATTTTTGTCTTATTCTTAACCTTGCCGAAGAAATTGTCGTCACTATTGCCATTTTCGTCAACAAACAAAAGCCTTGTCAACTCTTCGTGGAGCGTTATCATATTATAATTCCGCTTAATCTCGCCGTTGACGGCAATGGAGATTATTCCGGTTTCTTCCGAAACAACAACAACCGCCGCATCAGAACTTTCGCTTATGCCTATTGCGGCACGGTGACGAGTACCCAAACTTGAATTGACATTATCACTTGATGTCAACGGAAGTATACAGCCGGCAGACAGCATTCTTCCGTCACGGAGTAAAAGCGCGCCATCGTGCAACGGAGATTTCGGATAAAACACGTTTGAAATCAACTGTGACGATGCCTGTGCGTCGACAAAAGTACCGGTGTCGGCAATTTCGCTCAAAAGGGTTGAACGCTCAAAAACAATAAGCGCTCCGATTTTTTGTTCCTGCATTGAAGCACAGGATTTGCAAACCGCATCAATACAGCGAAGCGTGTTTTCGCGCTCGTCAAAGGCTTTTCCTTTGCCGCCGATTTGACCGCGACCGACACGTTCAAGCACACGTCTGAGTTCAGGTTGGAAAATTATCGCCGCAAAAATGAGAGCGGAGTCGATAACCTTGTTGAGTAACCACTTCAAACTCACAAGGTCAAGCCATTCGGCAACCAAAAAGACAACAAAAAGGATAAAAACGCCCTTCATAAGTTGTCCCGCGCGTGATTTCTTGAAAAAATCCACACACTTGAAAATTACAAAAGCAATAACAAGAATGTCTATAATATCAAAAATTCTTATATTTTTGAGAGCAAAAAAGACCTGCTCGAAAACGTTTCCGAAAGAATTGAAAAAGCCGCTCACAATCACACACCCTCGCCATAGTAATATAACTATATATATTTTATCATATTATGAAATATATTCAATAGTTTTTTAAGCGGTTTTTCTTAAAATTTTTTAAAGTTTCGCAATAACATCGGCAACCGCCGCAACATCATACACGTTGTTAAACGCCGAAGGACAAACCCTGACAGTACCCCTATCCACGGTTCCTATTGTTTTGTGTGCAAGCGGCGCACAGTGAAGACCTGCTCTCACCGCTATTCCCGCCGAGGATAAATAGTCTGCCGTTTCCATTGAGTTTTTGCCCGAAACATTAAACGAAAGCACCGGAACAAACCGTTCTTTGCTCGGTTTATCGGTATAAAGAATTACTTTGCTGTTTTTCTTAAACCTGTCATAAAGTTCACCTATCAGCGCAAGTTCGTGAGAATATATTCGCTCAATACCCCTTTTTTTGACAAAATCGACACCCTCTGAAATCCCCACAATTCCCGGAACGTTTACCGTTCCGCTTTCAAGACGCTCGGGCATATCTTCCGGCTGTGAGAACGAGTTTGAAAAACTGCCTGTTCCGCCCTCTATAAGTGTATTTTCTATTTTTCTCCCACACATAAGCACGCCTGTTCCCATTGGCGCATACAAGCCTTTATGCGGCGCTATGCAAAGATAATCTATACCCATTTTCATATCAATCGGTATAACGCCTGCTGTCTGTGCGGCATCGACGGCAAAGAGTATATCCCTCTTTCGGCAAAGTTCGGCAATGCGCTCAATAGGCATAATCTCCCCGGTTACATTCGATGCGTGGGTGCAGACAATAAGACGTGTGTTTTTCTTTACAAGTTTTTCAAACGAGCGGTACGTCGCATCGGTATCACCCACGATTACGGGAGCAATATCGAGTTCTATGCCGTTTTCTTTTGATATTTTATACGCAGGGCGTGCAACGGCGTTATGCTCGTATGACGATATAATCAAATGGTCGCCGCTTTTCAAAATACCTTTTATTACCGTATTAAGCGCCTGTGTGCAGTTTGCGGTGAATATTACGTTTTCCGTATCGCACCCGAACATAACACCAAGGTTTTCCCTTGCACCGTAGACCGCCAGCGCCGTCCTCTGCGAGAGTGCGTGTCCGCTCCGTCCGGGATTTGCCGAATAATCCCGAAGAGCCGTACCCACCGCCCTTATGACACTCTCCGGCTTTTTACCGGTAGTTGCGGCATTATCAAGATAAATCACTCTATCCCCTCCGAAAATCGGCACGAAAGACGGTTTCGTACCGAACTATTTTTTATTGATTTCAAGAATTTTTACGCCCGCCTTGCGTAATATCGGTTCGATTTTATTTATATCGCCGAAAACCGTAATACTGTAACCGCATCCATTGCCGAGTCCGCCCTTTGTTTTTTCCATATTGGCTTTATATCCGTTTCGCCGCAGGATATCACGTCCTCTGATTGCATAGGTCACAGTGCCGGTAACAATAGAATAATTTTGCATCTTTTTTCACTCCGTAAAAATTGTCGGCTGTATTATATCGGCACAACCGAAATCAAGCCCAATACAATACACTATATTCTATGCCGCACGCACCCTTTTGGACAAAAAAAGACCCGCCTCGACGGGTCTTAAAATTATTCTGATTTTGCTTTTCGTCTGCCGAAAATATCCGTTATTCCGCTCCTTTCGAGTTCATAAAGGATAATTATCAAAATCGGGCATACAAACATACCGAGTACGCCGAACAAACGCAATCCGACAAACATAGCAAGAAGCGTTATAAGCGGATGTAGTCCGACTTGGTCGCCGATTATTTTGGGCTCTATGAAATTACGCACAACAGTTATGACAAGATAAAGCAGTCCCAACCCTATTGCGCGCCAAACATTTCCGGTTATGAGGGAAATAATTGCCCACGGTATAACGACCGCGCCCGTGCCCAAAACCGGCAAAACATCGACAAATGCAATAACCGCGGCGGTGCTTACAGGATTATCAATACCGATAATCAGCAAACCGACACTGAGTTCTGCGAAAGTTATCATCATTATGAGAATATAACTCTTTCCTAGTTTCAGTATGCTGTTGAAAAAAATCCTTTTGATTTCGGATATTACGGTATTGGCTTTTTTCGATATGTTTTTGTGAACAAAACTCATAACAATATCATAATCCTTGGAAAGATAGCAACTTGCCACAACCGTTACGATAACAGTAATGAGAAGTCCCGGAACGTTTTTTGCAACAGCAGTTGCAGAGGACGAAAGCAGTGTTGTCAAGAGTTCGGTCGCTTTTTTCATAAGCGTGTCGGGCAGTTCTTTTATCGCCTTTGAAACTTCCTCCGGCAGATCAGCCATTATGTCCGCAAATTCGGTGTTAAGTCCGCCGAAGGCATTGCTGAGAGCCGAGAGATATGAGGGTGCGGAAGAAACAAGACCTGATATTTTATCATATGCAAACACGCAAATAAAACTTATCAGCGATATTGTAATCAAATAAAGTATTACAACAAAAACTACCGACAAGAGTCCCTTTTTCAACTTTGTTTTTTTCGCAACATAGGCGGCGGGCTTTTGCACGATTATCGCAAGCAAAAGTCCTATTAAAAACGGCAGAAGATATATCGTGCAAAATTTCAGCACAAAAAAGGCAATAGCGGCTATTACTATTATAAAAGCCGTATCAATTAAAAACTTTCTTTTGTATTCAACATTCACGTGTTTTTCCCACCCTGCAAAGACTTATTTATTATATAATAACCTATTTTTTTCTCAGTATCAACAATTTATATTCAGTTTTAACAAAATTTAATATTTTGCTTGATTTTAGGACTTTAGTGTGCTATTATTTTAATAATACAAATACAGTTGTTTTTCTACGGGGGACACATTTGTGAACAATAAATTGGCACTTGTAAGCATTTCCGCCCTGCCGGAAATATTCTCCGGTGTTCTGAAAGCCAAACAGTTATTGGCGTCGGGCGATGCGAAAAACGCATCCGAAGCGACCCAAATGTGCGGCATTTCGAGAAGTGCTTTTTACAAATATAAAGACAGTATTTTTCTTTATAACGAGCAAAACGTTATAAATATTAAGGCGCAGTTGCTTGACGAAGCTGGAATACTCTCAGAGGTACTTGCCGTACTTTACAAGTTCAAAGCAAACATTCTGACAGTCAATCAAGGTATTCCGTCGGACAACGTTGCGGCGCTCAATGTTTCGGTGAGAATAGACACCGAAACAGTTTCGGTTGATGATATTCTTGAGGCTTTATCCGCACTTCACGGTGTTGTTTCGGCGGAAAGAATAATATAAAAACAGTACCAAGGAGGAATAAAAGTGATAGATGTTGCAATAATCGGTCACGGCGTTGTCGGTTCGGGTGTTGCCGAGATTATTCTCAATCATAACGAACTTATCTCGCAAAAGGCAAAACGCAAAATCAATCTCAAATATGTTCTCGACATACGTGATTTTGATAACCTGCCCTACAGTGACAAATTCACAAAAGACTTTAACGATATTTTAAATGACGACGATGTTAAAGTCGTTGTTGAAACCGCAGGCGGTGCTACTTTTGCGTATGACTATGTAAAGGCGTGCCTGCTTAAAGGAAAAAGCGTTGTTACTTCCAATAAGGAACTCGTTGCCGCCAAAGGTGCGGAACTGCTTAAAATCGCCACAGACAACAATATTAACTTTATGTTTGAGGCGAGTGTCGGCGGCGGAATACCCGTTCTGCGTCCGATAGCACAGTGCCTTGCCGCAAATGACCTAACGGAAATCACCGGCATACTCAACGGAACGACAAACTTCATTCTCACAAAGATGATAAAAGAAAACATGCAGTTTGATGACGCACTCGCAATGGCGCAACGACTCGGTTACGCCGAACGTGACCCCTCTGCCGATATTGACGGTCACGATTCCGCAAGAAAAATTTGTATTCTTGCATCTTTGGCATTCGGAAAACACGTTTACCCCAATCAAATCAAAACCGATGGTATTCGCGATATCCGTCTGTCGGATGTCGAACTTATGTCGAAAATGGGATATGTTGCAAAACTTGTTGGAAATGCGGCTGTTCTCCAAAACGGAAAAATCACCGCCGCCGTATCCCCCGCCGCCGTTAAAAACGATGATATCATCTCGGGAACGGACGATGTTTTCAACATCATAAAGGTTAGAGGTGATGCAATAGGCGATGTTGCATTTTACGGCAGAGGTGCGGGAAAACTCCCCACCGCAAGCGCCGTTGTCGCCGACGTTATCGACTGTGTTAAGCACCTGCACGCCAGAAAGTATCTCTTCTGGGAAGAGGGTGACAGCGAATACGTAAAAGACCCCGACACAGTTGCTTTCGATTATCTTGTTATCGCAAATGCAAACTACAAACAAAAGGTTTCGGACACATTCGGTACGGACAGCCTTTTCGAATACGGCGATGCCGTTGCCGCTGTTTTGAAAAACACCGCAAAATGCAGTATAAACGAAAAAATCGAAAACGCCGCACTCACCGACTGCCGCATTTTCAGAATTGTCGATTAACAGTATATGGATTTTTGCTGTATTATGTAACAGACAGTTTAATTTTACAGCACCGATATAACGGAGGAATATTATGGCACTAATCGTAAAGAAATTCGGCGGCTCATCGGTTGCCGATAATCAAAAGTTGCTTAACGTGGCACATATCATAGAGAAAGATTACAAGGCGGGAAACGACATTATTGTTGTCGTTTCAGCACAGGGTGACACCACCGACGAACTGCTTGAAAAAGCATATTCTATAAACCCGAACGGTCCTTCCAAACGTGAGATGGATATGCTCATATCGGCGGGAGAGCAGATGTCAATTTCACTGCTTGCGATGACCATTGAAACACTCGGCCTTCCTGTCGTTTCCTTGCTCGGTTGGCAGGCAGGTTTCACTACCGATTCAAACTATTCAATAGCGCGTATTCGTCATATTGACCCCGAACGTCTGCGTGCCGAACTTGCAAAGAAAAACATTGTAATCGTTGCAGGTTTCCAAGGAGTTAACAAATATGACGATATTACAACTCTCGGTCGCGGCGGCAGTGACACAAGTGCCGTTGCTATCGCATCTTCGCTTAAAGCCGACCTCTGCCAGATTTACACCGATGTTGACGGTGTCTACACGGCAGACCCGAGAATTGTAAAGAACGCAAAGAAAATGAGCGAGATAACATATGACGAAATGCTTGAACTTGCCACACTCGGCGCTCAGGTTCTTAATAATCGCTCGGTTGAAATGGCAAAAAAATACGGTATTGAACTTGAAGTACGTTCAAGTCTTACACCGGATGTTGAAGGAACAAAAGTCAAGGAGGTTGTCAGTATGGAAAAACTGCTTATAAGAGGTGTTGCTAAGGATAGCAACGTATCAAGAATATCAATTATCGGTCTTCAAGATCAGCCGGGTGTTGCTTTTAAAGTGTTTGAGCGCTTGGCACAGGCAAAGGTAAACGTCGACATCATTTTACAGTCGGTAGGTCGTGACGGCACAAAGGACATTACATTCACCGTTACCGCCGATCAATGCGCCGCCGCAATAGAAAGCATTCAAAAGATTGAAGAAACCCTTAAATACAAGAAACTCGTTCACGATGAGAGTGTATGCAAGGTTTCGATTGTCGGCACAGGTATGCAGACACATCCGGGCGTTGCATCCAAGATGTTTGAGTCTCTCTTTGATGCCGGTATAAACATTCAGACAATCTCCACCAGCGAGATAAAGATTTCCGTTCTTGTCGATACAAAGGACGGCGAGCGTGCTCTTAATGCCGTTCACGACGCATTTATAAGATAATAACCAAAATTAAAGCGGACAGCATTTGCTGTCCGCTTTTTATTATTATCGAAACTTTTTACTCACCAAACGCAACGGTGCTCATAAGTGCCATTTCGTCAAGCGAAACGTCCATACGGCTGTGCTGAACGATTATCGGTGTATCACTCTCAATCAAAAGTGCATACGGCGTATCTGTCGGTATTTTTTCGCCGCTTGAATTTGAAATTTTATCAAGGCGTATGTGATTTGTACGATTGCTCTCACAAATGGCTGAAAAACCGTCCATAGGCTCTCTGTCCTCAAAAAATACTTTAATTTTGATGTTTGCCGTTTTATCGGAAACGTTTAAAACACAAACCGCCTCGTGCGATTTGTATTCACCCTTTTCCGTATGACTCATATAACCGTCGCCGACAGCCCAAACCTTTTTACCGAACATATATGTTCCTCCTAAAATGCAATATTTTTTAAAAAATAAAACGCAAAATCATAATTATTTACTAAATTCGATTTTTTCGTTTTATATTTATAAACAACACAACTGTTTCCACAATCCAAAGCAAAAAACCAAAAATCCCGATTGCAAGGCAAAGAGCAAATCATAAACCGAAAAAGGAACATCGGGTAATGAGCCGGAAACAATATATTGAGCGTCATAAACGCCCATAGGTAATCCAAAATAGTTTGTTTTATCAGTATAAACAGTAAAAAAAGAAACCGCGATTACCGCAATTATACCGACAACATAAAAGATTTTACGCGATTTTATGATATTTTTGAAGCGGAACAATACAGCAACACACAAAACCGCCAAAGCCGAAAAAACTATCATCTTAAGATATGTATTTAAAATCGCATTGATAAAAATACCGTCATTTAAGAAAAGGCGTAAATACTGCGTATTCCCGATAAATACACTGTTTGCTTTTTTTGAAAACAGATATTATGACCGGCAAAACCGTAAACAAAATCAGCGGCACAAAAAGAAAAAAATTCTTTTATCTTTTTCATAAAATCGCTGCCTTTCCGAGTGCTATTGTAACATAAAAGCAAGGTGACCTCAACAATTATTCACCGCCATAATATAACTGCATTTTTAATTATTATAGCATTATAAAATAAAAAGAGCAAGACAATCCTTGCTTTTATAATCCGTGCTGTAGCGCACCGAAAACTTATTACCTTTTACCTATTACTTTCCAAAAATCGCGTTCTTAATTTTTGAAGTAAAAATGAAAGCAACAGGTAAAAAGTAAAATCCCGTCCTCTTGCGAGAACAGGATTTTTGGAGGCACCACCCAGAATCGAACTGGGGAATAAAGGTTTTGCAGACCTCTGCCTTACCGCTTGGCTATGGTGCCGTCTAAAAAACAGGACGCTTTAAAGCATCATATCTTTAAGCGTCCTTTTTGTTGGAGCGGATTACGAGGCTCGAACTCGCTACCTCCACCTTGGCAAGGTGGCGC
>CAZMHU010000026.1:0-15755 GCA_964566175.1 uncultured Eubacteriales bacterium
GGCATATACAAATGGTTTAAGCGAAACAAGAATAGATTCCAAGGAAGCAACAGAAATATTTAAGGTGGATTTTATTGAGGCCGAACGCAATAGTGAAGCGGTTTATCACGAAACTAAACGGGAGATTGAGAGATTTTTAAAAAATGATCCGTCTGGTGCTTCTAAAATACAGGAAATACAAAAGGGTCTTTCAGACAGCATGAAGGATGCTATCAAACCGGTTTTAGATAAAATATCAAATTTAGTAGAAAATGAGAAAAATGATATTGGTCTTTCCAAGGGAAATGTAGCCATATCCCAAGATATGCGTCCGTCGGCTACTATATCTAATTCATATGTAATTAATGTTCGTGATGGGCATGGTTCAAAACGCATTCGCTTGGTCTCATCAGGATATCAGCGAGGAAAGTTTTATTGTTCTTCGTCAAGCAGTTGAAACCGAAGTGAAAGATATCAACGGTATGATTGACTTCGAAAAAGCAGTTGAGTGGCAGAAGGAGAGCGTGTAATAAATGGCAAAGCTCGTCACAAAGTTTAAGTATCTCAACGGTAAATCCAACGGACGTGCAGCTCGGTATGCTAAATATATCGGAACTCGTGAGGGCGTTGAAAAAATTGACGAGTCTCATAAGTTTGCACCTGCAACGAAGCGACAAGAAAAGTTGATTGCAAAAATCTTAAAAGACTTTCCCGATGCGGAGGATATGCACGAATATACTGACTACCTAAACAAACGCACGGTTGGTAATGCAAGTGAGTTTATATCTCGTGCTCTTGAAGACAACGCTGAGGAAATGATGGAGATGAAGACCTACGCCGATTACATTGCTACTCGTCCGAGAGCCGAGCGATTCGGCAGTCATGGATTGTTTACCGATGACGGTGTAGAGGTTAAGCTCCAAGAGGTGTCGGATAACATTCGTAAATATGAAGGGAATGTCTGGACCATAGTAATCTCTTTGCACCGAGAGGATGCAGAGCGACTTGGGTTTGCTACGGGAGAACGGTGGCGAGATATGCTACGTTCACAAACAGCCACGCTTGCGGAGAACTTCAAAATACCGTTAAAAGATTTGCATTGGTATGCCGCGTTTCATAATGAGAGTTACCATCCGCATGTGCATCTGATGGTGTACTCGGAGAAGAAACACGATGCATATCTTACTCGAAACGGAATTATGAAAATGCGTTCTGCTTTTGCAAAAGACATTTTCGGTCAGGACTTAATGTGTTCGTATAAAAGGCAAACAGAAAACCGTGATGACTTGCGGTCTGAAGGTAAGACATTGGTCGCTGAAATTGTTTCGCAAATCAATGCAGGGGTTTATAACAATCCTAACATTGAGGAACAACTGACCAAACTCGCAGATCGGCTCTCAAAGACCGGCGGTAAAAAGCAATACGGATATCTGAAAGCCGAAGTGAAGGCCATAGTCAATCGCATTGTAATGGAACTCGCCGCAGATGAGCGTATCGCAAAACTCTATGATTTGTGGTATGAACAAGCGGAAGAAATTCGCCGAACCTACACAAGCGAGATGCCGAAACGAATTCCGCTTGTGGATAATAAGGGATTTAATTCGATTAAAAATGCCGTGATAAAAGAAGCAATGAACTTGCTTGAAGGTAAATATGAAATCGAAGATCTGCCAAACGATGAGGTAGATGCCGAACCCACGACAATCGATTATGAATCCGCAGATCCACCGTATGAGCCGTCCGAATATGACCGACTTTTATTTAAGGCGCAGACCGGAAATAAATGGTCGCAGTATGCGTTAGCAAAACTCTTGCTTGACCGTGAAAGTGAACACTTTAATCCAAACAAAGCGGTCGAGTGGCTGATAGAGTCTGCACAACAGAACTATACAGTTGCGAAATACAAGCTCGGAAAAATCTTTCTTAAAGGCGAGGATGTTCCCAAAGATGTCGGTTATGCATTGCGATGGTTGGAAGAAGCAGTAGAGGATGAAAACTCCTATGCTGAATACCTGCTTGGTAAAACATATCTCAAGGGTGAAGATGTTGACCAAGATTTGCTGTATGCGGAAGACCTGTTACGGCAAGCGGTTATGCATGGAAATAAGTATGCAAAATACACGCTTGGCAAAGCGTTGCTTAATGGAGAATATTTTGCACAGAACATCCCCGAAGGATTGGAATTACTTAGAGAGTCTGCGGATGCAGGGTTCGGTGCAGCCCAATATTTATACGGTAAACTTTTATACAAAGGTGAATTGATCCCCAAGGATATTGACAGAGCCATCGTATACATTGAAAGAGCTACTGAGCAAGAAAACCCATACGCCTCATACCTTGCCGGAAAGATACGGTTGACCGAGGACTCGGTGCGAGATGTCCGAAAAGCAATAAAACATTTTGAAACAGCAGCCGAAAGCGGAAATCATTATGCTGAATACCAACTCGGAAAAATCCATCTGTATGGTAAAGATGTGCCTCGTGATTACGATAAGGCAATTGAGTATCTCCGAACCTCCGCCGAACACGGAAATCAGTATGCAGAGCAACTGCTCCATAGCATTGGGAGTAACCGCCATTGGTCTGCGGCAATGGGTTCAATTAGATTGCTTCATCATCTGAGCCGCTTATTGCAGCAACAGATGGAAGAACGAGATAAGGCAAAGTTCGGTCAGATCGACCGTAAATTAAAACGCATCATTGATGAGAAAAAGCAGGCACAAGGTTTGCGACAAGGTTAATCATAAAGAAGGAGATGAAAAAGTGTCAACCTATATTCATTTTACCGAAGCACAAAAAGAACAAGCTCGTCAGACCGACTTGGTCGAATTGCTTCGTAGCCAAGGAGAAAGACTGAAACCGTCAGGTCGAGAATTTGAATGGCGTGACGGCTCGGAAAAAGTAACGGTCAGGGGAAATTTATGGTATCACCAATACGAAGAAGTTGGCGGTGATGCTATTGACTTTGTCCGGAGGTTCTATAACAAGAATTATCCCGAAGCGATGCAATATTTGCTCGGCGGTTGTAGTGGCAGACTTGTGGTCTCGCCACCTATACAAAAAGAACCGCCTCCGCCTTTTGAACTGCCACAGAAGAATGATAATATGCGCAGAGTCTATGCATACCTTCTTAACAAGAGAGGGATACTATATGAACAAAGCAAAATATATAAGTAGTATTCTGTTTGACAATTCGCTAAACTATAACTCTTATCTGAACGATTTGCCGGTTATTAAACACCTTGCGAAAAACGCCGAGTTGAATTTTTCTTCAAACATAACCTTTTTTGTCGGTGAGAACGGAACGGGAAAATCCACATTATTGGAAGCAATCGCGGTTGCATACGGCTTTAATGCGGAAGGCGGCACAAAAAATTTTGCTTTTTCCACTATGGATACACATTCCGAACTTTCCGATCATTTAACTTTGACTAAAAGAGATTATGCAAAAGACGGTTTCTTTTTACGGGCGGAAAGTTTATATAATGCCGCCTCATATATTGATGAGGTTGAAGCGACGCATAACTATGGGAACGTTTCTTTGCATAATCAATCTCACGGTGAAAGTTTTATGTCTATTGTGCAAAACCGTTTTAGCGGAAACGGATTATATCTTCTTGATGAACCGGAAGCCGCACTTTCGCCAATGCGTTTAATGACTTTAATAGTTGAAATCGATAGTCTTTTGAAAAACAATTCTCAATTTATAATTGCAACACATTCACCGATTTTAATGGCTATTCCAAATGCGGAAATATTGCAGTTTTCCGAGTCGGGAATTGAAAAAGTGAAGTATAATGAAACCGAGCACTATATAACAACAAAACTTTTTATTGATGAACCCGAAAAAATGCTTAATCGTTTAATTGATTCAGATAATTGAGAATTTACGGTTTTGGGCATATTAATTTTGTCGTTGTTTTCAAAACGTATATTGATAGCACTGTTTTTTCGCAGTGCTGTTTTTTTGCGATACAATCGCTACTCACTCGATAGTGATGTGTCAAACTGTTACTGTGCGACGTCTTAATACTTAAAAATTAAAGAAAATACATTGTTTTTTATGGATTTTAGTTTGCTGAATTGGAATTTTTGCAATCTTGATAATAACATAATAATAATATAAACAATTCAGTTTTTTCGGTTGTTAATATATAATATAGTCGATATAAAGAAGCACTATCTGTCAAATCGACGATACAAATTGTTCTTCGCAAGTTGTTTAATATCTTGCAAATACGGAGTTTTTTTGAGGTGTATTATGGGATATTTATTTTTATCGGTAGCACTGCTTGCCGGTGCTACCAAAGGCTTTTGCGGAAAGAAAATCAGCAACAGCACACAAACGTTGAGAGATTCTGTCTTTGCAAATATTGCACGAATGTTTTTATGTATAATTATCGGATTGATAATCGTGTTGGCGAACGGCAGTTTTTCACAACTTCTGCCGTCTGTCGAGATGTTGCTGATATCGGCACTGTCCGGCATCTCAACCGCTGTATTTGTGGTTTCGTGGCTGATTTCGGTTAAAAAAAGCGCATATATGTTGCTTGATGTTTTTCTGATGACAGGTGTACTTATTCCGATAATATTCGGCACGTTTCTTTTTGACGAAACAATCAAAGCAACACAGTGGATTGGCCTTTTGATACTTTTTGTTTCGGCGGCACTCATGTGTTCATACAGCAATTCCGTAAAATTCAAAATGGGCGTGACGGATTTTCTCTTGCTTTTGCTGTGCGGCGTTGCCAACGGTTTTACCGACCTTTCGCAAAAGATATTCGTAAACCATCTGCCCGATATTTCGCCGTCGGTGTTTAATGTTTATACATACATTTTCGCTTTACTGACACTGACAGCGGCATATCTCGTGTTGAAAAAGCCGACTGAAACCTCATCGGCTGAAAAAGACATAAAAGTTTATGTTTATATTGCGATTATGGCGATTTGCCTGTTTATGAACTCGTTGTTCAAGACTTTTGCGGCGGCACGACTCGATTCAGCACTGCTTTACCCTCTCAATCAGGGTGCGTCGCTTATACTCTCAACACTTATGTCGGTTCTGCTCTTCAAAGAACGCATTACACTCAAAGCGGTAGCAGGTATAATAATTGCCTTTATCGGACTCGTTTTCATAAATGTTCTTTAGAAACCAACCGCATATGGCAGAAATATTGTACTATTGAAATCCAAAAACAGCACTGTTCTCGCAGTGCTGTTTTTTATATATGGCGGGTTTAAGGCAAAAAATTCAGAATAAATTCGGAAAAATAAAGATAAAACACGCGTTTTTTGGAAAAACATATCGAAAAATGTACAAATATGTAGCATTTATTGAAAAAACATGCTACAATATCCACGTAACCCGATATTGCGGTTTAAAGTGAAAAACACTAATTCCGAGGTGGTATCCGTGCTGAGATATATTAGATTTTTGTTTGTTGCCACTTTGCTTTGCGCTTTTGTATATCCCGCAAGGGTTGCGGTGGCAGAGCAGGTAGTTTATGTTTCCACCGAGGACGACCTTTATCAATTAGAACTTCGCCCGAACGGCACTTTTGTTCTCACCGAGGATATCATCTTCGGTAGCGGAAAAGACGTTATGTTTGCCGATAAAGACAATCCGTTTTGCGGCATTCTCGATGGTGGCGGTCACACGCTTTCATATTTGAATTTGCGCGGTGACGGTGAGGTTATTGCGTTTATAGGATATCTCGGGAAAAGCGGTGTTGTAAAGAATTTGAATATTACAAATGCCGAGGTGATAAGCACAAATAAAAATGCTTATGTCGGCGGAATTGTTGCACACAACAGCGGGAAAATAATCGATTGCAGTTTTTCGGGTTATGTTCGGCGTGACGGAAAGACACTCGGTGAAGAGTGTTTTATTGCAGGTTTCGGGACAGGAACTGTGGAATTTTCGTCAAATTCGCCCGCCGATAACTGTTGTGATATATGTTCGTTTGAATGCGATGGTAAATGCGGCGACCTCGCTAAGTGCAAATGTTTTGCAAGTACAGAAAATACATCTTCAAAAGTAGTATATTCCGAAACGCCCGATGCTGACGCGTCATCCGATGAGACAACCGCCTCTGACAGCAATTTGACGTCTTCGAAAAAACAGCAAAGTTATGTTTTGGGCGGGAATAAATATTCCGCTACCGACAGTGAAAAGACGTCATCAAAGACATCGTCACGAAAAGCCACTTCTTCCGTTGCTTCGATTTCGGCGAGTGAAATTGCCTTTTCAAGCGAAAATGAAACAACCGTAACGGATATTTCGGAAGAAACCTCCGAGAGTGACGGCAAAGATAGTCTCGGAAGTATTCTTATCTATTCTTGCAGTGCGGTTTTGGTTATTTCCTGCGTGGTTGCCGTTGTAAAAGAAGTAAAGTGCGGTAAAAAGAGCAGAGAAGATACCGAAAAATAAAAAATTGATGTCTTAAAGGCGTTTCAGACGAAAAACGATAAATAAAGGCTTGCTATTGCGAAAAAATACAGGTATAATTACTTATTAACCGTGCAAACGGTTTTTGTAAATTCATTGTATAGGAGAAAACAAAATGAAAAAACTTTTTGCAATTATTCTTTGCGCTTTGACGGCGCTTTCCCTTTGTGCTTGTTCGGACAAGGGCGACGGCAGCACTCTTATGTATGACTATAAAGATCTGTCGGAATATATTGTGGTAGGCGATTATAAAGACCTTGAGGTTGATCTTGAAAGTGTAGATGTTTTGAAACTTATAAACAGCACCAACGAGCAGACTCTTGCCGACGCGGGATTGGGCGACGAGGCGGAAATCGCTTCCGGTTCGGTTCAGGACGGTGATACAGTGCATATAACCTATGTCGGAAAGATTGACGGTGAGGCGTTCAGCGGTGGTTCTACAACCGATGAAGGAACCGACCTTGTTATTGGTTCGGACAGTTATATTGACGGTTTTGAGGATGGCCTTATCGGTGCAAAACCTGGCGAGACGGTCGTTCTTGACCTTAAATTTTCCGACCCCTATCCCAACAATACTTCCCTTGCCGGAAAGCCCGTTGAGTTTACCGTAACGGTTGAAACAATAAAGCGCACAACATATCCCGAAGTTACGGACGATATCGCAAAACAACTCGGCTTTGACAGTGCTGCCGCATATGAGGAAGACGTTAAAAAGACTGCGGTTCAGACATATCTTTTCAATACCGTTTGTGACAGTGCAAAGGTGCTTAAAGTTCCCGAAACCGAACTTAACTATTATGTTGAGAGCGATATTGAATATTATAAATCTTATGCTACTTCAATGGGCACTACCTTTGAAAGCCTGCTTTCTATGAGCAGTATGACTGAGGACGAGTTTAAAAATCAACTTAAAGAAAACTACAAGAGCGGTATGGGAACGTATATGACTGTTTATTATATCGCAAAGGAAAACGGTCTTACGGTATCGGACGCCGAACTCAAAATCGAATATTCCGCGTTGGCAAGCAACTATTCAATGACCGTTTCATCGGTAATGTCACAACTTGCAGACAAGCAGTTGGAGTATTCATTGCTCTATGATAACGTTGTTGATTTCCTATATAAAAACGCAAAAATAAAGTAAAAGCAAAAGTTTTCAAGGCTCCGTTTGGAGCCTTGTTTTTTATCGTTGAAAATTATTGAAAAATTACTGTTTTTTATGTCAAATTTATTGACATATTATAAAAAGTGTAGTATACTTTCGGTACATTAAGTGCAAAATAAATAATTTTGCCGAAGGAGAGGTACAAAATGCTTCATATTATCGAAAGAACCCACAAAATCAAGGGACTCAAAGAGCCTAAAGATATTGTCGCCCTTGCCGATATGCACTTGACATATATCGACGACCGTGAGGACGAATACAGCCAAGGACTCAAAAAAGAACGTTCATATATGTTCCCGAACGGTGACCGTTGCTTTAAGGAAATTCGTGAATATATTAAGAAAACCCAGCCGGATGTCGTTGTCAGCGTCGGCGATTTTATCGATTTCCCCTCGCACGCAAATTTAGAGGCTATTGATGACTTTTTCAATAACGATTGTAAAGAATACGTTGCGGTACTCGGCAACCACGATTGGAACTACCCGAGGAACTACAACTGTGTTTACAACTGGCGCGACAATGTTCCAAAGTTTAACTGTGTTTTACACGATAATAACCCGTATGTTCAGGTCGTTGACCTCGGCGGTGTGCTTGTTGTCGGTCTTGATAATAATACCGACCGTTTCTTCCCCGAAACGCTTGAACAGTTTAAAAAGGTTGCGGCTCTCGGCAAGCCGATGATTTTAGCAATGCACGTTCCGTTCTACACACCGACCGCCGCCGATGATGTAAAACAGGTTGACAGTCAAAAACGCCTTCTTATGGCGGGTGTTCCGCATGAGCGTAAAGAGGATGTCGGCAACTGTCTCACCTGTCTCACAAACGATGCGTCGACTGAATTTATACGCTTGATGTATGATAAAGACGTTAATGTTGTTGCCAGCCTTTTCGGACATTTGCATTTTGAATACTACCCACACGATTATCTTTTCGAAGATAACTATACCGAGGGCAGAGTTCAGTACGGATTGCGTATATCCGCTCCTCAACTTACAGATGAGGGCGTTGTCTTCCGTATGCACCTCGTTCCCGATAACGATTAATAGTGAAAAGCCGTCATTTTTGACGGCTTTTTTTCATATCATTATAAAGAGGGAGGGAAGGTATGCCGACAATTTATTTAAGCCCGTCAACACAGGAGTTTAATATTTATGTTAACGATACGCAGAGTGAAGAATATTATATGAATCTTATAGCCGATGCGATGATACCCTATCTGAATGCTGCGGGAATAAACTACGTCCGAAACACAAAAAATATGACTGCAGCATCGTCAATACGCCAGTCGAATGAGGGCGAATATGATCTGCACCTAGCACTTCACTCCAATGCGGGTGCAGGGCAGTATGCCGGTGTTGCAAGGGGTGTTGAGGTTTATTATTACCCATACAGCAGTCGCAGTCAGCGGGCGGCGGAACTTATCGCCGATAATATGCGAATTATCTACCCAAATCCCGAAAACGTCACGACGATTGCCACAACCGTCCTCGGAGAAGTTGTGCGCACACGTGCACCTGCGGTACTTGTCGAGTTTGCCTTTCACGATAATCCGCAGGATGCCGATTTTATAAGAGGTAACATAGAACTTATTGCACGTTATACCGTTATGGCATTGTGCGAGTATTTCGGCATACCTTTTAATATGCCGCAACCGGTGCGACAGGGGATTGTTCGCACACCCGAGGGCGGAGCGGCGAATTTGCGGAGTCTGCCGAACACGTATTCAACGGTACTAGACACTCTGCCGAACGGTGCGACTGTGGAGATATATTCGGAACTCACAGATTGGTATGTTGTGCGTTACAGCGGAGTTGAGGGTTATGTAGTAAAGGAATATATAACTGTAGTATGATACCGAATTATAGGGTGAGTGACAATAGAATAAGTCATTCTAAAACAAAAACCGTGTGCTATGCAGTGGCACGCGGTTTTTGTTTTATGGCTTTATCCTACAAAAGCAACCACTTCGTTAGATATAAAAATATTGATATAGCAAACAAAAGGTTTTCGATTAAGATGACGCAACGGTTGATTTTTCTTGTCGGATATTATATTATTATAGGGTAAATATTCGTTTTTTACATAATTGCCGCAAGCACGAGCGGTTCACGCACCTGTGAATACAGTCGAGGGAGTGTGCCTATCGGCAACGGATTTTGCCCTTTTCCGATTTCGAGCGTAAATCCGGGGCGGGAAAATTCGTTTATAAACCAGTCTTTAAAACCGCCGCCGACCGAGAGCCCTGTCGGCACTTCAAGTGCATATCCGCTTTCCGCCGCCATAATTTCTGCCATTTTTGCACTTCGTTTGGGTTGGCGGTCGCCGTATGTCCAGTATATTACCTCGCCCTGCGTATGCAGAGCGACAACGTGGCGAATGTTTTCTTTTCGGCAAAGTTCGGTCAGGGCGAGTGTTTCAGGTTCGCTTTCGGGAGAAAAACCGCCGAAGCGTGTCGGCGCAGGGCCGAAAATTCCCGCATCGCGTTCAAGGGTGTGAAGTTCTTCCCACCCTGCATTGAAGTTGTGGTTTATGTCTACACCGCGAATATTTGCGTTCCAGTGTTTGAAATCACCGTTGCAAAGTCGGCGTATTTTTCCCGCCATATAGCCGGCACCGCTCTCGCCTTTTACAGATATTTCACATCCGTCGGGATTGACGAGCGGAACAATAAGCAGTCCTCGGCCGTAGAGCGCACGGCGGGCATCAAGTCCCGCGATTTCCGTGCCGGTGAGGAGTGCTTCGCAAACCTCTTCCGCAAAGCGCAGAGCGATATTGCAGGTTATGTGTTCACTGCCGTGTATTGCCGCCGCATAGAGCACATATTCGTCGGCGTTGCCTATTTGCAGACAAAAAATGTCTCTGCCTGCACAACTTCGCCCTATCGAACGGCATTTTAAAAAGGCGTATGTGTCAAGTAGGCGGTCGATAATTTTCTTGATTTCAAGATATTCGTAATCCGTTGCGTTTATTATACTGTTCATAACATCTGCCCCTTTTATAGACTATTATTTAAATATATTATTATTTCGGAGGAAATATTATGGATTTAAAAGAAAAAACTCTTTCCGGCAAGCGCGTGTTTGACGGCAGAGTAATTAAAGTTCGTGTTGATGAGGTTTTGTTGCCGAACGGCAACACCTCGACAAGAGAAGTTATTGAGCATAACGGCGGCGTTTGCGTTGCGGCCTTAACCGAAGAGGGTGAGGTTTTGCTCGTCCGTCAGTACCGCTATCCGTACGGTGACGTAATACTCGAAATTCCCGCCGGAAAGCGTGATAACACCGGAGAGAGTCCGCTCGAGTGCGGAATGAGAGAATTAAAGGAAGAAACCGGCGCAACGGCGGAAACTTTTTATCCTCTCGGTGAACTTTATCCTTCCCCCGGATATTGCGGCGAGGTAATTTGGATGTTTGCGGCAAAGGGGCTCACATACGGTGAACAACACACCGACGAGGACGAATTTTTGTCGGTTGAAAAAATTCCGCTCGATACACTTGTTGATATGATTATGGACGGAAAAATTGCCGACGCGAAGACCCAAACGGCAATTTTAAAACTTAAACTTCTTGTTGACAGAGGTGAATTTTAAATGTTGCTTTATATCATACGTCACGGCGACCCGATATACAATCCGGACAGTTTGACACCGCTCGGTCATAAACAGGCTGAGGCGCTTGTTCCTCGCTTAGCACCGCTGAAATTTGACAAAATTTTTGTCTCTCCGCTGATACGTGCGCGGCAGACAGCCGAGCCGACGGCAAAAGCACTTAATATCGAACCCGAGATTAGAGAGTTTTTGTCTGAGGGAAAACTTTTCGATAAAATGTCAAAGCTGTTGCCGACCGATGATGGTGTGTCGGTCAGAAAGCGTTGGTGTTTCCATCAGCAGACAACAAATTTTCTATCGGCTGAAACCTATCATATGACCGACGATTGGTACACGCTTTCGGCGTTTGATGGCTGTGAAGATATAAAGGGCGCGTATGATGAATTTGCTAAAGGCGCGGATGAATTTTTGGCAGAACTCGGATACATACGTCAAGAAGACCATTATAAAATCGATAATCCGAAATATGACCGTGTTGCCGTTTTTTGCCACCAAGGCGTAGGGCTCACGTGGATTTCGCGAATGTTGTGTCTGCCGCCGCATATTTTGTGGGGCTGTTTTGATATTACACATACCGGAATATCGGTTTTGGAATTTAAAAATTACGAGGACGGAAAAACACTGCCTAAGTGTTTGTGTCTTTCCGATACATCACATCTTTTTGCGGGCGAAATGCCGCTTGAATATTGCGGAACACTGCCGTTTTAAAACAAAAAATGCTTGTAAACTTTTTCGGTTTACAAGCATTTTTGTTATTTGTTCGCTTTTCTCTTTGAAAGCGGAACTTCATTTTTTAAATACGTTTCCCAAACGTTTATGCGGTCATCTTCATCAATAGCGCGTATGACACGAGCGGGCACACCCGCAACAATACTATTCGGCGGGACATCACGCAAAACCACACTTCCCGCGGCAACAATACTGTTTTCTCCTATGGTAACGCCGCCGCAAATCGTGGCAGAGGAGCAAATCCAACAGCCGTCTTTTATTGTAATCGGAGCGGAATATTCAAGGTCGTGATAGCCGTCGGGATATTCCGCGTTCAGACGTTCTTCGGCTATAAAGGGGTGATTTGGTGTCGCAAATGTAACGTTAGCACCGACCCAAACTCCGTCTCCGAGCGTAACGGGAGCAATATCGAGAACACGGCAGTTATAGTTGAAAAAACATTCTTTGCCGACGTTTATATTAACGCCGTATTCACAGTAAAACGGTGCAAAGACAGTAAGACCTTTGCCCTTGGCGGAGGGAATGAGTTTTTCGAGTGCGCGCTGTTTGGCTTTCGCTCGGCGTACGGGAATTCGGTTAAATTTGTCACAGCCGCAAAGACCGCGCATATGCTGTTTTTCGATATCTTTGCTTGCGGCATTATAAAGTTTTCCGGACACCATTCTGTCCCAGTCGTTTATTCTTTTTGTGTTGTTATCCATATTTTTCGCTCCTCATTTAATACGCCAATCAATGGGCGGAAGACCTGCTTCTTCCAACAGACGGTTGCATTTTGAAAAATGGTGGCAACCGAAAAATCCGTTATACGCGGAAAGGGGGCTCGGGTGGGCACAGGTGAGTTTCTTGTGTATCGGGTTTGTAATTATATCACACTTTTTGCGTGCATTTGCGCCCCATAAAAGGAAGATAACAGGAGTTTCCTTTTTGTTGAGTTCGCTTATAACCCTGTCGGTAAATTGCTCCCACCCCATACCTTTGTGGCTGTTGGCGGCACCGCGGCGAACGGTGAGTACGTTGTTGAGCATCAAAACGCCGCTCTTCGCCCAGCATTCCAAAAAACCGTGCTCGGCCGGCGGAATTCCGAGGTCGCTTTCGAGTTCTTTATAAATATTTTTAAGCGACGGCGGAAGGGGAATATCAGGCTTTACCGAAAAGCAAAGACCGTGCGCTTGATTTGGTTCGTGATACGGGTCTTGCCCGATTATTGCCGCACGACAGTCGGCATAAGAAGTGTATCTCAGCGCATTGAAAATATCGTGCATATCAGGATATATTTCATATTTTGAATATTCCTGTTTTAAAAATTCGCGAAGATTTTTATAATAAGGCTTTTGCCACTCGTCTGCTAATATTTCGTCCCAATCGTTTCCGATGTTTACCACGGCAATATCCCCTTTCTTTTACCGGTTTCAGTATAGTCGCAATCAAAAATTTTGTCAACAAAACTATTACAAAAAAATTTAAAGTGTGATAAAATAATATATATTTGAGGGAGGTGAGCGCTGTGTTTAAAACAGGTGATACGGTGCTGTACGGCGCTACGGGGGTTTGCCGCGTGGACGGAATTACCGAGCGCGAAATAGGCGGGAATATTAAAAAATATTTTGTGCTGAAACCGCTCGCACAGGATAAGTGTACGGTTTTTGTTCCCGCCGATAATGAGGAACTGCTTTCAAAGGTCAGAAAGATTTTGTCAAAGGACGAAATTCTTTCGATTATAGATTTTCTGCCTGAAAAGGAAGATATTTGGATTGAGAATGAAAGTGAGCGACGTGTACGTTTTTCAGAGATAATCCACAGTGGTGACCGAGCCGAACTTATGCTCTTAATACGCACATTGTATAATAAACGCCTTGCCCGAAGAAGTGAGGGAAAGCGGTTGCACATTGCCGATGAACGCTTTTTAAACGAGGCGGAGCGTCTGCTTCACGATGAGTTTTCCGCTGTTTTGGGCGTCAAATCAGATGAAGTCGTCGATTTTATAATCGAGCGAATAGGATAATATAAAAAACGCCGTTCTGCTTGCCTTGCAGAGCGACGTTTTTTGTTTTTATTAGAGCAACGGTTCGGTGACTTTCGGAAAATCCAGATAGTTGTCTATGGTGATATACGGAAAATCGGACTTGTAGACCGATTCGTCGTTACCGCCCTGACCGTAATCGTCGCCGATGTATACAACGTTTTCGTGTGATAGACCGTACTCTTTACAGTATGTATCGAGCGCGTGATATTTGTTATACGGCTTCGGAGCCATATCGAACGATGATGAACCGCCGACAAACACGCAATATTCGTCAAAAGTATTTACAACATCGTCATAAATTTTTCTGCGCTTTTTGCGGTTGGGGTCGAAGGAAAGTTTGTCTTCCTGTTTTGCTGCCGTTCCGAGCAGAGGAAATGTTACACAGCCGGAAGAATGAAATTCGACACAGTCGCCGGTATATTCGGTATAACCGTATTTGTTTCTGAGCAGGTTAACCTTTTCGGTTACTTTTTCCCTATCACACTCGGCGGTAATGTCCTTTATAAGGTCAATGGTTTTTGTCGCTTCGTTGTAAACGCCGTACTGCATACCGTAATTTCCTATAATGTCAATCGGGAAACCCTCAAGTTGGTTGAAAATTCGCATAACCTGTCCCGCACCGACCATAAGAAGTTTGTATTTTTCGGAAAGTGCCGAGAGAACTGCTCTCTGTTCTGCGCTTATAGGTGTTTTATGCTGCGTGAGTGTACCGTCGAGATCCATTGCGATGACCTTAACGTTGTCAAACTTATTCACGAAAATATCCCCTTTACAAATTTATACACCTAAACTATAATATAACAGTCAAAACAAATCAACAGTTAACCTAAAATATGCGTGAATAATGAAAATTTAAGGGAATATATGCTTAAATCGGTCAAAAACGGTCGTTTTTAGGAGGGACGAAAATGCTTAACAGTGAAAGAGAACGCGAGATTTTAAACATACTGAAAACCGACGGATTTGCTTCGGTAAAGGGACTTTGTAATACGCTCTTTGCGAGTGAGTCAAGCATACGGCGGGATTTGAAATCGCTTGAAAAGCGAGGACTTATCAAGCGGAGTTACGGCGGAGCGACGCCTGTCATGAATTTTTCGAATATCGTTTCTTTCGGCAGCCGTGCACACGAAAACGTTGCAGAGAAGCGGGAAATCGCTAAAAAGGCGGCAACGCTTATAAAGGAAAACAGCATTATTTTTCTCGACCAGTCATCAACGGCGTTTTATCTTGCTAATGAGATTGCCGATAAAAATTTTCTCACAGTGGTTACAAATAATATAGAGATAATGATGTTGCTTTCAAATTCGGGTATAAAACTTATATCTTCCGGCGGGGTGCTTAGCGGGGAAAACCGAAACTGCCTTATAAACGGCGATGCACAAAGGACTTTTGAGAATATTTTTGCGGATATTGCGTTTTTTTCGGTAAAGGCGGTGTCGGACGACGGTGTCATTACCGATTGCTCATATGATGAGATAAACGTGCGGCGGGCAATGCTGAAAAATGCGGAATGCAGGGTTCTCCTGTCCGACAGTTCAAAATTCGGTATGCGTGCGCCTTTTAAGCAATGTACCCTTGACAATGTGGATTATCTGATAAGCGAGGGAGACAGCGCACAGCGGTTTTGCGGAACACAAAATAAAATCAGGCTGTTGTAATCTTGAAAAGAGCCTGCACTCGGATAAAAACGGGTGCAGGCTCTTTTTTGTTTTTTTCAGGAGATAAAACAAAAGCGGCAGGCGTGGAAGATTTCACGCCTGCCGCTGTATAAAAATGCAACCTTTTCACAGAGTTTGGCACTCTG
>CAZMHU010000027.1:0-15223 GCA_964566175.1 uncultured Eubacteriales bacterium
GGGACTGCTACAGAAGATTTATCCAGATGTACTCCGACGTTGTTATGGAAGTCGGAAAGAAATATTTCGAGCAACTTATTGACGAAATGAAAGAAAAGAAGGGCGTTACTCAGGATATCGAACTCACCGCTGATGACCTTAAGACTCTCGCAGGCCAGTTCAAGGCTGAGTATAAAGCCAAAATCGGCAAAGACTTCCCGTCCGACCCGAAAGAGCAACTTATGGGTGCTGTTGAGGCTGTTTTCCGTTCTTGGGACAACCCGCGTGCAAACGTATACCGTCGTGACAACGATATTCCCTACTCTTGGGGTACCGCTGTTAACGTACAGATGATGGCATTCGGTAACATGGGTGATGACTGCGGTACAGGCGTTGCCTTCACACGTGACCCCGCAACAGGTGAACGCGGCCTTATGGGTGAGTTCCTTGTAAACGCACAGGGCGAAGACGTTGTTGCCGGTGTTCGTACTCCTATGCCGATTGCAGAAATGGCAGAGAAGTTCCCCGAGGCTTTCGAACAATTTAAGCAAGTTTGCGCTACACTCGAAGACCATTACAGAGATATGCAGGATATGGAATTCACCGTTCAGGCAGGCAAACTTTATATGCTTCAGACCCGTAACGGCAAGAGAACCGCAAAGGCTGCTCTTAAAATCGCTTGTGACCTCGTTGACGAGGGTATGATCGACAAGAAACAGGCTGTTGCTATGATTGATCCACGTAACCTTGATACTCTTCTCCATCCGCAGTTTGATGCCAAGGCATTGAAAGCCGCTACACCTGCCGGCAAGGGTCTCGGCGCATCACCCGGAGCCGCTTGCGGTAAAGTTGTATTCACTGCAGAAGATGCAGAGGCTTGGAATGCAAGGGGCGAAAAGGTTATCCTCGTTCGTCTTGAAACCTCTCCGGAAGACATCACCGGAATGAAGGCTTCACAGGGTATTCTCACCGTTCGCGGCGGAATGACCTCTCACGCTGCCGTTGTTGCCCGTGGTATGGGAACTTGCTGTGTTTCCGGTTGCGGCGACATCGTTATGGATGAAGAAAACAAGAAGTTCACTCTCGCCGGCAAAACCTACAACGAGGGAGACTATATTTCAATCGACGGTTCTACCGGTAACATTTATGACGGTATAATCCCGACTGTTGACGCTGAAATCGCAGGCGAGTTCGGCCGCATTATGGCTTGGGCTGATGAGTTCAGAACCTTGAAGGTTCGCACCAACGCCGACACACCTGCCGATGCCAAGAAGGCACGCGAACTCGGCGCTGAGGGTATCGGTCTTTGCCGTACAGAGCATATGTTCTTTGAGCCCGAGCGTATTGCCGCTTTCCGCGAGATGATTTGCTCCGATACCGCCGAAGAGAGAGAAGCCGCTCTTGAAAAAATTCTTCCCTATCAGCAGGGCGACTTTGAAAAACTTTACGAAGCACTTGAAGGCAATCCGGTTACCATCCGTTTCCTCGATCCTCCGCTTCACGAGTTCGTTCCTACAGAAGAAGCCGACATCGCAGCTCTTGCAGCCGCTCAGAACAAAACCGTTGAAGACATTAAGAACATCATCAACGGCCTGCACGAGTTCAACCCGATGATGGGTCACCGCGGATGCCGTCTTGCCGTTACCTATCCGGAAATCGCCAAGATGCAGACTTCTGCTGTTATCCGTGCCGCTATCAACGTTAAGAAGGCACATCCGGATTGGAACATCGTTCCGGAAATTATGATTCCGCTTACCGGTGAAGTTAAGGAAATGAAGTTTGTTAAAAATATTGTTGTTGCTACTGCCGATGCTGAGATCGCCGCTGCAAATGCCGACCTCAAGTATGAAGTTGGTACAATGATGGAAATCCCGAGAGCCTGCCTTACCGCTGACGAGATTGCAAACGAGGCAGAGTTCTTCTGTTTCGGTACTAACGACCTCACACAGATGACCTTCGGCTTCAGCCGTGACGATGCAGGAAAGTTCCTTTCCGCATACTACGACACCAAGATCTACGAGAATGATCCGTTTGCCAAACTTGACCAGAACGGCGTAGGCAAACTTATGGAAATGGCTGTAACCCTCGGCAAGAAGGTTCGCCCGACAATGCACTGCGGTATCTGCGGTGAGCACGGCGGCGACCCCGTATCTGTTGAGTTCTGCCACAATATCGGTCTTGATTATGTTTCTTGCTCTCCGTTCCGTGTTCCGATTGCACGTCTTGCAGCAGCACAGGCAGCAATCAAGGATATGAAATAATTCATAACCGTTATATTTCGTTCCATCTTATGCCCTGTCTGTTGATTTTCGGCAAGCAGGCTGTATGAGCGATAAAAAGCGGCCTTATGTGTCATTTTTGATATATGAGGTCGCTTTTGTATTTCAATTCAAAAGACATATACCGTAAAGCGATATAGGAGTAAAACCGTATGTTCGATTATCATTTACACAGCAAAGTTTCGTTTGACTCTGTTTGTGCACCCGAGGATATCGTGAAAGCCGCTGAAAATGCGGGACTTAAAGAGATTTGTTTCACCGACCACTATGATTTTAACGATGTTTTTAAAGACAAGTGCGATTTGTTTACAGTGGAAGATTATCGCAACGCCTATGACACTCTTCACTCCGAAAAACTAATCGTTCGGCACGGAGTAGAATTCGGACTTACAACATGGAATCAGAACGAACTGTGCGAGTTATCGGACACATACGATTTTGATTTTGTTATAGGTTCTGTGCATTATGCCGGCGGATATGACCCGTATTACGAGGAGTTTTGGACACACAACGGTGTGGACACGGCATTTGAAAAATATCTGTTGCAGACACTCGAATGCGTTAAGGTTCACGATGATTTTGATGTCCTCGGCCATTTGAATTATGTTTGCAAATCTTTGCACAGTCCCACGAGAAGACCTCTTTATTATCGTGATTACAGTGATATCTGCGATGAAATTATGAAAACACTTGTTCAAAAAGGAAAAGGAATGGAAATAAACACAAGCGGTGTTGACAGAGTCGGCGATTTTTTGCCGTCACTTGATTTTATAAAAAGATTCCGCCAACTCGGCGGAGAAATTATCACCGTCGGCTCGGATTCACACGATTCGACTCGTGTAGGACAGCACATATCCGACGCCCTTAAAATTGCAAAAGAGGTTTTCGGTTATGTTTGCACTTTCGACAAAAGAAAACCTGTTTTTCACAAATTATAAAAATGTAAATCCGACTCTCAGCATAAATAAAAAAGCACCTCGTGTGAGGTGCTTTTTTTATTCATCATCTTTCGGCGGAGAATCATAATTTCCGCTGCCGAAAGCATAAAACCGCATAAGTCCATAGGTCAGCGGCACGCCCGCCAACGCCGCAAACACAGTTGCCCAAAACGGGGACCAATTCCAAGAACTTATGGCTATTGTGGTTATAAGTGCGTATATCAAAAAATTGGGTATATATGACACCATAAAACGCAGATAATCCCTCGCCGACACGCGTCTGTGAAAATTTATTTTCGCATTATAGATATATCCTATCGACAGCGACAGTATATATCCGAGATAACCCGCTACATTATCTTCTAAAACGAGTGCAAGCAGTGCGGAAAGAGCCGCTGTGTTAAAAGTGTTTATCGCGCCTATCAACGAATAAATAAGAAAATTTTTGTTGAAAAACTTTTTCAAAACAGCAAAAATCTTTTTCAAACCGCCACCTGCCCTTCCGTTTTGTTTTAAATAATTATACCAAATCTGCATTATATTTACAAGTTCATAATTTCCCCTTTATTTTTGCATACGTATTTGATATAATGAATCTATATTATCTTTGTGAGGTTATAAATATATGGGATTTCTTAAAAAACTTTTCGGAAATTACAGCGAAAAAGAAATTAAAAGAATTATGCCCTTACAGCAAAAGGTTTTAACGCTGGAGGAAGAATACAAAACACTTACAGATGAACAACTTCGTGCAAAGACGGATGAATTCAAGAACCGCCTTTCCTGCGGAGAAACATTGGATGACCTGTTGCCAGAGGCTTTCGCCGCCTGT
Source organism: uncultured Eubacteriales bacterium (assembly GCA_964566175.1). Classification (GTDB taxonomy): domain Bacteria; phylum Bacillota; class Clostridia; order Oscillospirales; family Acutalibacteraceae; genus SIG589. The sequence goes on from CAZMHU010000027.1 coordinate 4,029, forward strand.
CGCGAAGCGTCTGACCGCGTGCTTTCAATGCGCCACTTCCCTGTTCAAATTCTCGGCGGAATAATACTACACCAGGGCCGCATAAGTGAAATGCGTACCGGTGAGGGTAAAACACTCGTTGCCACCCTTCCCGCATATTTAAATGCGCTCACCGGCAGGGGTGTTCATATCGTAACGGTCAATGACTATCTTGCCAAGCGCGACTCCGAATGGATGGGAAAGGTTTACCGCTTTATGGGTCTCTCCGTCGGCCTTATTATCCACGGTATGTCCGGCGAGGAAAAGCGCGAGGCATACAACGCCGATATAACCTACTGCACCAACAACGAACTCGGCTTTGATTATCTGCGCGACAATATGGTAATTTACAAAGAGCAAAAGGTTCAGCGTGCGCCATATTTTGCCATTGTCGACGAGGTTGACTCCATACTCATAGACGAGGCACGTACACCGCTTATCATTTCCGGCAAGGGCGATGAATCTTCCGACCTTTATCGTAAAGCCGACCGCTTTGCACGTTCGCTCAAAATGGTCAAGGTTGCGGAAACCGACAACAAAATGTCGGACGAAGAGCAGCAGTTTGACGGCGACTATGTTGTCGATGAAAAGGCAAAAACCTGCACCCTCACACCCGACGGTGTTAAAAAAGCAGAAGAATATTTTGGCATCGACAATCTTTCTGATGCCGAGAATATCACAATATCGCACCACATAACTCAGGCCATACGCGCACACGGAATAATGCACCGCGATATCGACTATGTTGTTAAGGACGGCGAGGTTATTATCGTCGATGAATTCACAGGACGTCTTATGTTCGGTCGCCGCTATAACGAAGGTCTTCATCAAGCCATTGAAGCCAAAGAGGGCGTAAAGGTAGCAAGCGAGTCCAAAACACTCGCCACAATAACATTCCAAAACCTTTTCCGCCTTTATGACAAACTTGCCGGTATGACCGGTACAGCACAGACAGAGGCGGCTGAATTCGGACAGATTTACAAACTCGACGTTGTTGAAATTCCGACTAACAAGCCGGTTGTTCGTGTCGACCACACCGATGTTGTCTATAAAACCGAAAAAGCGAAATTTGCCGCAGTCATCGACCTTATCGCGCAATGTCACGAAAAGGGTCAGCCTGTGCTTGTCGGTACTATCACGATTGAAAAAAGCGAACAGTTAAGCAATATGCTGAAACACAGGGGCATTAAGCACAACGTTCTCAACGCCAAGCACCACGAGCGCGAGGCTGAGATTATCGCACAGGCGGGAAAATTCGGTGCCGTTACCATTGCAACAAACATGGCGGGACGCGGAACCGATATTATGCTCGGCGGTAATGCCGAATATCTTGCCAAGGCGGAACTCAAAAAACAGGGCTACGCCGACGAACTTATCGCCGAGGCTACAGGTTTTGCCGAAACCGATGACGAAGAAATCAAGAAGGCACGCGAACTTTACTCCGACTACTATCAAAAGTTCCGTGATGAGATTGCGCCCGAGGCGGCACGTGTACGTGAAGCAGGCGGTCTTTATATCATCGGCACTGAACGCCACGAATCACGCCGTATAGACAATCAGTTGCGCGGACGTGCGGGACGTCAGGGCGACCCCGGCGAAACAACATTTTTCGTATCGCTTGAAGATGACCTTATGCGTCTTTTCGGCGGCGAGCGTGTTACCGCCGTTATGAACAGTCTGAAAATCGACGAAAATATGCCGATAACCGGCGGTATGCTTTCAAACGTTATTGAATCATCACAACAAAAAATCGAGTCGCGCAACTTTGCAATACGTAAAAACGTTCTCGATTACGATGATGTAATGAACAAACAGAGAGAACTTATTTATGCACAGCGCAACCGTGTTCTCAACGGTGACGATATCCACGAAACCGTTATGAAAATGGTCACCGACACGATAGACTCGACCGTTTCGCTCTTCCTTTCCGACAGCATTCACGACAACTGGAATCTTGCAGGACTGCGTGAATATTTCCTCGGTTGGCTTACGACAGGCAACGATTTCCACTATTCGCCCGAACAACTCGGCAATACCGAACCCGATGAAATTGCCGATATGCTCAAAGATCGCGCACGTGAACTTTACGCCAAACGTGAAGAGGAATACGGAATAGAGGCTATGCGTGAGATGGAGCGTGTTATGCTTCTTCGCAGTGTAGACCGAAACTGGATGGATCATATCGACAATATGGACGAGTTGAAACAGGGTATCGGACTTCGTGCCTACGGTCAGCACGACCCCGTTGTTGCCTACCGTAACGAGAGTTATGATATGTTCAGTGCAATGACCGACACAATACGCGAACAGACCGCTCGCCTTGTGCTCACCGTCAGAATTCGCAAAAACGAAGAAATTAAACGTGAAAAGGTTGCGGAAGAAACCGACACCGGCACAGAGGGACGCACGGTACGCGGCAAGGGTGTTGTCAGCAAAAACGCACTCTGCCCCTGCGGTAGCGGAAAGAAATATAAACGCTGTTGCGGAAAGGACATTGACTGACGCAACAAAAGGAGGAAGTATGGTTACCGAGGAGAAAACAAAGCAACTGTATATTGTTGTGAGCCAAACAGGAACTCTTCTTTCCCGAATTTTGAAATTCATAACCCACAAGCAGTATAACCACGCATCGCTAAGCCTTGCGAGTGACCTCAGCACAATGTATTCTTTCGGTAGACTTCACCCATACAATCCGTTTTTCGGCGGCTTTGTTACCGAGTCGCCTAATCACGGAACATTTAAGCGTTTTAAAAACACCGATGTTATCGTCCTCGCACTTCCCATAAGTGAAGAACAGTACGGCACTGTCGTTAATATGCTCCGTTCTATGAAAGAACAGCACAAAAAGTATCACTACAATTATCTTGGGTTATGCCTTGCTTATTTCCACATTCATATGCGTTACAAAAATCGTTTTTACTGCTCCGAATTTGTCAAAGAGGTGCTTGAGCGCAATAATGTTGACGGATATGATACACTCGGTGCTATCGTCCACCCAATGAACTTTTTAAACATTCCCGCTGCCGAAACGGTATACATAGGAAAACTTAAGAATTATCAGAATAAATAAAAAATTCCGCTGTTTAAAACAGCGGAATTTTTGTTTGTTTATTTACTTTCTGCGATTGCGGTCAAAGCCCTGACGCGGTCTGTGAGGTCTGCGCTCTTGCTGCTGATCCTCACCGTCATCTTCCGGCACCATACCCATCTTTTCAATCAAAGCGTCGCGACGGGAGAGGTTAAGTCTGCCCTGATCGTCGATTTCGGTAACCTTAACGATAACCTCATCGCCTACGTTGACAACGTCCTCAACCTTTTCAACACGCTTAACGTCAAGTTTGCTTATGTGAACAAGACCTTCTTTTCCGGGAGCAATCTCAACAAATGCACCGAAGGACATAAGACGTGTTACCTTACCTTTATAGAACGCACCGATTTCGGGATCGTTGGCAATGGTTTCGATAATCATTATAGCCTGCTTTGCCTTATCAACATCAAGACCGGAAACGTAAACCTGTCCGTCTTCTTCAATATTGATAGTGCAGTCGCACTGCTCTTGAATAGACTGAATAACTTTACCCTGCTTGCCGATAACATCACCGATCTTTGCGGGATCGATCTTTGTTGTGAGCATCTTGGGAGCGTAGGGAGAAAGTTCTGCTCTCGGCTCGCCGATTACGGGGAGCATAATATCATCGAGTATATATTTACGTGCTTTGTTTGTCTTCTCAAATGCCTGCTTTATGATTTCGGGAGTGAGACCGTGAACCTTTAAGTCCATCTGGATTGCGGTGATACCCTTGTGAGTACCGGCAACCTTAAAGTCCATATCGCCGTAGAAATCTTCAAGACCCTGAATGTCAACCATCGTCATAAAGTCGCCGTATACGCCCTCATCACCTGTGATAAGACCGCAGGAAATACCCGCAACGGGAGCCTTTATCGGAACACCGGCAGCCATAAGTGCGAGTGTAGAACCGCAAATGGAAGCCTGTGAAGTTGAACCGTTTGAAGAAAGAACCTCGGAAACGACACGGATAGCATACGGGAATTCCTCAACCGACGGAATAACCGGAAGAAGCGCACGCTCTGCGAGTGCACCGTGACCGATTTCACGACGTCCGGGACCGCGGCTGGGTTTGGTTTCGCCAACAGAATATGACGGGAAGTTGTAGTGATGGATATATCTCTTTTCAACCTGCTCGTCAAGACCGTCCAACTTCTGTGCTTCACTTACCGGCGCTAAAGTTGCAACCGAGAGAACCTGTGTCTGACCGCGGGTGAACATACCCGAACCGTGAGTTCTGGGAAGAAGGTCAACCTTTGCGTTAAGGGGACGGATTTCGTCAATTCCGCGTCCGTCAACACGCTTGTGCTCGTTCTTGAGCCAATCGCGTACAACGTGCTTCTGAACAAGATACATAATCTCGTCAAGTTTTGCTTCCTGTCCTTCAAAACGCTCGTCAAACTTTTCGTGAACCGCATCATAGATAGGTGCCAAAGCTGCATCTCTTACCAATTTATCATCGGTGTCGAGAGCCTTCTTAACATCCTCAATGCAGAACTCTTCAATCTCAGCCATAACAGCCGGATCGGGATTGCTTGACTCAAATGTGAATTTCGGCTTGCCGATTTCAGCAACAATACCGTTTATAAACTTAACAACTTCTTTATTTGCTTCGTGACCCTTCATAATGGCGTCAAACATAACGTCATCCGGAATTTCGTTTCCGCCGGCTTCGATCATCGCAATGAGGTCGGCTGTTGAAGAAACGGTCAAATCAAGTTCGGAAAGTTCGCGCTGTTCGAGAGTCGGGTTAATGACAACCTCGCCGTTTACGAGACCGACTTTAACACTGGAGATAGGACCGTCCCACGGAACGTCCGAAATGGCGATAGCCGCCGAAACACCGATAGCCGCCGCAACTTCGGGACTGCAATCGGGGTCTACCGACATAACGGTAGCGACAACAGAACAATCGTTACGCATATCCTTGGGGAAAAGCGGACGAATAGGTCTGTCGATACATCTGCCGGCAAGAGTAGCCTTTTCGCTTGCTCTGCCCTCACGACGCAAAAACGAGCCGGGGAAACGTCCGACAGAATACATTTTTTCTTCATAATCAACCGAGAGAGGGAAGAAATCAATTCCCTCACGGGGTTTCTGCGATGCAGTTACGGTACAGAGCACCGAGGTTTCACCGTAGGTGGCCATTACAGCCGCATTTGCAAGTTGTGCCATCATACCGGTTTCGAGTTTCAAGGGACGACCGGCAAGAGTGGTTTCGTAAACCTTATAGTTTTCAAACATTTTTATACCTCCGTATTTTATTTTTTGAGGCATGCAGTGTTTAGCAATAAATCCAACCGCCGAAAAACGCAGCGGCTCGATTCACTGCTAACTCTGCCTGCCTTTTTTCACTACCTAAAAACAAAGCAGACCGAAAAGGCCTGCTTTGCAGGAATTACTTACGAATTCCGAGTTTTTTGATGATTTCACGATATCTCTCAACATCGTTCTTCATAACATAAGCCAAAAGGTTTCTTCTGTGACCAACCATCTTCAAAAGTCCGCGACGTGAGTGATGGTCGTTCTTGTGAACCTTAAGGTGCTCATTAAGTTCGTTAATGCGTGTTGTGAGAACGGCGATTTGAACCTCCGGTGAACCGGTGTCGCCCTCGTGAGTAGCATAGGTCTTAATGATTTCCTGCTTCTGTTCCTTTGTCATCTTTTTCACCTCATTAAAAATAATTGTCCGCCGTTAACCAAGCAAGGGGCAGGTGATAAGCGCAATATGCGACATACTCCCAGAGCATAGTAAACGGTAGCCTAATGATTATAACACAGCGATAAAAATTTGTAAAGGGTTATTTTTCAACATTACGGCACATACTAACACAGGTGGTAAAATGAAAAAAATTGTTGTCGGATTTTTCGGCACGCTTGTGGGAATTATCAACGGAACAGTAGGTGCCGGCGGCGGACTTGTTGCCGTGCCGATGCTGAAAAAAGGCGGGCTTTCGCAAAAAGATGCACATTCCACCGCAATAGCAGTGCTGTTGCCTGTGAGCCTGTCAAGCGGAATATCATATCTCGGCGCAGGTCACGTCACCTTTGCGGACGCCTTGCCGTTTATAATCCCTTCGGTTGTGGGTGCCGTTGCGGGAACGTTTATTTTGCAAAAAATACCGCAAAATCTTTTAAAAAAGGTTTTCGCTGTGTTTATGCTTTATGCGGGGGTGCGACTTTTTCTACGATGAATATTTTTAATCTTTTATGGGGTTTTGTGTCGGGAATAGCGGCTGGTATGGGACTGGGTGGCGGAACGGTACTGCTGATATATCTCACGCTGCTTGAGGATATGCCTCAACTAAAAGCGCAGGGAATAAACATACTTGTGTTTGTCCCGACCGCGGCGGTTGCGGTGATAATTTATACCCTCAAGAAAAAAATCGCGTGGAAGCGTGTGCTCATAATGGCACCGCTCGGAATACTCGGCTCGTTCGGCGGAGCATATCTTTTGCGGATACTGCCGAGCGAACTTTTAAGCAAAATTTTGGGCGGCGTACTTATGATAATGGGTGCTGTGCGCCTTTTCGGCAAAAATCGAAAAACACCAGAAAAGGATGTATAATATTCTGTTGCAAAATGTGTAAAACAGTGGTATACTGCAAATGACGAATATTTGTTCGACGGAGGACAGGCTATGCAGAACACACCGCTCAACAAAAAACAATCCGATGTTTATAACTTTTTGGCTCACGAACTTTCAGGCGGACTGCCGCCGACGGTGCGTGAGATTTGCCGTGCGACAGGGATAAAATCCACATCGACAGTACACGCCGTTTTACAGTCGCTTGAAGAAAAGGGTCTTATAACCCGCGACCGTCACAATTCACGCGCGATAAGGCTTTCCGCGGCATCCGAAGCGGCGTTTGTGCCGGTAGTGGGCAGAATAACCGCAGGACAGCCGATACTCGCCGTTGAGGAAATCGAAGACTATATTCCCTACCCCACCAAAGATAACGACGGTCTTTTCGCACTGCGCGTTGTGGGTCTTAGTATGCGTGATGCCGGAATACTCGACGGTGATATTATCATTGCCGATAAAAATATAATATCCAAAAACGGTGATATTGTCGTTGCATTAGACGGTGACGAAGCCACCGTAAAACGCCTGCGTCTTGAAAACGGAAAAATCATACTTATGCCGGAAAACCCCGACTATTCTCCGATATATCCCGAAAACCCGAAGATTTTAGGCAAAGTTATCGGAAATTTCAGACGGTATTAGGAGGACAATATGGCAAACAAAAAAACCGTTCAACTTTTTACCGACGGCGCTTGCTCGGGAAATCCCGGTGCGGGCGGTTGGGGCGCTGTTTTACGTTATAACGGCGTTGAAAAAGAGCTTTCGGGCGGCGAGAAGGAAACCACTAACAACCGTATGGAACTTTCCGCCGTTATAGAAGGACTTCGTGCCCTTAAAGAACCCTGCCGTGTTCAACTTTGCACCGACTCAAAATACGTTGCAGACGGTGTCACAAAAGGTTGGGCAGAGGGGTGGAAAAAACGCGGTTGGAAAAAAGCCGACGGGAAACCCGCGCTTAATGTCGATTTGTGGGAAACTCTTTTGGAACTTTTGACGGTGCACGAGGTTGAAATAAACTGGATAAAGGGTCACAACGGACACCCCGAAAACGAAAGATGTGACACTCTTGCCGTTTCTGCCGCAAAAAATTTAAAAAATTTGTAAGAAACAGTTGCAAAGTCTACCAAAAAGGTATACAATATATCTGCCAAAAAAATACTAAGGACAGTTTTGCAGTATGAAACGATTTGTATATGCCGATAATTCGGCAACCACTAAACTGAGCGATAACGCCCTTGCCGCTATGATGCCCTATTTTCAGGAAGATTACGGCAACGCCAGCAGTCTTTATTCAATGGGTGTCAGAGCGCACGCCGCCGTTGACGAGGCACGCAAAAAAATTGCCGATGCCATAGGCGCAACTCCGCGCGAGATTTACTTTACAAGCGGCGGAAGCGAAGCCGACAACTGGGCAATAAAGGGTGCGGCGAAAGCTATGCTCCGCAAAAACAAAAAACATATTATAACCAGCCGTTTTGAGCACCACGCGGTTCTGCATACCCTTGCGGCGCTTGAAAAGGACGGTTTTGAGGTAACATATCTTGATGTCCACGAAAACGGCATAGTCCACCCGAGTGAACTCGAGGCCGCTATCCGTGAAGACACGGGACTTGTTACGATTATGTACGCCAACAACGAAATAGGCACAGTTCAGCCGATAAAGGAACTGGGCGAGATTTGCCGCAATCATGGCATTCCGTTCCACACCGATGCCGTACAGGCCGTCGGAAACTTACCTATTGACGTTAAAGAGCAAAACATTGATATGCTTTCAATGTCGGCACACAAATTCCACGGCCCCAAGGGAATAGGCGCACTTTATATCCGCCGCGGCACTGTGCTCCCCACCCTTATCAACGGCGGTGCGCAGGAGTTTGGCAGACGTGCGGGCACTGAAAACACCGCAGGTATTGTCGGAATGGCAACCGCACTTTGCGATGCCGTTGCGACGATGGAAAGCCGAAACGAAAACGTCAAAAAAATCAGGGATTATATAATAACCGAAGCCTCAAAGATTGAGCGTTCACGCATAAACGGTGACCTTGAAAATCGCCTATGCGGAAACGTTAATATGTGTTTTGAAGGAATAGAGGGCGAGTCCCTTTTGCTTATGCTTGATTATAACGGAATAAGCGCATCAAGCGGCTCGGCGTGCACATCGGGTTCGCTTGACCCGAGCCACGTTTTACTGAGCATCGGTCTTCCGCACGAAATAGCGCACGGCTCACTGCGTCTATCTTTCGGTGACGGCAACACTATGGAAGATGCCGAATATATTATGTCGGTACTGCCGGACATTGTTGAAAGACTGCGTGCAATGTCACCTCTTTGGGATGAAATAAAGGAGAATGAAAAGTAATGTATACCGAACAAGTAATGGAACATTTTTACAATCCGCATAATATGGGTGAACTCGCCGATGCAAACGGCATTGGTGAAGTCGGAAACCCGAAGTGCGGCGATATTATGAGAATGTATATCAAGGTTGAAGACGGAATTATTACCGATGTTAAGTTTAAAACTTTCGGTTGCGGTTCTGCCATTGCCACAAGTTCTATCGCCACCGATATGGTAAAGGGTCACACTATCGAAGAAGCGTTGACACTTTCCAACAAGGCAGTTGTTGAGGCTTTGGGCGGTCTTCCGGCACACAAAATACACTGCTCAGTTCTTGCCGAACAGGCAATAAAGGCGGCAATATCCGATTATTATAACCGTCAGGGCATTGACCCGACACCTATCGTCGGTGAAATCACACCGTGTGACCACGGCGAAAACGGAACCTGCTCACACTGCGGTTAAAACTCATCACACGTCAGTTCGAAACCTTCCTGACGTTAAATAAAACTAAAGGACGTGCTTTAAATTGAATAAAAATTTTTCCGCAAGGAACCTTGTGACCGCTGCTATGATTGCGGCGGCATATTCCGTGCTCACATATCTTTCGGCGGCACTTGGTCTCGCATACGGAGCGGTACAGTTCCGCCTGTCGGAGATACTCTGCGTACTGCCGCTTTTCACACCCGATGCGATAGCGGGACTAACGCTGGGGTGCCTGATATCAAATATCGGAAGCAGTCTCGGCCCTATTGATATGCTTTTCGGTACGGTCGCAACCTTTTTGTCATCGGTTGCGGTATATTTACTGCGCAATGTAAAACCGAGAGCGGTACCGCTTTTTATGCCGGTACTATTTAACGCCGTTATTGTCGGGGTGGAACTTGTCTTTCTCTCGTCCTATACGGCATTTTGGCCGACTGCGGCAAGCGTTGCAGTTGGCGAAATCGCTGTTATTTATATCGGCGGGTTGCCGTTTTGCACGGCTTTGCGCAAAACAAAAATATTTGATTGGCAGAATTGATTTATTCAATTCTGCTTTTTATTGCAACTACTCTGAGGTGGGTTTTAAAATGACAAACAACACCGACAAAAAAATCAGTTTTTCTCCCGCTGGACAACGCAGTGTCTTCCTTGAGGGTATGCGTGCCGGCTTGCCGATAGGACTCGGTTATCTTGCTGTTTCGTTTTCGCTCGGAATTGCCGCAAGGGGTGCGGGACTTTCGGCGATACAGGGGTTTATAGCAAGCCTTTTAACCAACGCATCGGCAGGCGAATATGCGGTTTTCACACTCATTGCCGCAAACGCGGGTTTTCTTGAAACAGCGCTTATAACGCTTGTTACAAACGCCCGCTATTTACTTATGGGTTGCGCACTGAGTCAGCGAATGCGCCCCGAAACACCGCTGTTGCATCGCCTTATTATCGGTTTTGACATAACCGATGAAATTTTCGGCATTACAATAGCACGACCGGGGTACATAAATCCGTACTATTCTTACGGTGCTATGACGACCTCTATCCCCTTTTGGGCAGCGGGCACGGCACTCGGAATTATTATGGGAAACCTTTTACCTGCACGCATCGTAAGCGCACTGAGCGTTGCGCTTTACGGAATGTTTATAGCGGTTATTATTCCGCCTACAAAGGAAAACAAGGTTATTGCCTTTATCGTTCCGATTTGTTTTGCAATGAGTCTTCTTTTCACCTACACACCGTTTCTTTCTTCTCTCTCGGACGGAAACAGAGTCATTATACTCACGGTGCTCATTTCCGCGGCAGCGGCTCTGCTGTTTCCGATAAAGGAGGATATTGAGAATGAATAACTACATATATATACTCATAATGGCGGGTGTCAGTTTCATAATAAGGGCATTGCCGCTGACCCTCATTCGCAAACCCATTAAAAGCAGATTTTTAAAATCTTTTCTCTACTATGTCCCATACGTTACCCTATCGGTTATGACCTTCCCCGCAATAGTAACCGCAACGCAAACACCTATAGCAGGCATTGCGGCACTGATAATCGGCGTCATTGCTGCATATAAAGGTGCGGGACTTTTCAAGGTCGCACTCACCTGTTGCAGTGTGGTTTTGATTATCGAACTCTTTATATAACAAAAAGCAAGGTGATTGCTACGGGTTGATAAGGCAGTATAGAAACTTATTACATCTGTGGCATTGCAA
>CAZMHU010000028.1:0-13834 GCA_964566175.1 uncultured Eubacteriales bacterium
GCCTTGTTGATGTAGTAGGGGCTCTTTATCGGCTTGTCACCGAAACGCAAGTGCGAAATGGTGATACCGCCGGTCTTCTTGGAGTCATACTGGAAGTATGCCTGAACATACTTGTCAGTGTGGTCACCGATAATCTTAATGGAGTTTTTGTTAGCACCAACGGTACCGTCGCCGCCGAGACCCCAGAATTTGCATTCGATAGTGCCTTCTGCTGCGGTGTTGGGTGACTCGCTCTCGTCGAGAGAGAGGTTAGTAACGTCATCAACAATTCCGAGTGTGAACTGATGCTTGGGCTCGTCCTTGGCAAGTTCTTTATAAACTGCAACAACGCTTGCCGGAGGAGTATCCTTGGAACCGAGACCGTAACGTCCGCCGATAACGGTTGCCTTATTGCCTGTTGCGGCAAGAGCGGCAACAACGTCAAGATAAAGCGGCTCGCCCAAAGCACCGGGTTCTTTTGTTCTGTCAAGTACGGCAATCTTCTTGGCAGTTGCCGGAATAGCGGCAGCCAAATGCTTTGCGGAGAAAGGACGATAAAGACGAACCTTAACAAGACCGACCTTTTCGCCTGCGGCGGTAAGATAATCGATAACCTCTTCCGCAACGTCGCAGATAGAGCCCATAGCGATTATTACGCGCTCAGCGTCGGGGGCACCGTAGTAGTTGAAGAGTTTATAATCGGTTCCGATTTTCTCGTTAACCTTGTTCATATAATCCTCAACAATGCCGGGGATAGCCTCGTAATACTTGTTGCAAGCCTCACGATGCTGGAAGAAAACGTCGCCGTTTTCGTGTGAACCGCGCATTACGGGATGTTCAGGATTGAGTGCGCGCTTGCGGAATGCGGCAACGGCATCCATATCGCACATATCTTTGAGGTCTTCATAATCCCAAACCTGAATCTTCTGAATTTCGTGTGAAGTACGGAAACCGTCGAAGAAGTTGATGAACGGAACACGACCCTTGATTGTCGAAAGGTGAGCAACAGCGCCGAGATCCATAACTTCCTGCGGGTTTGTTTCGGCGAGCATAGCGAAACCTGTCTGACGGCAGGCGTATACGTCCGAATGGTCACCGAAAATGTTAAGAGCGTGGGATGCAACACAACGAGCCGAAACGTGGAAAACGCAGGGCAAAAGTTCACCCGCGATTTTATACATATTCGGAATCATCAAAAGCAAGCCCTGAGATGCGGTGTAGGTGGTGGTGAGAGCACCGGCGTTAAGAGAGCCGTGTACAGTACCGGCGGCACCTGCCTCCGATTCCATCTCTACAACGTTTACGGTTGTGCCGAAGATGTTTTTAAGACCCTGTGCCGACCACTGATCTGTGTAGTCTGCCATAGGGCTGGACGGGGTAATAGGATAGATACCTGCTACCTCGGTGAATGCGTAGGACACGTGTGCCGCGGCATTGTTACCGTCCATAGTTTTAAACTTTCTTGCCATGGAATATTCCTCCTTAATTTACTGTCCTTTGATATGACATTCCATACTCCTATATAATATCACTTTTTTCAAGTTATGTAAATAGCAAAAAAGTAAAAAATTATGTCTTCTGTCGGTTGAAAGTGTTGGCAAAGGCAGAATTTTCGAAAAACTTTACAGATAAGTTGACAGATGTAAATATATGTGATATTCTGTTAGGGTTTAAAAATGTAAAAAAGGAACTGCGTTATGAAAAATCAAATTGAAAAACTTAAAAAAGAAAAGCACGCCGTTATACTTGCACATTACTATGCTCCCGCCGAGACGCAGGCGGTTGCCGATTATGTCGGTGACTCATTCTATCTTGCAAAGGTTGCAAAGCAGAGTTCGGCAGAGGTTATTGTTTTTTGTGGGGTTTATTTTATGGGCGAAAGTGCGAAAATACTCAATCCCGATAAGCGAGTGCTGATTCCGGATATGTCTGCCGATTGCCCTATGGCACATATGGTTGCAGAGGGCAAGATATCCGAAATGCGTGCAATGTATGATGATTTAGCGGTTGTATGCTATATAAACTCCACCGCCGAACTGAAATGTCAAAGCGATGTCTGTGTCACTTCGTCGAATGCGGTGAAAATAGTAAAAAGTTTGCCGAATAAGAATATATTTTTTATTCCCGACAAGAATTTGGGCAGGTTTGTGGCAGAACAGGTGCCAAACAAGAATATTATTCTCAATGACGGCTGTTGTCCCATTCACGCATCGCTGACAGGTGAGCAAATTAAACTCGAAAAGCAAAATCACGCGGGAGCACTTGTCATGGCACACCCCGAATGTGATGCTGAGGTGTTGAATCTTGCCGATTATATCGGAAGTACGGCAGAAATGATAAAATATGCTGAGGCGAGTGCGTCGGACGAATTTATCGTATGTACCGAAGAGGGTGTCGGTTATAAACTTATCGCAGATAATCCGAAAAAGCGGTTTTATTTTCCATCGGCGAAACTTTGTTGCAGTGATATGAAACTTAATACGCTCGAAAACATTGCTGCTGTTTTGGAAAACGGAAGTAACGAGGTTGAAGTCGACGATGATATACGCAAAAGGGCACTTGTCCCACTTGAGAGAATGTTAAAGTTGGGAAGTAAATGGTGAAAACTGATGTTTTGATAGTCGGTTGCGGTGTTGCGGGACTTTACTGCGCACTGAATTTGCCGACCGAAAAGAAAATTGTTGTTGTGACAAAGGCTAAAGCCGAAGAAAGCGACTCGTTTTTGGCACAAGGCGGTATTTGTGTACTGCCCGACGAGGAAGATTATCAGTCGTTTTATGATGATACGATGAAAGCGGGACATTACGAAAACAATCCCGAATCAGTTGATATTATGATTCGTTCATCGCGTGATGTAATATCCGACCTTGTTTCGTACGGTGCGGATTTTGAAAAAAACGGCGATGCGTTTGTTTATACTCGAGAGGGCGCACATTCAAGACCGCGAATACTTTATCACGAGGACGAAACCGGAAAGGAAATTACGTCACGGCTCTTGACCGAGGCGAAAAAACGCGGTAATATAAAAATAACAGAAGAGTTCACAATGGTCGATATTATCTGCCGTGATAATATCTGCGGCGGAATTATCGGCTTTGACCGTGACGGCAAATACGAAAGCATAATGGCGGATTACACCGTTTTCGCAACGGGCGGAATAGGCGGACTTTTTGCCCATTCGACAAACTTTCCGCACTTGACGGGCGATGCGCTGGCACTCGCTTTGAAATACGGTATTGCGCTAAAAAACATCGATTATATTCAAATTCACCCAACTACGCTTTATACTAAGGAAAAGGGCAGAGCGTTTTTGATATCCGAATCGGTGCGCGGTGAGGGTGCTGTTTTGCTTAATGCAAAGGGCGAGCGCTTTGTAAACGAACTTTTGCCGAGGGACGTTGTTGCCAACGCGATTTTTGCTCAAATGGAAAAAGAGGGTAGCGATTATGTGCGCCTGTCGCTTGAAAATATACCCGAAACTGAGATAAAAAACCATTTTCCGAATATTTACAGGCGCTGTCTTGAAGAGGGTTATGATATAACAAAAGAGCCTATCCCCGTTGTTCCGGCACAACATTATTTTATGGGCGGGATAGACGTCAACAGCAACAGCAAGACGTCAATGCAACGCCTTTATGCAGTGGGTGAAACCGCCTGTAACGGTGTGCACGGAAAAAACCGTTTGGCAAGCAATTCGCTTCTTGAAAGTTTGGTTTTCGCCAAACGTGCCGCAAAGGATATAATTGTTGATTACAGCGTGCTGAGCGGTGTTTCCGAAAAGGCGGTGGATATATCCGAATATGACGGATATGCCGAAAAATACAAACGTTCGGTTTTGGACGCAATAGAAAGGGAGAAAAACAAAAAATGAATAATATTACAATGAAACTCAATGCAGACGATTTGATTTTAAACGCTCTCAAAGAGGACATAACAAGCGAAGACATCTCAACAAATTCGGTTATGCCGGAATACAAGTTGGGTGAGGTTGAACTTATATGTAAAGAGGACGGCGTTATTGCGGGACTTGAGGTTTTTAAAAGAGTGTTTGAACTCTTAGACAAAAAAACCGAGGTTTGCTTTTCCTGCAAGGACGGCGACGAGGTTAAAAAGGGTGAGCGTTTGGGCGTTGTAAAGGGCGATATCCGCGTTTTGCTTTCGGGCGAGCGTACAGCGCTTAACTATCTTCAGCGTATGAGCGGAATCGCAACATATACGAGAAGTGTTGTTAAATTATTAGATGGCAGTAAAACAAAATTGCTTGATACCCGCAAAACCACTCCCGGAATGCGTATATTCGAAAAATACGCGGTGAGGGTCGGCGGCGGATGTAATCACCGTTATAATTTGAGCGACGGTGTTTTGCTTAAAGATAATCATATCGGCGCGGCGGGCGGTGTTGCCAACGCTGTAAAGGCGGCAAAAGAGTATGCTCCGTTTGTCAGAAAAATCGAGATTGAGGTAGAAAATCTTGAAATGCTCCGCGAAGCGCTTGATGCAGGCGCGGATATCGTAATGCTTGACAATATGAGCGTTGAAGATATGAGAAAGGCTGTGGAACTTGCAAAAGGCAGAGCCGAGACCGAGTGTAGCGGCAACGTCACAAAGGAAAATATTGCAAAACTCACCGATATAGGTGTTGACTATATTTCGAGCGGCGCGCTCACACATTCCGCTCCGATTTTGGATTTGTCTCTTAAAAATCTTCACTCAATTTAAGAGGTGAATTTATGAAGGCGAACGACAGAAGAAAAGCAATATCAAATTTGCTTTCATCGGCAAATGAAGCAATTTCCGGCGGTGAACTTTCAAAAAAATTCGGTGTATCAAGACAGATAATAGTACAGGATATTACCGTGCTTAAAGGTCTGGGGTATGATATTCTTTCGACGCATAGCGGGTATGTGCTTCAAAAATCACCGCTAACCGAGCGTGTGTTCAAACTTTATCACACAACAGAGCAGACCGAGGATGAACTCAGCACAGTGATAAATCTCGGCGGAACGGTCGTTGATGTTTTTGTGTGGCACAAGGTGTATGGCAAGGTCGCAGTACCGCTTAATATTTATTCAAGTGTAGGTGTTAAGCAGTTTATAGACGGCGTGCGGAGCGGCAAATCTTCCGAACTTATGAACATTACGGGCGGCTATCATTATCATACTGTTCGTGCCGACTCTGAAGAAGTGCTTGATTTAATAGGTAAAGCACTTGAAGAAAAAAACTATATCGCGTCTGAAAAACAGGTGTAGCATTTATAAAAGTGTTACAGGGATACGGGTGGTAAAACGAGCAATGGAAACGAACTGCCAAAAAGGAAATCAACAAGGCTGAAAAATTTTGATTACAACAAAGAAGGCGCATATTTTGTGACGATATGCACACGTGACAGAATAAATATATTATCCGAAGTAATTAAAACCGATAGCCTTGTTCCCGCCGAACCGATTGGTATCACGGTAGGGGATGGGCTTGCTCCTCCCGAAGTTACATATAAAAACACCCCGACAGAGTTAAAATCTGTCGGGGTGTTTTTCAGTTGTCAAGGGTTGAAAATATGGTTTTTATTTACAAAAATTGTCTATATAATTTTCAAGTGCGTCGTTTATAACCTGAACGGCAGACTCTCTGCCGTTTACTTCGCCTGCGACGGTTTCTTTGTCTTCAAGTGCTTTGTAAACGGTGAAGAAATGGAGCATTTCATCGAAAATGTGTCGCGGTAGGTCGGATATATCCTTATATTTGTTATATGTCGGGTCGGAGAACGGAATGGCAATGATTTTTTCATCGCGTCTGCCGCAATCGAGCATTGAAATATAACCTATCGGATAACAGCGGACAAGCGTGAGCGGGCCGAGCGGCTCACTGCAAAGCACAAGAACGTCAAGCGGGTCGTTATCGTCACCGTAGGAACGCGGAATAAAACCGTAGTTTGCGGGATAGTGGGTAGAGGTATACAAAACGCGGTCAAGAATTATAAGTCCCGTTTCTTTGTCGAGTTCATACTTTTTCTTGCTGCCCTTTGAAATTTCAATAACCGCAACAAAATCTTCCGGTGTTATTCTTTTAGGGTCAATATCGTGCCAAATGTTATTCATAATAACATCACCTTTCCGCTTAATTTACCTCTATTTTAACACATCGACGCGAAAAATAAAAGAGAAAACGGAAAATCCGCTTTCTCTTTTTTAAAAAACTATTCTGCAACGGTTTCTGCCGCAGGTGCTACCGTTACGCCTCTTATCGACTCATAAAACTGTGCGCGTGTCGCCTGATGATAAGGAACAACCCAAAGTGTGCCTATTCCGAGACAAAGAGCGCCTACAAAATACCAGCCTATGAAACTGAGATCAAGCACAAAAAGTTCTGCCTTGTGACCGTTCATAAGGTTCATACTCTCTTTAATGCAAGCATTCCAGCCAAGTTCGGGACGATCATTCTTTATGTAATAAACCATCGAGTAGGAATATGCCTTTATAATTCCCGGAATGATGAAAAGAAGTGACCAAAGTGCGGTGAAAATCGCTGTCATAAGTTTTATAAGAAGCGTGTCGGCAAAGAAGTTTTTAAAACCGTCGAACATTGTTACGATATCCATAGGCTGACCGTCGCGGCTCTGCTTTAGGAAACACGTTGCCGTGCCGTATGCCAAAGGGCCGGTCAAAATCAGTGCTATTGCTGCGCCCGCTGCCGGAATTTGCGAAATAAGCGTATTAGCGGCAGTAACAATAAGGCAAACAACGAGAGCCAACATCCAATTATTGCCGAAAATGTTGTTGCCGAGTTGAGCCTTTGCACGCATTTTAATTTCAAATCTTGTCATAATAAAAACCCCTCTTTGATTATAGATTGGCAAAATTCTTTACCAATGCAATTATATCAAAAAGGGGTATAAAACACAAGAAAAATGTACAGTTTTAAAATATTTTTAAGTTAATTTTTGTGGATATTTTAAAATTCGGCACTGCCGGTAGTTCTCGGGAAAGGAAGAACGTCACGAATGTTGCCTATTCCGGTGACGTACATAACCAAACGCTCAAATCCGAGTCCGAATCCCGCGTGACGGCAACTGCCGAAACGGCGAAGGTCCAAATACCAACTGTACTGGTCCTCATCAAGGTCGAGTTCGTTAATGCGTTGTGTCAAAAGGTCAAGTCTTTCCTCACGCTGACTTCCGCCGATAATTTCACCAATTCCGGGAACAAGCAAGTCCATAGCGGCAACGGTCTTGTTGTCCTCGTTAAGACGCATATAGAAAGCCTTTATCTCTTTCGGATAATCGGTTACGAAAAGCGGTTTGCCGTAAACCTCTTCGGTCAGATAACGCTCGTGCTCGGTCTGAAGGTCACAACCCCAGAAAACGGGGTATGAAAACTTATCTTTTGCCTTTTCCAAAAGGGTTATAGCCTCGGTGTAGGTGACACGTGCAAAATCGGATTTTACGATTTTTTCGAGTCTTTCCGTAAGGCCGCTGTCAAAATGAGCCTCAAAAAACGCGAGTTCGTCTTTGCAGTTTTCAAGCAGATATGCGAATACGAATTTTAACATACTCTCGGCGAGTTCCATATCGTCATAAAGGTCGGCAAAGGCGATTTCGGGCTCTATCATCCAAAACTCAGCCGCGTGACGTGTGGTGTATGAACGCTCGGCACGGAATGTGGGGCCGAATGTATAAACCTTTCCGAAAGCTGTTGCCATACATTCCGCCTCAAGTTGACCCGAAACGGTGAGTGAAGTGGGTTTGCCGAAAAAGTCTTCCGAAAAATCAACACTGCCGTCTTCGTTGCGGGGCGGGTTTTCGGCGTCAAGCGTGGTAACACGGAACATCTCGCCCGCACCCTCGGCATCACTGCCGGTTATAAGCGGAGTATGTGCATATACAAAACCGCGCTCGTTGAAAAACTTGTGTATAGCAAAAGCACAGGCAGAGCGCACACGGTATGCTGCAAGAAATGTGTTGGTGCGGGGACGCAGATGCTGAATAGTACGCAAAAATTCAAGCGAATGACGCTTTTTCTGTAACGGATATTCGGGCGATGACTCACCCTCTACAGCAGCACTCTCTGCGTGAAGTTCAAACGGCTGACGCATCTCGGGCGTCTCTATAACTTCGCCCGTTACGATAATTGCCGCACCGACGTTTTGTGAAGTTATCTCTTTATAATTTTCAAGTTTGTCCTCTTCCAATATTACTTGCAATCCTTTAAAAGAACTGCCGTCGTTGAGTTCAAGAAAAGCAATGCTTTTGGAAACGCGTACCGTCCTTAGCCATCCGCAAACGGTAACGGTTTTTCCGGCATACGCCTTAATATCGTTGTGAAGTTTTACAATCTCGGTTTTTTCCATATATATACACCTCTCGTATCATTGAAAACATTATAAGTTATATTTATATTTAAATCAAGAGTAAATTGTGATTGATATAAAATGCGGGGTGTTGTATAATGGTTTCAGTAAAAAAACGGAGAGCATTTATGATAGACGAACAAAGATTTTTAAAACTCAGAAACAGTATAATAGAAAAAGATTTCGGCAGAATGAATGAAATGCAGTTTAAGGCTGTTACAACTGCGGACGGCCCGCTTTTGGTGCTGGCGGGTGCGGGCAGCGGAAAAACAACCGTTCTCGTAAACCGCATTGCTTGTCTTATGAAATACGGCAGCGCATACGGCTCGGAATATGTTCCGAACGGCATAACCGAAGAGATTATCGCCGAGGGTGAGGCATATCTTGCGGGCACTTGCGATACACTGCCCGAATATTATTACAGCGTGAATTCGCCCCGCCCGTGGGAGATTTTGGCTATAACCTTTACGAATAAGGCGGCGGGCGAACTCAAAGACCGTATAATCCGTATGCTCGGTGAAGCGGGAAACGATATCTGGGCGGGAACTTTTCATTCAATCTGCGGAAGACTTCTGCGCCGCGACGCCGAAAGAATTGGTTATACAAGGCATTTTTCAATATACGACTCGGATGACAGCAAGCGCGTTATGAAAGAGGTATTAAAGGAGTTGCGGATTGAGGAGAAGTATCTTCCGGTAAAATCCGTGCTTAATGCTATAAGTAACGCCAAGGACGAACTTGTTTCGCCCGACGAATATACTAGAACTGCAGGGTCTGATTTTCGTATGCAGAAAATAGGCGAAGCGTACAGGCTTTATCAGAAAAAACTTTTTGAAGCAAACGCTATGGACTTTGACGATATGATATACAATACCGTTCGCCTGTTGGATGATAATGACGATATTAAGGAATATTATAATGCAAAATTCAAATACATAATGGTCGATGAGTATCAGGATACCAACCACGCGCAGTATGTGCTTGTAAAACTGCTTGCCGAGGGGTATGAAAATCTCTGCGTTGTCGGTGATGACGACCAAAGTATTTACCGTTTCCGCGGTGCTACAATAGAAAATATTTTAAGTTTTGAACATCAGTACGGTAATGCCGAAGTTATACGTCTTGAACAGAATTATCGCTCGACAGGCACAATACTCGACGCAGCAAACGCCGTTATTGCCAATAATAAAGGCAGAAAGGGCAAAACTCTTTGGACAAGCGCCGGTGCGGGCGAAAAAATCGAGGTCTACACCGCCGCCGATGACAGGGACGAGGCTAGGTTTGTTACAGACAGTGTGCTTGACAGTGTCAGTGCGGGCGGCAAATTTTCCGATTGTGCCGTGCTTTACCGGATGAATGCGCAGTCTCGTTCGGTTGAAAATGCGTTTGTGCGCAGTGGAGTACCCTACAGAGTCATAGGAGGCACACGATTTTACGAGCGCAAGGAAATCAAAGATGTTACATCATATTTAAACGTTATAAACAATCCGAACGATAATCTTCGCCTTGCACGAATTATAAACGAACCTGCAAGAGGTATCGGAAACACACTGCTCAGCCGTGCATCGGACATCGCGCTTTCAAAAGGTTGCTCGCTGTATGGTGTTGTTTCCCATGCGGACGAGTATCCCGAACTTTCGCGTAGTGCCGCAAAAATGAAAGAATTTTCCGCAATGATTGAAGAACTACGTGAAATTGCCGACAGTGTTCCTTTGCATGAACTTGCCGATAAACTGCTTGAAAACAGCGGATATATGGCGTCACTGAAAGCACAGGGAGACGAGGGCAAAGACCGCGTAGAGAACGTTAAGGAATTGCTGAACGGTATATATCAGTACGAACAGGAGAACGAAACCGTTACCCTTTCGGCATATCTTGAGGATATTTCGCTTTTCAGCGATATTGATAATTACGACACCGATGCCGATACCGTCGTTATGATGACACTTCATTCTGCTAAGGGACTTGAGTTTAACAGTGTTTATCTTATCGGTTTGGAAGAGGGCATCTTTCCCGGAAATCAAGCAATGTTCGGTACAGAGGAAGACATTGAAGAGGAACGCAGACTGGCATATGTCGGTATAACGAGGGCGAGAAAACGTCTGTATATTACAAATGCCTATTGCCGTATGCTCTACGGTTCTACAAACCGCAACCGCGAATCGCGTTTTCTCGAAGAAATACCTAAAGAGTATTGCAATGTTAAAAAGGCTCGCTCGGCTTATGGTTTTTCACAGGGCACCTTTGCGGGCGGCGGTTATTCCGGTGGGGGATATTCGAGAGAGAGTTCGTTCGGATTTTTTTCCGTGCCCGCACCGAAAAAAACCTATACCGCACCGCCCGTTACGCCTAAAAACGAAAACACGCTTGTCTGCAGTGAGGGAATGCGTGTCAGACATAAAACCTTCGGCGAAGGTATGGTCGTTAAGGTCACACCTATGGGCAATGATACCCTGATAGAAATCGCATTTGACAACGTCGGCACAAAGAAACTTATGTCTAACTTCGCAAAGTTGACAAAGGTATAATAAACAAACTGTTAATAATTTTTGCCGCTGTTGAAAATTATGTTTAATTTTGTTATAATAACCGAGAAAGTATTTTTTGCGGGAGTGATATAAATGCCGGGAAATTCGGCGGTAAAAAGTACCGCAAGGGCGGCACTGAAAAGTTTTTGGCCGCAGGCGGTGGCTTGCTGTTTTGTGCTTTTAGCGGGGCTTTTCATACCCTTTTGCGTGTGTGAGGTCGGTAGCACGGTTTTCGGCGTATATTCCGCTTTACCCAATGCGCTCTTTTCAGCACTTTTCGGATTTGCGGTAATATTGCCGTTGTTTTTCGGAGTGCTGCGTTATTTCCGCAGGGCAATATACGGAAACACAGACAGCACGGCAACTGTTTTTTACTATTTTTCTTCAAAACGGCGCTATTTTGATATGCTGTTTTTCTCGGTTATGCTCGCGGTGCATATGCTCGGATTTGCGGCGGTCACTTTCCTTCCGTATATCGTGATACGCATAATGGATCATATGCCGATGAGCATACTGCCGGACAGTTTTTTGATTCAGTCGGAATTTGTCGGCGGATTGTTTTTCTTGCTCGGTTTTGCTTTTTTTATACTCGCAACGGTAAAGTATTATGCCGCACCGATGATTTTTATAAGTTGTGATGATATACATTGGACTGAAGCGTTTTATATGTCAAAACAGTTAAGCCGTTACAGTGCGGGTTCGTTTTTGGTGCTGATTGTCGGTTTTGTCGGTTGGGTGCTTTTATCCTTTTCGGGAATTGCGCTTATATTTACCCTGCCGTATATGCTTGCGGCATATGTTGTTCACTGCCGTTATGCTTTTAATTTTTACAATCATAAAATACAAATTATGCAGGAAACGGATTTTCCGGAATACCGCAGTACGTTTTAGAAAGGAAGAAAGATATGCGTTCAAGAAAACCTGTTATAATAGTCACGCTTTTGGCGATGTTTACCATGGTTTTTAATTCCGTTTGTATGATTGCGGATTCCTTTTTTTACAATATGGAGGATTTGCCGGTCGGTGAAAAGGCCCTCACGACCGTATCACCCGACGGCAGTTTCGAACTTTCTTTTTACGTTGTCGATACTGCTTTGGGCAGTGCCGTCAGAGGAGAAATATTGCAAAATGACGGAACACGTCGCAATGTTTATTGGCAGACAAGTGCTATTACTGCGGCTGTGAATTGGGTAGATAATGAAAATGTTTCGGTCAACGGAAATACCTTTAACGCAAAGTCGGGTGCTTTCGATTCCCGACAGGCGGTTGAAATGGTAGGCCCGTTATTTAAAATAAAAAAGTGAGTGCAGGTGTGTCAAAACCCGTATGAATAAGAATGATGAAATTAAAATTGAAATAACGGGTATGACCTCGGAGGGCAACGGCGTAGGTCGGTATAACGGAATGGCTGTTTTCACGCCTCTCACAGCACCTAATGATGTTGCACTCGTTAAAGTTGTAAAAAAAGAAAAAAACTTTGCCTACGGAAAACTTTTGAAACTAATAAAGCCGTCTCCCGACCGCTGTGAAAGCGGGTGCGACTGTTACAGTATGTGCGGTGGTTGCTCATTTCGTCATATAAACTATGAGACGGAGTGTAAAATAAAGAGTGATATCGTGCGTGATGCGCTCAGCCGTATAGGCGGGATAAACGTATCTCTTGCACCTATAATGCACGGCAAAAGCGATAATTACCGCAACAAGGCGCAATACCCTGTTTCTCCCGATGGAAAGACGGGCTTTTTCGCCGCAAGAAGTCATAGGATTATTCCGTGTGAAGATTGCACGCTCCAACCCGATGAGTTTTCGCTTATCACAAAGGCGGTTGAACTTTTTATAAAACAGTACGGTGTGAGTGTTTACAACAGCCAAACGGGAAAAGGTTTGCTCCGCCATATTTATATACGCTCATCGGCAGCGGGCGATATTATGGTCGTTCTCGTTATAAACGGAGAAAATCTTCCCCACAGCGATGCCTTGTGCTACATACTGCGTTCGGTACTCGGCGAACGGCTTAAAAGTTTTATGATAAATATAAACCGCGAGCGTACAAATGTTATTCTCGGAAACCGCTGTAAAACGCTTTACGGTGCCGGATATATAACCGATACGCTCTGCGGAGTGCGCCTTCGTGTTTCGCCACTTTCGTTCTGTCAGGTTAATCACGATATGGCGGAGCGCCTTTACGAAAAGGCGGCTGAATATGCCGATGCCGAAGGCAAAACAGTGATTGATTTGTATTGCGGTACGGGTGCAATAGGCTTGACCCTTGCAAAAAAGGCAAAGAGTGTAATCGGAGTGGAAATCGTTCCGCAAGCGGTTGAAGACGCAAAGTTCAATGCTGCGGAAAACGGAATAACCAACGCAAGATTTATATGTGCCGATGCCGCTGCGGCGGCAGAACAACTGCGGCAAGAGGGTGTGCGTGCCGATACGGTTATCGTAGACCCGCCGCGTAAGGGTTGTGACAGGGAACTACTTGAAACGGTGGCAAACTTCTTCAAGCCCGAAACCCTTGTTTATGTTTCCTGTAATCCCGCGACCCTCGCACGCGATTGCAAAATTCTATTGGAACTCGGCTATTCGGTCACTGCCGTTACTCCCGCCGACCTCTTCCCCCGCACAGCGCACGTTGAGACGGTCTGTTTGCTGTCAAGAAAAGATTTGCTACAATAAATAGTGAGTTCTGTATGGGGATTTGGAGGAATTAGTACTGCTTATAGATTTTAACAAGAAAGAAAAAATTACAACACCGAGAATGAATAATGAGATTGGAATGATGAACAGGGAAAGGTTATTTGTGATGGTCAGGAATAAATTTTATCTGACGGAATTTGTCATATATGCAAGAAAGACTCTAACATAGTATTGTGAATACAGGGGATGAAGATTTAGCATTACTGACGGTTGTTGTGGAACGTTAAATTTGAATTTGAAATCTAAAAATTTATAGGTGGTTATACCACCTCGTAGGGATTTAATAA
>CAZMHU010000029.1:0-11590 GCA_964566175.1 uncultured Eubacteriales bacterium
GAATCTCTCGATGACTATGTCGTTCCGCCCAAAATGTTCTTCTCCATGATTAAGAAACCGGCTGTGAGTATTCGTGCGAACAGAATGGAATTCAGTATGTCAGCGATCCGGCTGTTTGAGGGTGTACAGCACGTCCTTCCTATGCTCAGTGAGAATAAAAAGCGAATGGTTGTGGCCATCTGTGCGGAAGAAGAAATCTCTTCGATTGAATGGGCAAGACTAAAGAAAGATAAGTGGGTCAACCGTTCTATATCCTGCCCGGAATATGTCCAGAGCATTTATAAGATGATGAACTGGAATAAGGATTGCCGGTATAAGGTCTACGGACGGCTTGCCAATTCTGAGCGAGGGCTGGTTCTGGTATTTGATCTTGCATCCGCTGTTATGTTTGATCCGCTGCCGGAGGAGTACTTTGACAAGCACACCGGCAAAATGAAGAAACGCATTGTTAAATACTATCCTGATGAGATCCGCATGAAGTTGGGCAGGAGTTATTCGGATTATGAAGCCCTTCAGCAACGAAGCAGCTTCGAATCCCTATCCGGATACATGGATACCAGCGGTGGTGCTGTTCCTGCTACAGTTTCTGAAGAGCTGGCTGCTTCCATCAGTATGCAGGAGCAGGAGAAGAAACGGGAGACTTTGTTTGGCACGATTATTGGAAATGGAGGTGACGATGATGTCCGAAGCAACGAATGAGGATAGAATGTACCCAATCGAAATGACGCTGCAAGGCGCTCGCTGCTGTATCAGTATTGGCAAGGGCGTTATAAAAGCCTTGGGAAAGCCGAGCCATGTCTCAATTAAAATTTCAGACAGCCATGATTCTTTGAGCGTTTTCCCTTGTGATGAGGATGATGTGATGGCTTTCCGAGTTCCGCTGAAACTGTTCACCGATCACAGATGCGTCATGAGGATCAACAGCAAGCAATTTGTTCATGGAATCATGCGGACAAACCAGATGGACACTTCAAAGACATATGTTTTATCCGGCGAGTTTCTGGAAGAGAAGAATACAGCAGTATTCTCGTTAGTTGAGGGCGTCAGTCTTCGTACACAAAAAGGGATGGCGCAGTCATGAACGATTTCGTCAGAGAGTTTTTTGAGGATCAGCCTGAATTGCTCAGACGATACGAACGCAACGAGGCAAGATATATCTTGCAGCTTCCGAAGAACTACGATACAATTAGCATTGACTTTGGAATTGATAAGGACGAGATGAAACGACTGGTCATCGCTCTTGCCGAGCTTGACCTGACCATTGATGAATGGCTCTGCTTTAAGATGAAAGAGCTGATTCTGGCCGAAAAACTATCCAAGGAAAACAGAGGCGAAGAATAAGGAATTATGCGCTACTATGTTATCTCCGATGTTCACGGATACTATACGCAGATGAAGTCTGCTTTGGAAAAGGCAGGCTTCTTTTCCGATACAACTCCTCACAAATTGCTCATGCTCGGAGATTTATTTGATCGAGGGCATGAGGCGAAACATCTTCAGCAGTTCGTATTGGAACAGATGGAGCAGGACAGAGCGATTCTCATTCGTGGAAACCATGAGGACTTATTTGTAGAGCTTGTGACCACGGATGCCGGGATGCCGTATGGCCACCACAAATCGAATGGGACTTATGATACGGCAATCCAGTTGACGGGTTTTGATCCGGTGATGGCCTCCATACGGCACTACGACTTTGCTGATGCTGCAAAGAACACGCCGTTTTATAAAAACATCATTCCGGCAATGGTTGATTACTTCGAGACAGAACACTATGTTTTCACGCACGGCTGGATTCCGTGTATTCCAAACAGAGATAAAAGCTACAGCTATATTTCTTCTTGGAGGGAAGCAAGCTGTGAGCAATGGAATCAAGCAAGATGGTTCAATGGTATGGATGCAGCACAGACCGCAGATGAGGATAAGACTATTGTTTGCGGACACTGGCATACCTCGTATGGCCATAGCAAATACGAACACAAGGGCACTGAGTTTGGAGAAGATGCGGACTTCTCGCCCTATTATGGTCCCGGAATTATTGCCATAGACGCCTGCACAGCGTTCAGCGGTAAGGTAAATTGCCTCATGATAGAGGATTAATGGAGTGGCTTAGTCTGAAATCAAACTTTGCATATCCGTTTATAACCACGCTTTAGACGGGCACAATATAAAGAGTGAATGTAAGCAGAGTATTGAAGTTTTTTCTGGATTCCTTACGGGACGACCTGAAACCCATTGAAATTCCGAGATTCTACTGTTATAATATTTGATACAATCTTTCGGAGGAGCGAAAGGTTGGAGTTGCACCACATACACCACTTGGAGCACCACTATGGTGTATGCTTTCAGCAGGGAAATGTACAGCGTTGTTATACACGGGAAAATGCGACCTGTAAGCAAAGCACAGTATTAACAGGGCTTCTACACAGCTTTTCCATGTGAGGAATCTTATCCCGACGATGAAGCCGATAGACTGATTTTAAATCTATACAACAAACCCGCACATTACAAAATGTGCGGGTTTTATTATTTCATAAGTTCGTCCGTCAGACGCAAAATTTCCGGTGCTATGCGTTCGCGTTCTTTTTTGAGTGTTCGGTTATAAAGCGGATAAGCGACGACAAGCACGGCTATTCCGACCGCACCGAGTGCTATTCCCGCCGCAAAACGGTACTCACCAAGCAGGTTTCCGAAATCCGACATTATAACACTCATACCGAATCCCATTATCAGTGTGCCGATTATTCCGAAACTCAACGACACGGTTGCTGCTTTTTTCATAACACTGTTGTCAAGCGCTCGAAGTTGTTCCATTTTGCTTTTCTCTTTCGGAATATATTTGTTCCGTATGGTTTTAATTTCGTCCTGCTGTTCGGCAGAATATGTTATTTTAAAAGTGTCTTTATTTTCCATTTTTCAGTTCTCCAAACATTTGATTTTTCGGTTCGCGACAACTATCATATAAATTGCCGTAACAATAATAAAAACAGCCACCGCCCCACCACTAAAACTCAAAAACAGTGTCCTTTTGTGTGGCGTCATATCCGTGTTGCCAAAGGTGACAAGCATGGTGTTTTCAAGTGTCAGCATTGAAACGCACGCCGCAGTCAGAGATATCGCCTTTGCCGCCGACATTGCGGGACTGTTGTACTTTCGGTATTTTATTACACCTATAATCGCAACCGTCAGCGTTGTGAATGTGTATGCCGCCATCGCTATTGTCGTAATCTCATGATGTCGCACATCGCCGCTTTCCCCTATCATATATAACATCATTCCCGAAAGCGCCGTATTCATAAAAAGAAAAACCCAACCGCACGCCCGATAACGTTTGAATTCCGATAACATACGCTCACCGGGGACGTGCCGCAGTGTATGGCGCGCTATAAAAAGCCGCATAACGGCAAGCAAGGCATAATATATAAAAAGCGAATAAAACCAAACCGACGAATGATATATTCCGAGTCCGAGTTGAAGCGCAGCATAGGCACAATTCCAAAGCACATTTCCGCAAAGCGTAACATTCATACGAAGGTGAATATCGGAAAGCCAAATCTTAATATACTTATTCTCATTTTTAATATTTTTAAAAAATCGGATAATATTCGGCATTCTGACACACCACACCGAAAGTGTATAAAAACTTAAAACATATGCCGCAATACGCACGGGAGACGTGTCACTCAAGTTTATAATCGAATATATAAAAAATGCGGCAATCAGTGGTAATAGTATTATCAATACCGCAATATGCGGAAAAAGCAATGCCTTTCCGATTTTCTTAAATCGCAGTCCCATATCAGTCCCTCCGCATCTTAACACAAAAGACCGTTCCTACACCCAGCGTACTCTCAACCGTTATTTCCGCCTTTATTATATCGGCAACACGTTTCACAAGTGCCAAGCCGAGTCCGTTTCCCTGTGTTGCGCGGGAGGTATCACCTTGGTAAAACTTTTCAAAAATGCGGTTTCCGACCTCCGCTGTCATACCGCAACCAGTATCGCTGACCTTGATTGTTGCAAAATCTTCGGTTGATTTGAGTGAAACAGCAACCGTGCCACCGCTTTCGGTAAATTTAAAAGCATTTGAAAATAAGTTGTTCCAAACAAGCGAAAGCAGTTCCCTATCGGCGCAGACGGTTATATCTTCTTCGATATCGGTTGATATTTCTATATTTTTGCTCTCCCATACCGACTCATATCGCAAAAGACATTCGCAAAGTTGTTCGCCTAAATCAAAACTTTCCGCCGACGGATATATTTGTTGATTTTCAAGGCGATTGAGTTTTAATATATTAGTCATCATATCCGCGAGCCTTTGCGCACCGTCGGTCACGCCTTTTGCATATTCAATGCGTTTTTCCTCAGATAAATCGGGAGTTTGCAAAAGTGTTCCGTAATTTTTCATAACGGCAAGCGGTGTCTTCATCTCGTGCGAGACATCGGCAATAAAATCGGTACGCAGTGTTTCAAGTCCACCGAGTTCCTCTGCCATTTTGTTAAAACTGTCGATTATTTCGTTATAGTTGCTGTCTGTGCCGAATTCTCCCGCTTTGGTTATTCGCACGCCGAAATTTCCGCCGACAACCTCTTTTGTGGCAGCCGCCACCCTCTTTGTTATACGTTCCGTAGTCAAACGGCGGCGCAAAACATCAATTAAAGTAATAACCAAACTGAGTGCCGTTACGCACAAAAAGGTCAGTTTTGCCGCGCGGTTAAGATTTTCCCCTGTGAGGACAAGCCCCAAATCTTTAGCGAGTGTGCTGACAAAAAGCGACATCGTAATGCTCACCGTGAGTGCAACCAGCATAAAAAACAACAAATAGTGATAAAGCGCGCGAAATATGCTCTTTTGCGTTTCCTTTTTCACTTTAACACCGCCTTATATCCGAGGCCGTGTACCGTTTTAATCTCAAAATCGTCGCAATCCGACAATTTCGCACGAAGTTTTGTCATATACACATCGACTGCTCTCGGCGCAGTTTCGGTGTCCTGACCCCAAAATTCATCCATAAGTTGTGTCCTTGTAAAGGTCTTTTTCGGGTAGGATAGAAACTTATAAAGAATGCTGAATTCGCGGGTTGTGAGAGCAACCTCTTCACCGTTCAGATATGCCGTGTGCTCATCCGCATCCATAACAAAACCGCCGACTTCGATTTTTCGGGAAACGGCAATTTTCGCACGTCGCAAAAGTGCGCCTATACGCAAAAGCAACTCGTCAAGGTCAATAGGTTTTACCATATAATCATCAACACCTATGCGAAAACCGCGTTGTTTTGATGCAATATCGTCACGTGCCGTCATAAACAAAATCGGAATGTCCGTATCGGTATCCCTCACATTTCTCGCAAATTCGAAGCCGTCAGTCACCGGCATCATAATATCGGACACAATCAAATCGAATACGTTTTCATAAAGCGCATCATACGCCTCGTTTGCGTCATAACAACCGACCGCCTCATAGCCGTTGCCGTTCAAAAACGAACAAACTGTGCGGTTGAGTTCTCTGTCGTCCTCAACAACCAATATTTTAAACATCGTATCCCTCCGAAAACCTTTTATCACCACATTATTATATAATATATCACGCAAATGTTAAAGTTTTGTTTCCGAAAGGCGTAAAATATTTTATTTTAGTTCACCGCAAACAAAGAGTTTTTCCGCTCGCTCCGCAATCCGATATTTTATTCTTCCATTATGCTGTCGCTGAGTTTTATGATTTCCTCAGCATATTTTTTGCGTCTTCCGGTAAGAATTTTTTTATAAACTGGATAATTTATCAAAGCCGCCGCCATTCCGATAACGCCGATAACAATTCCGACCGAGAGCGAGTTTTGAATGCCCACAGTGGTGCCTATATCGGTCATAACAAGGCTCATTCCCGCACCCATCACAAGTGCCGCCAATGTGCCTGCCGTATACGCCGCTCTCAAAGCCGGCGCTTTAACTTTACGGTCGAGTTCCCTCAGGGTATCGAGTTCGGTATATTCCTTTTCGGTATACTGAGTGCGAATTTTCTGTACCAAATATTCTTTTTCCTGTTTGTTCATAACGTTTTCTCCTTTTTTATTGTAAACATATAATATTACCTGTGCGTTTGCAAAACTTTTCCGAAATGTTTGTGTTTTGTTAATCCGCCTTTGCTTTTTCAATGCGTTCGTTTGCCGCCGCTTTTCGTTTTTCGGCGACAGAAATAGCCTGTATGCGCTCTTCGCTTAATTTTTCATTCGCACAACGTGCTCTTCCTTTGGCTTTCGCCTCTTCAAAGTTTGCTCTTGCTTCTGCCTTTGCCGCCTCAAAATTTGCTTTATCGACACTGTGTTGCTCCGCCGCCGATTTTTTCATATCGTCAAATACTTTTTTTAAAAAACCTTTCATATTTTTCTTCCTTTCGCGTTTTGTTGGGCATATTATATATGCCGTTTGTTTAAAAGAAATTTCCGAATTATTTAAGTTTTGTTAATGTAAAAAATATACTCGTTTTTTCTTTACATTTTTATACTAATATGGTATAAAGATTGTGACAACAGAGCAGTTGGAGGTATATATGAGTTTTATTGAATTTATAAACCAAATGCTTAGTAATCCGATGCTTGCCGTTTCAACGCTTTTAACGCTGGGTGTTATTTTGGTAAACGGTTGGACAGATGCTCCAAATGCCATTGCCACCTGTGTTTCAACCCGTGCGATAGGCGTTCGCAAAGCGATTATTATGGCCGCTGTCTTCAATTTTTTGGGCGTGTTGGTTATGACAGGCATAAACGCATCGGTAGCCTTTACCATTTACAATATGGTGGACTTCGGCGGTGATGCACATCTTGCTCTTATTGCCCTTTGCGCGGCAATGGCGGCAATAGTAATTTGGGCAACCGTAGCTTGGTACTTCGGAATTCCGACAAGCGAAAGCCACGCACTTATTGCGGGTGTTTCGGGTGCCGCGGTGGCAATACAGAACAGTTTTTCCGGAATTAACGGTTCCGAATGGATAAAAGTTATATACGGCATTTTTCTTTCAACGCTTTTAGGCTTTGTTTTGGGATTTATTTCTTCAAAGGTTACGGTTATGCTCTTCAAAAACCGAAACCGACTGAAATCCGAACGCTTTTTCTCGGGCGCACAGGTTGCCGGCGGTGCGGCAATGGCATTTATGCACGGCGCACAGGACGGACAGAAATTTATGGCGATTTTCCTACTCGGTGCGGCAATGGCAAACGGACAGGCTGAAACTACTTCTTTTTCCGTTCCCCTTTGGCTTATGGTGCTTTGCTCTGCCGTTATGGGTCTCGGCACATCGATAGGCGGTTACCGAATTATAAAATCCGTCGGTATGGATATGGTTAAACTCAAACCCTATCAAGGTTTTGCGGCTGATTTTTCCGCTACGATATGCTTGCTTTTATCATCGCTCACCGGAATACCGGTTAGCACCACCCACACAAAGACAACTGCTATAATGGGTGTCGGCGCGGCTAAGAGAATCAGCAATGTCAACTGGAGTGTTGTAAAAGACCTTGTGCTCACGTGGGTTTGCACCTTCCCCGGATGCGGACTTTTGGGCTTTGGCATGGCAAAACTGTTTTTGACAATATTCGGATAAAGCTAAGGAGAATTTGATATGGCTAAGAAAAACAACAACTATTTTGAACTTATAAAAAATCAAGCATCCTACTGCGTTAAAGCGTCCGCACTGCTTGAAAAAATTTTGCGCGACTTCGACGCCGACAAAATCGAAGATTACCGCGACCGTATGCACGAAATAGAGCACACCGCCGACAGCGTTCATCACGATATTTTAAACAAACTATCAACCGAGTTTATTACCCCCATTGACCAAGAAGATATTCTTCTTTTGGTACAGATTATTGACGATATCACCGACGCGCTTGATGAGGTTATCCTTGATATTTATATGTACCGTATGCAAGAAATACCGGAAAAAGCCGCTGAACTCGCACGTGCGGTAAACCGCTGTGTAAACGCGATGTATGAGGCAACCGAAGAACTTAAAAACTTTAAAAAGCCGACGGAACTTCATACCAAAATAATAAAAGTCAACGATACCGAAGGTGATGCCGACGATATCTACACCGAGGCAATTCGCGAACTTTTCGGTGCAACCGATGACGTTAAAGCACTTATCGGCGGAAAAGCGGTTTACGAAGGTTTGGAAAACTGCTGTGACCTTTGCGAACACGCAACCGATGTTATTTCACAGGTTATCATCAAAAACACATAAAGAAAAGCGGGGATTAAATCCCCGCTTTTTGTTTTAATTTTACTACGCCCAAATATCCGGCACGCCTTCGGGTCTATTTCCTATTTGCATATCGCCCGAACCGCCCTGTATAACATCGTTACTGCTCACCGCAGACGAGTTGCTGTCTTTTGAAGAACTTGCCGCCGATGAAGTTTCGTTTTTGCCGGACGATACCGACGTAGACGATACTTTGTCATTGCTCGACGAAGAACCGCTCACAGTACCGCTGTCTTGTTTTCCGCTTGAAGAAGGAACTTCGGTCTTATTTGATGTGGTATCGCCTTTTGTCGATGTTTTGCTTTCGTCTTTAACAGGCGTTGTCTTGCTTGATGAACCCTCAACATCGAAACTTCCGCTGTCGGTTCTGCTGTTTCCGCCCACAACACTGCTTTCAAGTGCCGCATATTCGGAACTGCCCATATGGTATTCACTACCGCTGTTTTTATTTTTGCATCCGCCGAGAGCCAAAACAAATATAAGTGCCGTAAAGAGCATTGCTATTAAAATTTTCGTTTTCATAAAATGCCTCCATTCGTAATCTAAATTTATTATATAATATTTAGCATAGATTGTCAATTTACTTAATTTGTAATTGCTTTTATAGTCACATTGTTATATAATTGTTTCAAAACATAAACTAATGGGAGGTTGTTATGAAAGATTACAAACTTTTTTCGGACGGCAATTTTTTTATCGGTGTAAATTATTGGGCATCGAATGCCGGAATAAATATGTGGAACACATGGGACGAGAACGCGGTAATACGCGATCTTGACTTGCTTGTGAAGGCGAATATCCACGTTATAAGAATGTTTCCGCTGTGGTCGGACTTTCAGCCTATCGTAATACGCTACAGCGGAAATCACAGCGTGAGAGATGTTGCGTTTGACGATTATCCCATGCCACACACAAAGGAAGCGACGGCGGGTGTTGACCCCGTGATGATAGAGCGTTTTGAACGCGTGCTCGATTTGTGCGCCGAACGCAAAATATCCGTTATGGTCGGTCTCCTCACCGGTTGGATGAGCGGAAAACTTTATATTCCGCGTGCGCTCGAAGGTGTTAATCTGCTAAGCGACCCGTTAGCACTCAAATGGGAAATGAAATATATTAAATATCTAGTAAATCGCTTTAAAAGCCACCCCGCTATAGCCGCGTGGGATATCGGAAACGAGTGCAACTGTTTGGAAATCAATAACGATGCCGATTTGGCGTATGCTTGGTCGTGCACCATTACAAACGCAATCCGTGCCGAGGACAATACCCACCCCGTAATATCGGGAATGCACGGTCTTGACCCCAACGGCACTTGGCGTCCGCAGGATCAGGGCGAGATTACCGATGTGCTCTGCACACACCCATATCCCGCTTTTACCGCATATTGTGATACCGACCCGATAAACCGTATGAAATCCGCTAACCACGCCGTTGCGGAGTCGCTGTTTTACAGGGGTATCGGTCAAAAACCTTGCTTTGCCGAAGAAATCAATCTTTTAGGCCCGATGTTTGCAAACGAAGAACTCACCGCCGCCAATGCCGATATGGTTTTGTTCGGTCTTTGGGCACACAACTGTTTTGGTTATATGTGGTGGTGTGCCTGCAATCAAAGTTCCCTCTCAACCGCACCGTACGACTGGAATGCGCTTGAACGCGAACTCGCGCTGATATATGCCGACGGCACACACGTAAAGGCACTTGACAGTATGACCGCATTTTCGCACTTTACCGAGCGCATAGGAAAATTGCCGCCACGCATAATCGACGGTGTGTGTATAACCCTCCGCAACCAAGACACTTGGGCAACGGCATACGGCACGTTCTTGCTCGCGAAACAGGCGGGAATTGAAATTGAGTTTGTATATATGGATATGGAAATTCCCGAAGCCGATGTCTATTTCCTGTCTTCTCTCACCCTCTACGCCGAACCGACAAAACACCTCTGGCACGACTTGCTTGACCGTGTTTATAACGATGGCGCAACACTCTATATTTCAATGGACGGCGGTATGCTTTCGGAATTTTCACAAGCAACCGGTTTTGAACTTGTTTCACGCTCGGTTCGCACCGTGCCACATATCACCGAAATCAACGGCAAAAGAACCGAACTGTTTCCGAAATACGATATGCGTCTTCGTGCCGCAGAGGCAGAACCGATCGCAACCCTCGCCGACGGCACACCGGTATTCGGCAAAAAGGCACACGGTAAGGGCACTGTTTATTTCATAAACGCACCGATAGAATACACCACAGCAACACAGGCGGCCGTTACCGACGGTGACAGACATCAGCCGTATTATGAATTCTACAAGGCGATGAACATTAAAAACAGTGCGCGCGTTTCCGAAAAGAGCAGTCCGTTTGTCGGTTTAACGGAACACATTATAAACGAAAACGAACGCTATTTATTGCTTATCAACTACCTGCCGGAAGATAAAACCGAAAGTATTACGTTGAACGGTTACAAGGCGGTATCGGTTGAAAGCGTATCACAAAACGCGACGATTGAAAACACAGACGGCGGTTTTTCCGTATTTTTGCCGAAGAACAGCGGCGCTGTTGTTAAAATCGAAAAACTTTAGAAAATAAAAAACAGGCTGTAAATATTTACAGCCTGTTTTTTATTATACTGTTCTTTTGAGCAAACATACCGTCGCCACATGGGTCGAGAAAATGCCGTTAATGGCTTAAGTTGACGGAAACAAATCAACTCACTGTGTTGTAGAAAATATGTCTATCCTTATAAACCGGAATTTATTATTGAGTTTTCTTTCTTGATTTTGCCGAGAAATTATTTATAGTAATCTTCATAACTTGAACGGTTTGTACCATTTGAGGAGTTATTGAAAATTCTCGTCCAACTTGATTTTTCATTAAAAGATTAAGTCCACGAATTTTCTCCTGCGCATCTTTTACCAGTTCCACCATTCCACGCCCAATGACCGAAGCATAATAAGTTCCATATTGGCATGGAACATCTTTTCCGGATACAATTTCCATATCCGCTTCCAATTCTATGCATGTATTCGGATTCACATGAATCAAATCAATCTTATGTCCTTCCTTTGCTCCATGTGCATAAAAAACCAATACACCATCTTTATACTCATATCCATAATGCAAAGGGATTATATATGGATATTCTCCATCAAATAGTCCCATACGCAAAACATTAGCTCGCTCAACGATATTTAACACTTCTGAAATTTCTTTGATTTCCCTGTCTTTTCTACGCATATCTTTATCTCCTTAAATTGCGTGTCTCGGTTGCTATGAAAATTCTAATTAAAAATACAATCTTTCCAAAACCCTTGATATTTCAAGGCTTTTCGCCTATCA
>CAZMHU010000030.1:0-10394 GCA_964566175.1 uncultured Eubacteriales bacterium
CAGCTGATTTGTAATCAGCAGGTCGGGGGTTCGAGTCCGTCCACCAGCTCCATTTAAACTTAATATGGGAGAGTTCCCGAGTGGCCAAAGGGGACAGACTGTAAATCTGCTGCGTAATCGCTTCGATGGTTCGAATCCGTCCTCTCCCACCAGAAAAAGACCTGATGCAAAGCATCGGGTCTTTTCAGTTAAGTTTGTCTTTCGGCACGATAAGTACACCTTCGGTGCGTGAAGCGATGCTGTGCATCGTGAAGTTTCTGCGGAAATATATGGCATACTTAACTTCATTTTGTGTATCAGCACAAAGGTTCACTATGTCATAAAACATAACTTCACGCAAGGCAAAGCCTTGCACTTCACTAAAAACCATAATATAATACAAACATTAAATGTACGAAATGTCAATTACGTGATATATCTTTAGGTTTCACCGTATCTATGCAAAAACATATTATTCCAACATATCGCATTATACCGCCGAAAACTATAAAAATAAAAGCACGCCACCTACAGGGCGACGTGCTTTTATTTTATAATAAGTCAACATTTGGTTTTTTAACCGGGCGCATCTCGTCGGGAAGAATGCGATCCATCTCACGCAAAGACCAAATAATTCCTTCTTGCTCGGGAGTGTAGTCCAAATACCAACAACCGCTTTTTTTCTTGCGATTGTTCCAAACCAGCATTTTCCAAATAGTTGAAGTCTGTGCCTGATCCAAAATATCTATCATTCTGTCCTCTGCGTCCTCGTTGCGGCTGATAAGTTGCTCACCTGTCACTGTGAGCACTGCCGCTGCCGTAATCGGCACTTCGATAAGTTCTACAACTGTGGAATGAGTCGCCTTATCATAAACGGTTTTTACCTCTACGGGACTGCCGTCCACCGTTGCGACAACATTCACGTCCTTGGCAAATCCGCGCAGGTAAACTGTCCAATTACGGTGTTCGGGGAGAAGTTCGGTTGCACCGGTTGCCGGAGCGATGGTAATTACCGCGCTCTCGCCCCATTTCATCGTAAATTCCGTTGTGGTGAATCGACCGTTCTTGTATTCACTGCCGTCACCCTCATCTTCATACAGTTCGAAGCGATTATCTGCACCCGGGAAAGCATAAAGACGCATATCTTTCTGACGTCCCAATTTATTATCGCCGGTGTCACACTGCATCGGAATCAACGCGCCGGACTTTGCAAACAGTGGCATCTGTTCCAACGGACGATAAACAAGCACCTTGCTTTCGCCTGTATAGCGCCAACCGTTAAAGCAATCAAACCAGTCGCCATCGGGGAACCAAACCTCAACCGAACCCATCATACAGCCGGGGTCATTTTTCCGGACAATCGGAGCAACAAACAACTCACTTCCAAACCAATACTGATTCTCGCAATGATATGCCGCTTCGCACTCGGGATGACTATAATACATCGGCTGAATTAACGGTGCCAATGCCGTGTGATTACGATAGTTCATTGTATAGATATACGGGAAAAGTCTATGGCGCAAGCGCAACCATTCCTCGGCAATCGGACGTGCATATGCGCCCAACTTCCACGGCTCTTTTCCGTCAAACGGATTGTTGCTTGAGTGAAGTCGGTTTATGGGAGAGAAAACGCCGAGTTGCATCCAACGAATACGCATTTCGTCATTGCGATAGCCGAGCATATGACCGCCGATATCGTGACTCCACCAACCGTAACCGACATTAGATGCGTTGGCTGTGAAATAGGGCTGAAAATCCAACGACTTCCACGAGTTAACCGCATCGCCGGAAAATCCGACCGGGTAGCGATGTGAACCTATTCCGCTGTAACGCGAGAACAACATCGGGCGCTTACCGTTGCGGCTGATATCCAAAATATGCAGATGATTAAGCAACCACAGCGGGTTAATAACCTCCAACGGCTGTGACGGATGTGCGTCATCGTGAACCCACCAGTACTCGCCGCCTTGTTGCCAATCCATCCACCAAAAATCTACGCCGTCTTCTTCATACGGATGGTGCAGGATATCAAAATAGTTTTCCATAAATTGGGGGTTCAAAACGTCAAACTTAACCATTTTGCGGGTTGAAGGGTCGACGCCGCACGCCTTTGCCATTTTCTCATATTGTTCTTCGTGGCAACGCACACCTGCGGCGGGATGCAAATTTAACGCCGTTTTCAGATTATGGTCGTGGAGAAACTTGAGAAAATCTTTATAATTCGGGAACAATTCTTTATTCCATGTATATCCGGTCCAACCGGACATCAAATCCGGATGTTCATCCGGATCTTTACATTCTTCGGGTATGTATGTGTGCCAATCCATATCCACAACCGCAACCGAGAACGGAATATTTTCCCTCTCAAAGCGCTCCATAAGATTGCAATATTCTTCCTGTGTATATGCCCAATAACGACTCCACCAGTTTCCGAGTGCATAATCGGGCAAAAGCGGTGGTGCTCCGGTCAAGCGGTAGAGGTCGGCAACCGCACTGCGATAATCGTGTCCGTAACCGAAGAAATACAAATCGATTTGACCCTCTTCGCGAACGGCAAACCAACCGTCCTCCGACAGCACCGCGCTTCCGTCATCTGCTATCACAGTATAACCGCAACGTGCGCAAACACCGTCACCGATAGTCGTTCTGCCGTCGACGCGATCGAGAGTCTCATACGT
This sequence comes from uncultured Eubacteriales bacterium, assembly GCA_964566175.1. Classification (GTDB taxonomy): domain Bacteria; phylum Bacillota; class Clostridia; order Oscillospirales; family Acutalibacteraceae; genus SIG589. The sequence continues at coordinate 2,658 of CAZMHU010000030.1, forward strand.
ACCGCCGAGTTGTTCGGTGTTATCACCGTAATGCCAAACTCCGAGCGGCGCATTTTTGCGTTCGATGCTCAGTGTATCTGCCGCGAACGGCACATTCTCTTTATAGCGTAAAACCAACTCTGCCGTTTCTATACAAAGCATTCCGCCGTCCCGCGTGACGGTATGTTCCGTTGAGGGAAAATCGCGGTAAAACACCATCTGTGTCGCACGGTCTTCAAACCGTCCGGCAGGATCCCACTCCATACGAATGAGACGAGAAGTCAGTACCGTGAAGCGATAAGACGCGCCGGTCACCGTATTGACATCGAGTGCTTTTCCGCGGGTCGGCCAAGCAAAGCGTTTTGTTGTCATTTCGTTAAACCTCCTGTTTTGCGTAAAACTAAACCGTAAAAAGACGACAAGTGAAAATATGCTTAAAATCCGCCGTTTATGGCAAATTGTTATTGTTCTCGTCATCCTGAATTTATTATATCAAAAAACAAAATCTTATCAAGGGTTTTCGCAAAATATCGAAAAAAATATTACACATATTTTGCGCTCGCTCTTATTACACCTTGTGGATTTATGGTTGCCAAACGGTTTTTTCGGTGCTATACTGTATTTATTCGATTTGCAAATTACGCCGATTTTTCGGCTATGTCAAAACTTCTAATAAATTCAAAGGTGGTTATTTTCGATGCACGTTAAAGAAAAAATTTTACTCGACAAAACCGGATTTATACAACACGGCCCGATTAATATCGTTATTTTCGGAGACAGTGTTTCCCACGGTGCTGTAAACGGATATAATGATTATGAAAACGTATACTGGAATTTACTGAAACGGAAGTTAAATAAATTCCGCGATTATATACCGGTCAATATGATAAATGCTTCCCTTGGCGGAACCGTGGCAATGGAGTCGCTTGAGAGAATGGAGCGTGACGTTTTCGCTCACAATCCCGATTTGGTCATTATCTGTTACGGTCTTAACGACGTAAACGGCTCGCTGGAAGATTATTTGAGTGCATTGAAACAGATTTTCGATAGATGTGCCAAGGCAAATTGTGATGCTGTTTTTTTAACCCCGAATATGCTTAACACTTATGTTGCCGACGACACTCCGACGCAATATCTGGAATACGCTCATAAAACAGCCGAAGTGCAAAACAGCGGCAGAATGGACGAGTATATTTATGCGGCGGTAAAACTTGCCGAAAGTACGGATGTCGCTGTTTGCGATTGTTATTCAAAATGGAAAAGACTTTCCGAAACACAAGACACCACACTTCTGCTTGCAAACCGAATAAATCACCCGATTTCCGAAATGCACAAACTGTTCGCGGACAGTCTGTACGATACGATTATGGGCGACGCATTAAATGATAAAACAAGCGACAGCACAATGTTTAACGGTATTTAAATTTTACCGAACACAAAAGAAACGACAATTTCCGTCAAGAGAATTGTCGTTTCTTTTTTCTCGCCGCTTATGACTATGATGGGTTTTGATTTCGGTATTCCCTGGGTGAAAAACCTGTGTGTTTTTTAAAGACTCTACTGAAATAAAAAGGGTCATTATATCCCGCAAGAACCGCTATTTGTGATATCGGAAGTGAAGATGTTGTCAACAAATTTATAGCTTTTGCAATTTTAATATCTGTCTTGTATTTTGCAGGAGACTTACCTGTTGCTTTTTTAAAACTCAAGGCAAACTGTGACTTTTCGTAATCGCTGAAGTCCGCATAATGTGTAATTATATGATTTGCATTTTTAACATCGGAATCCCACGCAAGTCTTAAAAGACCGGGCAAGATTTTGCTGTCGAAATTCGCCGTAATCGGCACGTGAGAATCTGTAGATTTCAGTGACTCGCCTATGTGCATTAAAAGTTTTGAAAACAGATAATTCATATATGACGGGTCGTTTTTCAGAGCGTGTGCGGCGATGAGATGAATAAAAGTGTCCGAAATCAGCGGATTTTCTCCTATTTTATATACACCGCCACACACAAGGCCGCAATCGCACAGCATATCCCTGACCGCATAACCGGTAAAATGCAGATAACAACTAACAGCCGCGTCGCTTTTTTTGCGTATGATTTTTTGATGCATTCCCGGCTCATAGAGCAAAAGTGTGCCTGCTTCCGCTATTTGTTTTTCCGCACCGAAATAGACTGTTGCTTTTCCCGAGATGAAGTATATCAAATACCAATCATCACGCTTGCGGTCAACAATAAACTCCGTTCCGTTCTGCAAACGGTACGTATCTATCGAAGCGCTGTTTATTAAAAGATACTGATTGTTTTCCGAAGAATACGGTAAATCTTCGTCTCCGTTATATATAAATACCGACATTACATACTTCCTTCCGAAACAAAATTAACCATGATTTTACAGTATACCATAAATAATCGAAATTGTCCATTTTTATACAGAAAAAATCCATTTTATTATTAAAGTATGTATGATATAAAGAGTACACAACATATAAAAGGGAGAAGATACTATGCTAAAAAAATTCAAAAGCATATTAAGCCTATGCTTAGTAATGTCGACATTAGCCGTTATTGGCATTCCTTTGCTGTCGGTAAAAGCCGAAAGCGAAGTTTTCAACGGCAGAGTCGAAGCAGAGACGTGTGTTAATACCGAAGGTCACACTTGGAAAATCGAAACGGACTCTGCCGCCTCCGGTGGGAAAATAGTGGCAACTACCGAAGGACAAACACTCACTTTTGAGAATGTCCCGAAATTCAACCGGTTGGTTATAAAAGCAGCATCACAAAATTCTGACAACACCTTTACCGTCCGCGCAAAAGCATCCGATGGCGACGGTGATGTGACACTTGCCACCCCCATATGTCCGAGAACCTACGGATGGCATATGGACAATTCAACCGAAATAGTTATTGACGGTTATTCTTTCCCGAACGGTTCTACACTTTATCTTGATTTCGGCTTGACCGTAAATATCGACTACATTGATTTTTACACGACTGCCTACGATAACTCGCTTTATTTCGAAGCCGAAAACGGTGCTGCCAGTGCAGACTGTCAAATAAAAACCGACTCTCTCGCTTCGGGCGGAAAGTATCTTGATTTACCGGCAACCAATTCGGTTACATTTACAAACGTTTCCGAAAGCAACTGCATTGAGTTAAGTTATGCAAGTTCGGATAACGGTTCGTTTTTCGTTGAAATTTTCGAAAACTGCAAATGGATATCTAAGGGTTCGATTTATTTTTCCACAACCGTAAATACAACAATAGCCTCACGAATGACGGCATCCTCGGATATAATCTACATTCCCGCAGGTTCTACTGTACGTTTGACCGCTAAAACCAAGGCAATACTCGACAGTGTCACCTTTAAAAACGGAAATAAATCCGAAGACGACCTTGACGAAAGTTATCTTTTGGCGAAAAACACACCCGAAGGTGTAAACAGCACCGTTAATAATCTTATGGCTCTTACCGGAGTAGCCGTACAAACCACATCGGGCAACAAATATACCTTTACACTCCCTCAATTCTTTGACGGTGAGTATAACAGACTTGTTGTTTTTTACCGCACCGAAAAGGGCGGCACGGCAAAAATTCAGAACACCGATATCGCCTTGTCGCAGGCAAAAACAAAAGAATTCAGTTCTACCGTAATTTTTTTGGAAGAGGGATTGACACCGGGACAGCAAATCGTTTTCACTTCACAGTCCGACGATTTGGTTCTTGATTATATAAAACTGAGTTATCTTGCAACGGCTGAAATTATCACAGTCGACAGCCTGCCCTCGGAAAATCAAAGAGAAACCATCCAATTAAACGGTATTTGGGATTGCCTCAGTCAAGATGATGTTACGAACGCTGCCGCATCAATCAATGTCCCGACCACTTTTGAAAACACAATAACCGTTCCCGGATTTTGGGATATGGCTTCAATACCGCTCGGCAGTTATAACGGAAAAATGCTGTGGGTTAAAAAGACGGTAATAATGCCGGAAGATTTCAATCCCCAAAGCACCGACACCGTTGTACGTCTTGAAATATTGCGTGCACTCTACGGCAGATATATTTATGTAAACGGAACCTACGTAGACAGTTATCAGTACGACTTCACCTACTCTCACAGCGATATTACAAAATATTTGCAAAAGGGTAAAAACGAAATATACATACTATTGGGAAGCCAGGAAAAGCAGACTGAATATACTACAGCGAGCGGCGGACACATTCATTACGGACGTGACTCCGAGAAAAAATCGTATATGCCGGGCATTACAGACGATGTTAATCTTATCTTGACAGGCGCTTCATATACCAAGGCTGTGCAGGTTGCACCGAATATTGAAAACGGCACGGTTGATATTCAACTGAAACTTGAGAGTGCTGTCGATACCACGGAGACACCCGTTACGGTTAATATTTATGAACTCGGAAAGGTGACCGACGGTGTAGCGTCACAGCGTATCGCCGTTGCTCAATACAACACGACTGTTTCGCTTAAAAATGATAATCAAGCGACGGTTTCCGCTTCTGATATCTCTATTGGAAAATTTAACAGCACAAAATATTGGGAACCCGAAAACCCATATCTTTACGAAATAGAAGTAGTTCTTCCGAATGACAGTTATTCCAAGCGTTTCGGTATGAAAGAATTCTATTTCGAGGCCGCCACAAACCGACCGATACTTAACGGCAAGGTATATAATTTGCGCGGTACTAACGTCGCAATGTACCGTTTTTATGAAGATCCGGACAGAAACTCACTTCCGTGGAGCGAAGATTTTGTACGTGAACTTTACAGCGAATTTTTCAGTGTTAATTGGGAAATATTCAGAGCGCATATCGGCCCGCTTCCGTCGCTTTGGTATGACATAGCAGATGAAATGGGTATGATGATAGTCGATGAATATGCGATATTCGGATACTGCGATAAATGCACGACCGAAGACCTTTTACCCGAATACCGTGCTATGGTTGAAGAAAAACAAACACACCCCTCTATTCTTTATTGGGATGCACAAAACGAAGCGGCATCAAGCGGCTCCGACTGGACGGTTACCGGTAATGCGATAACTCAACTGCTTTCGGAAAAGGTTGATATTTCCGAAAGGTTATGGGATAACGGCTGGTCACTGCCTAACAGCGATACCGCTCCGATTGAATGCCACCCCTACCCCTTCATGGGCGGCGAAAATATCGATTATCTCAACACCATACTCGACAAAAGCAAAGAACCATGGAATTGCGGCGCAAACAAAAACAACACAACCAATCCGAAAATAGTAAACGAGTATGCTTCTCTTTGGGTAAACAGAGTCGGCGAGCCGACTTCAATATCAAAAAAGAACTATGATAAATTGTTGCCCAATGCTACCGCACAGGAGTGTTTGGATTTTTATGCTTATTCCACCACCACCCTCACGGAGTTTTTCCGTTCGGGAAGAAATATTTCCGGAATAATGCTCTTTACGGGACTTTCATACAGCAAACCCGGTCAACAGGGTCACACAAGCGATGTTCTCAGTCCCGACATATCTAATCCGACAATACGTCCCGAACTTAAAGAAAGTCTTAAAAACTCTTTCGCACCGCTAAGCATAACTCTTTCAAAATATGACCTCACCATAGGCCCCGGCCAGCAGACATGGCCCGTTGTACTTGTAAACGACTACAATAAGGCTATTAACAATCTGCCGGTAACGGTCGTTGTAACAAATAACGGCGAGGAAATTTGCCGTTCCGAAACGCAGTATTTTAATCTGGGTGAGGCAGGCACATCCACAGATAACGCAACCGCAGATTTTACCTTTAGCATTCCCGTAAATGCATTAACCGACGGCGCAGATATTGACATTAAGGCAATTTATACGCTTGACGGCGAAGATGTTTATTCGAAGCGTTCACTGACCTTTAATGCAGAAGACCTTAGCATTTATGACAGCATTTCAAAAAACAAGGAAGTTACGGCAAGTTCTACCGCATCTGGCAGAGATAAGGCTTGGGCTGTTGACGGTGACGAGAATACACGTTGGGGTTCGGTTTACCAAAACAATGCGGATAACACAAATCCCTGGATAAGCATCGACCTCGGCAAAAAGTATGATTTGTCACAGATGATGGTCAAATGGGAGTCGGCACGTCCGATTTCATACAAGGTTTTAATTTCAAACGACGGTGTCAATTATTCCCTCTTTAAAACAGTAGACAAGGTTGAAATTTTGGGACAACGAGTTTCCTTAAAGGGCGCAACGGCACGATACGTGAAAATCGAAGCAGAAAGTTGTGTTATTGCGGGCAATGGTACAAACTACGGAATGTCCATATGGGAATGGTACATTTGGGGTGAAGAAGCGGTATTCAATCCCAACGAACAGATGTTGCATATAACCTCAACAAAAGATTGGGGTGCGGTATCTCGAAAATATAATCTTGAAGTCGGCAAAACCTATACATTCACCGCAGACTACTTTGTCGACACTGATAATTTGGCTTCCGACGGAAACAACACTTCGGGAAAAGACGCATTCATCATAGAAGCGTCCAACGGGGCAACAGACAGCACATTGGAAAGAGAGCAAAAATATATTACAGCGCAAAAAGGCACTTTGACATTTGATTTTACTCCCACAAAGAAAAATAAAATCAATTTCGGTGTTGTTACGATTTCAAAGGACAACACACCGTATAATGCCTATGTTTGGAATCTCCGAGTTGTCGAAAAAGGTACTGAAACGGAAATTACCGACTTTACGGAAATCGCCGATACCGGCACTTCAAACATTTCAGTAATTTGGGAAGAGTATGACGAAGACAAGTTTGTATCGGTTTATTCACTGAAGTCGGAATACACTTCCGGCGCTACCTCTTGGGCATCTAACCCGACCGTAAAATCCACTGACTTGCAGTCCGGCGAATACTTTATAGATTTTGATTACTATATAGATTACAGCGGAAAACTGACGGTCGGTTCAAACAGCGGAGTTTTCTTCAAAACGCAAGGTTTCCAGAGTTCTTCCTCGAAAAACAACAACGATAATGCCTATATCGCCAACGCAGGAAGAGGACATCATAAAAACTCATATACACTGAGTAAAGACGGTGCTTTGAATTTTGAAATCGCCACCAAAAGCAATACCGAAAAAGAAGTTATTTTGTATTTTTGGAATATTAAAATAACCGATTCAAACGGCACGGAAGTCCCCTTCACAATTACTACCTCCCCCGACGGAAATTTAGTTTCCGAAAAGGAACATTTAGGCTATGAAAATCCGCTTTATGTCTTTAATAATGAAACAGTCGGTTGGAATAATGTCGTCGGTAATTTCTATAATCTCGACAGCGGAGCCTACACGCTGAAATTTGATTATTACGTTCCGAACGACACTGTACTTGCAACAAATACCGGTGCGAATGTTAACATTCTTAAAGCAATGGTTAACTGGAAAAACGATGGAGGAAGAAAGACCGAAAGTGTTGCGACCAAATCGGGCGCATACAGTCACTCTCAAGCATTTGAGGTTGATAACGGCAGTAATTCGCTCTATTTCGAGATAGGAACAAACCGAAAAGGCGGAAACGCCTTTACGGCATACGTTTGGAATGTTCGTCTCGAAGACACAACCGGCAACGTCTACTATACCTGCTATTCAAAGCAAAACAACGTTACCGAACAGGCTTATGACGAAGAAGAAATGCTTGATACCGTAGGCGCAATGCCCGAAATCAAGGGTGCAAAGATAAAGGTCAACAGCAGTGCGGCA
>CAZMHU010000031.1:0-7794 GCA_964566175.1 uncultured Eubacteriales bacterium
TGTATCGAACGACTCTTCCGAGACAGGCGATACCTCTTCGGGAGATGCCGCGGAATCACCCGAAACAACGACGTCTGATACGACATCCGCTGTTACTTCAAGCACGGAGACAGTTGCGGAATAAAATTTACGGCTGTGACACGTAATGTGTCACAGCCGTTTTGTATATGCTTGTTATTCAATTCCCAAAAGTGTTTTAACGGAGTTTTTAAGCGAGAGGGCAATGTCCTCTGCGTTTTCCATGCTGTCGCCGACTGTGGAAAGATAAATTTTGATTTTGGGTTCTGTTCCCGACGGACGTACAATAAGCGAATTTCCTTTATCAAGCGTAAACGCCAAAACATCGGATTTAGGAAGAGTTATTTCGGTTTTCTCGCCTGTAATGCAGTCGGTTTTAACCGATGAGGCATAATCCGAAACGGCGGTAACATTGAGTCCCGCAATCTCCTTTGGCGGCTGTTTGCAGAGCATTTCCATAATAGATGCCATTTTTTGCATACCGCTCTGGCCTTCAAAGGCGAAACTAACCTGTGAATTGCTGAAATAGCCGAATTCTTTATAAAGACCGTTCAGCGCATCAACAAGGTCAACTCCGAGAGCCTTATAGTGGCAAACCATTTCACAAATCAGCATTGAACCGACTACGGCATCCTTATCACGTACGTATCCGCCGGCAAGGTAACCGTAACTTTCTTCAAAGCCGAATTGATAACGTTCGATTTCTCCCTTTGCTTCGAGAATACCTATCTGCTCACCGATAAACTTAAATCCTGTGAGGGTATTTATAAGTTCACATCCGTATTTTTTTGCGATTTTTTCGCAAAGTTCGGTAGTAACAATAGTCTTGACTGCTATCGGGTTGGCGGGAAGTGTGTGAAGTGCGGTCTTTTGTGAGAGAATATAATCGAGCAAAAGTGCACCGACTTGGTTTCCTGTGAGAAGAACATATTCGCCGTCATGTTTTACGGCAATTCCGACACGGTCACAGTCGGGGTCGGTTGCAAGCAACAGTTCGGGCGAGAGGGTCTTTGCCAACTCAAGCGCGCACTCGAACGGCTGTCTGAGTTCGGGGTTCGGATATGGTGCGGTGGGGAAGTTGCCGTCGGGCAGTTCCTGTTGCGGGACGACCGTTACATTTTCAAGACCGATACGTTTGAGTATGGCACGAACGGGCTTGTTACCGCTGCCGTGCAAGGGTGTGTAAACGATTTTGATATCGTTGCCCTTGCAAATATCGGGGTTTACTTGCTGTGCCATAACGTTGTCGAGATATGTTTCTATAACATCATCACCGATGAACTCAATGCGTCCGTCGGCAACAGCGGCATCAAAATCGGTCGTTTTAACCTCTTTGAAAATATCAACCTTGTTCATAATGGAAAGAACATATTCGCTTGCTTCAAGGTTGAGTTGCGAACCGTCCGGGCCGTATGCTTTATAGCCATTATACTTTGCGGGGTTGTGGCTCGCCGTTATTACAATTCCGGCATCGCAGTGGAAATGTCTGACTGCGAAAGAGAGCATAGGTGTGGGCATAAGTTCTTTATAGATATAAACCTTAATGTCGTTTGCCGCAAGTATGGTGGCGGCATGGCGAGCAAATGTCTCTGATTTTATGCGGCTGTCGTAGGCAATGGCAACACTGCCGTTGTCGGTTACGGAGTTAACATATTCTGCAAGTCCCTGCGTGGCACGTCCTACGGTGTAAACATTCATTCTGTTTGTGCCTGCACCGATAACACCTCTGAGTCCGCCTGTGCCGAAGGCGAGGTCTTTGTAAAATCTATCGTTTATTGCTTCCCGGTCGTTTTTGATTTCGCGAAGTTCGTTTATAATATCCGGATCGGCAGTGGCGTTTTTCAGCCATTCGCCATAAAGTTTATCAACCATTTTTTGTCCTCCAAAGCGATGATTTGCGGAATAAAAAATTCTCTTAATCCACTCAAATTATAATACCTTAAACGGCAGAATATGTCAACCGATTGCCGAAAAATAAACGCTAAAAATGCCGATTTTTTCGCCCTTAAAATCGGAAATATGAATAAATTATAAATTTTGCTTGACTTTTGATTTTAAATAATGTATTATAGCAGTAATCAATTATATATTATCTTGGTGTTGTTTTGGGAATAAATTTTGTTGAAAAGTACGAAAACCTGTCAGATATTGAACTTGCAAGCCTTTCGCAAGGCGGTGACAGCGATGCCCTTGCGGCTTTGCTTCGCCGATACACAGGTCTTGTCCGTTCGCGCGCTTCGGTTTATTTTGACGGAAGTGTCGAAAAGGATGAACTTGTCCAAGAAGGTCTGTTTGCGATTTATTCCGCCGTTGTCAACTTTAACCCTGAGTATGCGTCTTTTTCCACATTTGCGCGTCTTTGTGTTGACAGGGGGATTATTTCTACCGTACGCAATTTCTCGCGCAAGCGTCGCATACCACAGGACAGGCTTGTGCACCTTGATGATACACTTTTGATTTCGGACGGCGGCAACCCCGAAGAAATTCTTATTGCGAGCGAAAACGCTGCAAGGATTGAGAAGACCGTTCGCGAACATCTTTCCGAGAAAGAACATAAAGTTTTCTTGCTTTTTTTACAGGGTTACACCCGCAAGGAGATAGCAAGCGAACTTTCAATGTCGGAAAAGGCAGTGAGTAATGCCGTTTACCGCATTAAAAGCAAACTGAAAAGTTTATAACGGCGTTTTGCCGTTGATATATGCCCATGTAGCTTAATAGTAGAGCGTTGGTTTCAAAGATGTCGGTGTAATTCCGTCCGGGGCAAAACACAAAACGAGAGAGGTACTAAAAAATGTTTGAAGACAAAACATTAGTATGCAAGGACTGTGGAGAAGAATTCGTTTTCACCGCAAGAGAGCAGGAGTTTTACGCATCTAAGGGATTTGAAAACGAACCGCAGCGTTGCAAACCCTGCCGTGATAAGCGTAAAAATGCAGGCAGAGCACCGCGCGAAATGCACGAGGCTGTTTGCAATGCTTGCGGCGGTGTCGCTCGTGTGCCGTTTGTTCCGCGTGACGACCGTCCGGTATACTGCAGCGAATGCTTTGCAAAAATGAAGGAAGCAGAAGAAAATAACTAATAATTTTTCAATTTGTTTTCCGGCCGTCTTGGGGTTACCTGAGGCGGCTTTCATTTTATTTCGTAAATTAACAATCTCTTAATAAAATTTTGTAATATTGCGTGTATTATTTATAAAAAGGAGTGAAGGTATTGAGTAATAAGAAGATACTTATTGTTGATGATGATACTAATATTTGCGAGTTGTTGCGTCTTTATCTTTCAAAGGACGGTTTCGATACCCTCGTTTGCAACGACGGCGAGGCGGCTATTAAAACTGTGGCGGAAAGCGCTCCGGATTTAATCCTGTTGGATATTATGCTTCCGAAACTTGACGGTTGGCAGGTCTGCCGTGCAATACGCAAGGACTCAAACGTTCCGATTATTATGATAACCGCCAAGGGCGAGACGTTTGATAAAATTTTGGGACTTGAACTCGGTGCGGACGATTATGTTACAAAGCCGTTTGATGCCAAGGAAGTGGTGGCACGTGTTAAGGCTGTTTTGCGCCGTGCCGCTCCCGAAGACGAAAACGCCGTTAAAGAGGTTCGGTTCGATAAACTTGTTATCAATCTCACAAACTACGAACTTATCGTTGATGGTAAACCGATTGACACACCGCCAAAGGAATTGGAACTTATATATCACCTTGCAAGCAATCCAAACCGTGTATATACGAGAGACCAACTTCTTGATGAGGTTTGGGGATTTGACTATTACGGCGATTCCCGCACTGTTGACGTTCACGTAAAACGTTTGCGTGAAAAACTTGAGGATGTGTCACCGCTTTGGTCGCTCAAAACCGTTTGGGGCGTCGGATATAAATTCGAGGTCAAGTAGGTTTTTGTATGAGTTCAAGACTGTTTAAAAAATTCTTTCTCACCTCTGCGGGTATTTTCGTTGCGGGACTGACGTTTCTCTCTGCAATACTCGGTGTCGGTGTTGTAAACTATCTTGTTTCGGATATAAAGCGGGATTTAAATAAAAACTGCACCGCCGTTGTCGACATTTTTAAAAACAACACCATTCGCTCGGATATGATTTCGGGTATGGCGGCTGCGCTTTCCAGTACAACCGATTCGGAAATATTCTTAACCGACCAAAACGGCAGTGTTGTAATTTGCGGTTGTGAGGATTGGCAGAAGAACGGCAGTTGTAATTTAAGCGAAAAGACCGTTCCTTTATCGGTTATTTCCGAAGTTAAGAAAAACGGCGAATTTTTCGATAACGGAACACTTGACGGCTTTTTTTACAGGGGCGAGCGTTTTTCCGCTGCGTTGCCGCTTTATAATTCGGACGGGCAGGAGGTAGGTTTTGTATTTTCAACCGCACCTGCTTCACAAATTCGTTCGTTTTTTATAATGCTTATGCGTGTATATCTCTTTGTGGCGATAATACCGATAATGTTGATATTTTTTGCGGAATATGCGCTCTCATACCGTCTTGTAAAACCTCTCAGACAGATGTCGGATGCGGCGAAGCGAATGGCAAAGGGCGATTTCTCGCGCCGAATACCGGTGATTTCCGATGATGAGATAGGCGACCTCTCGATATCGTTTAACAATATGGCAAACTCGCTTGTTCAACTTGAATCGATGCAAAGAAGTTTCATAGGAAACGTATCTCACGAACTGCGAACACCTATGACGACAATCGGCGGCTTTATCGACGGTATTTTGGACGGAACTATCGATAAAGATATGCAGGAACATTATCTTAAAATCGTATCGGATGAGGTAAAACGTCTCTCAAGATTGGTCGAGTCGATGCTTTGTCTTGCGAAACTCGAATCGGGTGAGCAAAAGATAATGCCGCAAAAAATCGACGTTGCGAAAATTGCGCGAAATGTGATAATATCACAGGAAAAGCGCCTTGAGGAAAAGAATATAAACGTAATCGGTTTAGATGTTCCGGAACGGGCGGTATATGCGGATTATGATTTAATTTATCAGGTTGTATTCAATCTTATAGATAATGCCATAAAGTTTACGAATGACGGCGGCGAAATATCCTTCAACATATGCCGTGACGATGCCGGCATAACCTTTGCAATACGCAATACGGGAAGTTATATCCCGAAAGAGGAACTTTCAAGCATTTTCGGAAGATTTTATAAGGTTGATAAATCCCGCTCGTACAACAAAAACGGAACGGGACTCGGACTTTATATTTCGAAAACTATTATTGATATTCACGGCGGACAACTTTCTGCCGATTCGCGCGAAGGGGAATATACCGAATTCCGCTTCTTGATTAACGATATAAAAACGGAGGCATAGTTATGGACGAAAATTTTAAAAAAAATGATGAAACGGTGTTGGGAGAAGAAACTGTTTCGCTCGAAACAGAGACCGAGACCGTAAATCCCGAAACCGATGATACACAAACCTCGGTGACAGAAGAACCGATAGGTGAAACTTTGGGCGAGTCTGTTGAGAACATCGATGATACATTTGAAAGTGACCAGCAGGCTTATTATCCTCCCCTTATAAACGTGACGCCTGCCGACAAACCCGACCCCGAAAACAAAAAAGGATTACGCATTTTGGCACTTGTTATGGCTCTTGTCATACTATTTACCTGCGGTTCTGCGGTGGGATGTTATTTCGGCAGCAGACAAAAGTTTACTCCGCAAACGGTAGACCTTGGCAAGAAACCAGAAAACAAGGATATGTATACCGAGGCAGAGGTTTACGAAACCGTTAATCCTTCGGTTGTCGGAATAATCAGTTATAATTCTTCCAATGTCTCTTCGGCGAGCGGTGTTGTATATACCGAGGACGGGTATATCGTTACAAACGACCATATCTATGATGGTATCACCTCGGCAAAATTCAAGGTTTATACCTATGACGGCAAGGAATATGATGCCGAATATGTAGCAGGCGATACGCGCAGTGATTTGGCTGTTATCAAAATCAAGGACGGCGTTAAACTCACCCCCGCGGTATTCGGTAATTCGGAAGAGTTGTACGTCGGAGAACCGGTTGTCGCAATGGGCAGACCTACAGGCGCTAAGACCGACAACAATATTACAAGCGGCGTTGTTTCTCTGCTTAACAGCCGTGCGAGCGTTACAAGCAATTACTCGTCAAAATATATTCAGACAAATGCTGCCATTAACCCCGGAAGTTCGGGCGGTGCGCTCATAAATATGTACGGTCAGGTTGTCGGAATAACTTCTTCCAAAATAGCAGGAACTGCATATGAGGGAATAGGATATGCCATACCCACGGTAACGGTTAAGCGTATTGCCGATTCGCTTATTTCAAACGGCTATGTTGCCGACCGTGCAAGACTCGGAATAACCTATACCGAGGTTGACTCGGTTACTGCCGAAATCAAGAATATGACCAAAGGACTCTGTATCGCATCGGTCGATTCCGACAGCGATTTAGCGGGCAAGGTCTCGGTTGGCGATACCATAACGGCGGTAAACGGCACACCTTATTACGATTCGGGAACTATCCTCGACGTTATTGAAAACAGTGCCCCCGGCGATACCGTTACCTTTACGGTGAGCGGTGAAGTCGGTACGCGTGATGTAACGGCAAAACTTTTGCCCGATGTCGGAAGTTCAAGTTATTCGAACACCGAAAGCAACGCATCGGATAAGACCGAAAGTATGCCCAACACTTCGGAATTTTCTTTCCCGTTCGGAGATTAAGCGTTATATTGCAAAGGCCCTTTTACATACAATTATTGTAGTAAGGGGGCTTTTATTGTGAAGTGTATTATAATAAACAGACGTCAACTTTTGTCGATTTTTGCGGTTGCGGTGGCATCTGTTGTGGCGTTGACCTGTTCTGTGAGAGCGTTTGCGGCGAACGACAGGCGTTTGCCGATATACTGCGTGGAAACCGACAAAAAGCAAATCGCAATCAGTTTTGATGCCGCATGGGGAAACGACGATACCGAAACGCTTATCAATATTTTAAAGGAATATGACGTTCCGGCAACATTTTTTGTGGTGGGTGCTTGGGTTGATAAATATCCTGAATCGGTAAAGCAACTGCACGATGCTGGGCATAAGGTGCAAAACCATTCAAACAGTCATCCGCATATGCCGCAGTTGAGCCGGGAACAGGTGCTTGCGGAACTTAATTCCTGCAACGAAAAAATCGCTGCCGTGACGGGTGAAAAGCCTTTGCTTTTTCGTCCGCCCTACGGTGACTACGATAACGCAACCATAGAGGCGGTTGAATCGGCGGGTATGTACGCAATACAGTGGGATGTGGACTCTCTCGACTGGAAAGACAGCGCAACGCCGAACAGCATTTGCAAGCGGGTGACTTCAAAGGTGAAAAACGGCTCTATCGTACTTTTTCATAACGATGCCGACCACACACCCGAAGCATTGCCGACAATTTTAAAATGTCTTAAAGACGAGGGGTATGAGTTTGTTCTTATCGAGGATTTAATATTTAAGAGCGACTATGAAATCAAACACGACGGAACGCAGTGTGAATTTAATAACTGATATTGATTTTTCAGACGAAACGGAATAAAAATTAACTGCTCACACCAATTAAAGTGTGAGCAGTTTTACTATCTATTTAAAAGAAATTTCAACTTTTCTTTTTCCGACGGAGTCTTCAAAGACTTTTTTCAAAAGGGTTTCTGCACAGATATCTGCGCGTTTTTGCAATTCGGAAAAATTTGTTATTTGAAATCTAAAAATTTATAGGTGGTTATACCACCTCATAAGGATTTAATAAA
>CAZMHU010000032.1:0-6732 GCA_964566175.1 uncultured Eubacteriales bacterium
TTATAATACTTATATATTATAAACCTTTTATTATTTTGTGTCTATGACCTACTTGTAAAAAAACTGTAAAAAAAGCCGTTCTGCAGATAGCAGAACGGCAATAAATCACTTTTTGTGTTTGCGTTTTTCGAATGTTTCCGAAAGTTCTCTCAAATGTTCAAACAAAGGTCTGTCAGAATTGAAGGGCAGGAAGAAACGGTATTTTGTGCGCGTTTTCTCGGCTCGGGCACGAATATGCTCTTTTACCGCCTCGTATTTTACTATAATATCGTTTTCATCGGCATATGCTTTGAGTTTTGTAACAAGGTTCAGCGACAGCGCCGCGTCAACCGCAAAAACTCCGAAGAACAGTCCCACAAAGAACGAAAACGCCAAATTTTGCGAAAGCCATTCAAGCGCACCGAGAATATACGGA
Source organism: uncultured Eubacteriales bacterium (assembly GCA_964566175.1). Taxonomy (GTDB): domain Bacteria; phylum Bacillota; class Clostridia; order Oscillospirales; family Acutalibacteraceae; genus SIG589. The sequence continues at coordinate 416 of CAZMHU010000032.1, forward strand.
TGCACCAAAAAATAGTAAAGTGCGCCAAGCACCGCCCAAAAAAGCGAAAACTTCGGGCAGATTATTCCCTGAATATTGCCCCATTCGTTGCTGTAATCCCACAGGCGTACCTTTGTCACTTTAAGCGAGAGCAAGCCCGAGACATACTCAATAGCGGTCATAAGCAGTGCCATAACAAAGAAAAGCACCGTCTTGTTCCAAAACGGATTTTTGATAAAATTGTATTTTTCCAGCGATGCAATCAAATACAGTATGCAAAGTCCGTTTCCGTATAGCGGAAGATACGGGCCGACGCAAAAGCCGGGGTTTATCCATTTTCGTTCCGGATTTGCAACGGAAATGTAGCGCCTGAAAAACACCTCAAGCACCCAACCGAATACCGAACCCACGAAAAACAAAAACGCAAGCGTTAAAAACACACCCATATCTGTTACCCCCTTTCGAAAATAAAGCAGTAAAAATTTTATGCTTAGATTATACTTGCAATAATTTTTGCTGTCAATCGAAAAAATCAAAATTTTTCTATGAAGAACGAAAACAATGTGGTACAATATAATATGAGAGGATGTGTATCAAATGGACGGAAACGAAAAACACATAACCCAAAAATCGGATAGTTTCGGCACTGCCGTTTTTTTAATACTTTCGGGCGGCTTTCAAGACGCCTATACATACATCTGCCGTGACGGAGTTTTTGCCAACGCCCAAACGGGAAATATTGTTTTGCTGAGCCGTGCGGTCTTCGGCGGCAACATACACTCGGTGATTAAATATCTCGTACCGTTGCTTTCTTTCATTCTCGGAACACTTGCGGCGAAATTTTTGCACGCTCGCTTAAAAAACGCAAAAAAACTTCACTGGCGACAAACCGTTCTGTTGCTTGAAAGTTTGCTGCTTTTCACAGTAGCGGTGATTCCTCAAACGCTCAACCCGCTCGCAAATGCGGTTGTTTCTTTTGTCTGTGCAATGCAACTTCAAACCTTCCGAAAAATCCTCGGTCACACATACGCCAGCACAATGTGTATCGGAAATATGCGTTCCGGCACCGAAGCACTTTTCGATTTTCTTTCCACAAAAGACAAATCTTCACTAAAAAAATCGGCAACATACTTCGGCGTTGTTTTAATCTTCGCCGTCGGAGCGGGCGCGGGTTGCGCCTTTACGGCGTTGCTCGGAAACCGTGCGATACTCTTCTCCTGCGTTTTGTTGCTTATGGGTTTTTTCACAATGTTTGCAAAGCCGCAAAAATAGTTTTCTTTTCGGTGCGTTACGGTCAAAAATGGACGTAACGCATTTTTACACAATTAATGTCACCATTTTCGACGTTCGCGCGTCTTAATATTGAAGTTTCAAAAAAGGATTACGGATATATGGTTTTCAGCAGTTTACAGTTTGTTTTGGGATTCTTGCCGATATTTTTTATTGCCTATTATATTTTGCCGAACGGATATAAAAACGCCGTTTTGTTTTTGGGAAGTCTTGCGTTTTATTTTATCGGAACGGTAAACTACCCATACCACTTTGTTCTTTTTATCATAAGCATTGTCGCCGATTTCGCTGTCGGACTCTGTATAGAAAAATCAAGCAGGTTTAAAAAAGCGTTTTTTATACTCGGTGTCGCTTTTCATCTTATCTGTCTCGGAATTTTCAAATACAGCGGGTTTATAACAGGCGAACTTGCAACGATTTTCGGCAACAAAATCCCGCTTGCAAACTTTGTCCTGCCGATAGGAATATCGTTTTACACCTTTCAGGGCATTTCCTACATTGCCGATGTTTACCGCGGCAAATGCAATGCCGAAAAAAGCCTTTTGTCCTACGCCGTGTATATTTCTATGTTCGAGCAACTTATAGCGGGACCTATCGTTACATACGGCACTGTTAAAAAGCCACTTCATAAGCGCCGGATAAAACCCTATTCCGCGCTTTACGGTTTCGCCGTTTTTGTTTTCGGCTTAGGGCTTAAAGTTTTGCTGGCAAACCCGCTCGGAAAACTTTGGACACAGGCGAAAACAATCGGCTTTGAAAGTATATCCACTCCGCTCGCTTGGCTGGTGCTTGCGGCATACTCGTTTCAGATTTATTTTGACTTTTTCGGCTACTCCCTCATGGCGCTCGGTCTCGGACGAATGCTCGGTTTCCGTCTTCCGAAAAATTTCGACCACCCCTACACCGCCGTCACAATGACCGATTTTTGGCGGCGCTGGCACATCACCCTCGGAAGTTGGTTCAGAGAATATGTCTATATCCCGCTAGGCGGCAACCGCCGCGGAAAACGAAGAACCGTTTTAAATCTTTTAACGGTTTGGATTTTGACCGGAATATGGCACGGTGCAGGGTATAATTTTCTGATTTGGGGACTTATAATATTTGTGCTGATATTAGCGGAAAAGTTTTTAATAGGCGATTTTCTGTCTACCCACCGCGCCTTTGGACACCTTTATATGATAATTATAATACAGCTCACTTGGGCGGTTTTCGCCATAAGCGATATGGGCGAACTTTCGCTCTTCTTCACTCGTCTTTTTCCCTTTTTCGGCGAGAGCGCGTGGTCGGTCTTCCGCTACGACTACCTAAAATATGCGGCGCAGTATTGGCCCTTTTTAATTGCGGGCGTTCTTTTCTCTACAAAACTGCCCTACCGCATATTAAAAAGCATTAAAAACCGCGTCGTAACGACACTGCTCCTTGCGGCAATATTCATTGCAAGCCTTTACTGTATGTATAAAGGCTTTAACGACCCGTTTTTATATTTCAGATTTTGAGAGGAACACTATGAAAAAATCAAATCTTCTAACACTTATATTTTTGTTTATCGCGGTTATCGGCGCGATAATATTCGCTGCCTGCACCTCGTCCGAAAGCGAAAAAGAAACCTCTTCCGAACCGTCAAGTACCATTACCGATTCGTCGGAAGCACTGACGTCTTCTTCCGCCATTGACATATCTTCCGAAACGACAAGCATATCCTCTCCCGCCGCCGATATGGAAAGTGCGCTTTTTATCGGTGACTCGAGAACCGTCGGACTTATGGAATATTCAGGACTCACCGAAGCGGACTTTTTCTGCAACAGCGGTATGAGCGTTTTCAATGTTCGAAAAGAACGCGTTTCCGTTCCGAACATCGGAAAAGTTACGCTGGATGAATTGCTATCCAACAAAAAATACAGTAAAATATACCTGATGCTCGGAATAAACGAACTGGGTTACAAGTTTGAAAGCATAACCGCCAACTACGGCAAACTGCTGGACTTTATAAAAAGCACACAACCCGACGTTAAAATTTTCGTTCAGGCAAACCTACACGTCTCCGCCGACCGCTCCGACAGCGACTCACACATCAACAACGCAGCAATAAACAGGCTTAATCTGAAACTTTCCGAATTTGCGGACAACAGCACGATTTTTTATATTGATGCCAACCCACTGTTTGACGATTCGCTCGGTAATTTATCTTCCGATAAAACTTCCGACAGCGCACATCTATACGCCAAACACTATTCCGAATGGGGCGAATGGATTCGCACCGAAACAGCAAACAAACTCTACTGACGGGAGGCAGTAAATTGATTGACAAAGACACCTTTTGCGAGCAAACGCTGCTCTGCGAACAGGCGATGTATAGGCTTGCCTTCTCGGTTGTCAAAAACGATTCCGACGCCGCAGAGGTCATAAGTGAATCGATTTTCAGGGCATATAAAAACCTATATTCTCTCAAAGACACTGCGGCGTTTAAAGCGTGGATGCTGAAAATCGTGCATAACACCGCTGTCGAATTTATAAGAAAAAACTCAAAAACCGTTTTTCTCGAAGAAACAGCCCATATTTCGGAAATCGACAGCACCGACCCGCTCACCGCAATCACACTGAAAGACGCCGTAAAAAAACTCCCGCAACAGTACAGAATGGCGGTTATATTATACTACTACGAAGATCTGCCCATATCGCAAATCGCAAAAATAACAAATACATCGTCAGTCACCGTTAAACAAAGATTATCCCGCGCGAGAAAGCAACTGAAGATAATCTTAAAGGAGGATTACGAGAATGAATAAATTTGACGGCTTTTTAAAACGAAAAGCCGAAAAAGAAAACTTTACCGTACCCGAAAACGTAAAAAAATCAACCGAAAATGCACTTTCCCTTTTGCCGGAGGAAACACAAACTACCGCAAAATCGCATTTCCCGAAATTTGCATATATTGCCGCCAGTCTTTGCGTTTTTTGCTTTTTGATTATGCCTAACTGCAGTAACGCATATGCCGAAGCGATGGGAAAAATCCCTGTTATCGGCAGTATTGTCAAGGTTGTCACGATACGAAACTATTTCTACTCCGACGACCGCCACGAAATGAATATCGACGTGCCGAAAATCGAAAGCGATTTAAGCGGTGCGGCGGATTTTATCAACAAAGACGTTGACGAACTCACAAAAATCCTTGTTGACAGATTTTATACCGACGTTGAGGAAATCGGCAATCAGGGTTACAGCGCTATTTATGTGGATTATGAGGTCGTTACAAACACCGACAGTTGGTTCACCCTGAAAATCCGCGTCCACGAGGCGGCAGGAAGCAGTAACACATATTACAAATATTATCACATAAACAAAAAGACCGATAAAATCGTAAAACTCAGCGATTTGGCACTGAATGACAAATTTTATACGGTAATAGAAAATGACATTCGGCGTCAGATGAACGAACGTATGGCAAACAACCCCGACTTGATTTATTGGTCGGGCGGGTCGGAATTCGGTTGGGATTTTGTGACGCTCGATAAAGACCACAATTTCTATTGGAACGCCGACGGCAACCTGATAATCGCTTTTGATAAATACGAGGTATCCCCCGGTTCAATGGGTACTCCCGAATTTACCGTAGACCGAAAACTGATTTCCGAATTTATGAAAAACAGCGATGAATAACAAAAAACACGGAGCAAACCTTAAGGCTTGCTCCGTGTTTTCGTTTGTATTATTGTTTACAAGAAAACGCATTTAATATGCTTTTCGAGAGTGCCTTTTCGGCGGGTACCAAAACTTTTGTGCAACAAAAAAGCATAAGTCCCGTAAAGAGATATGCCTGCAGGGGAGTTTCAACCGTTCTTTGCAATCCGACCATAGCAAGCAAATTTATTATAAGTCCCGAAACGATATATTCATTACAGCACAAATAAAGCGTACTGCGACCTATATCGTTAAAAAGCGCAACGTTTTCAAGCAACTTTGCGACAATTAAATTAAACCAAATAATGCAAAGCGCGGTAACCACAAGTTCAAACATTCAATTAAAGTTCAACTACTGTTCCATTCTTAAATACAACATACTCTTGTGCTAATCTGTGTTGTCTTTCACAATCATTCATTTTTATTTACCTCCTGATTTGTGTTTTTCTTTTGTATGTCATTGCTCTGAATCATATTTATCATCAGTCCTTTCAAAAAATATTTATACTTAATCTCCAAGAGGAGCAGAAGGCGAAAATAAAAAAAGCGGATGCAATGATAATTCATCACATCCGCTAAAAACATAAGTGCTATCTGTAAATAAAAATACCAGATAGCACTTGCTATTTAATTTTATAAACAAATTAACGCATATGTTCCCAAATAAGAACATCTAAAAATCTTTCTGTAAGTTGTGGATATTTGTTATTAAGGATTAATACTGTTTTCTTCATAATTTCTTTGATTTCTTTATTGCAGAGTGAAACAGAAAAGCAGTGTAGAAATTGCGAGCTGTACGAGGAATGCGAAAATTATTATAAACCCAATTGAAGAAATAGAAGAATAATTTTGTTAGACACAAATATTTAACAATACAAAAACAAAAAAGGGCAGACTTTACGAAATAAATCGCAAAATCCGCCCCAAATTATCGTGAATTTTAGTTCAAGTCCCCCCAGACATCTATTTTTAGGGGATGGCATCTTTTAAATTCAAGTGGTGTTTTAGACGAAAAAACCCAGAAACCGTGATGGTTACTGGGTTTTTCGGGCTGTCATCTATTTTGGTAGCCAACCATGGTGCGAATATTCATATGGGATTTGGTGAAAATCAAGTATTCCTGCGGTTGAACACGATTTTCAAAAATGAATCCGTACATTCGTCTTTTACTTCATTTTGGCTTATAATCAGCATATCAAAACAAGGAGGCTGCGATATGCGAGATAGGAAATATTACATAGCACTTGATGATTACGAAAAACGGGTAATTATCAACTGCTTAAACGAAATGAGGAACGCTTTGATTGCCAACGGAAAGTACACCGATGCGGTTGATGAATTACTAATCAAATTTGCAAACGCCAAGCAAA
>CAZMHU010000033.1:0-5974 GCA_964566175.1 uncultured Eubacteriales bacterium
AAATAAAATGATACGCCGCCACTATCCGAAAGGCGTTAGCCTTGAAAAAGTAACGACCGCCGACACCCGCAAACTTGAAAAATGGATAAATAACTATCCGAGAGAAATATTTGATTATTATACCGCTGCCGACATATACGAGGCTTGCGTTAATAGCCTTTTGTCTGCCTAAATTAAATTTTTTTGCACTTTTTCGCATTTACCCCTTGACTTTTCATTTTCGCAAAATCTTGACCGTCATTTTAGGGGCTGCGGCTTTTGATGCACCTTTGCTTATCGGCAAAATTTCACCTACTGTCGCAGAAAAATTTTCAGGTTCATTGAAAATCTCTTTGTATGAAATAGAATTTTCAATACCATCAAATACTATAGGTGTAATGCCTAAATATCCGCAAAAAGTTTGTTTTGAAATTTTATTTTTACAATATAAATCAATCGTATAAGTATGCCTTCGCTCACCAAATACTTTATATCACATAAATTATTTTAATAAAGTGAAATCTGCTTTTCAATAGAGTAAAACTGTGGCGTCATTATAATCCGACAGGAAAATGTGTGAATTACAGTTCTTCCGCAATTTTCAAGGGGCGGTAAAATCGCCTCACCGCGTACCCAAAGTTTTACACCGCCGACAAACGCTATTTGATTAACCGCATCGGCATCAAAATGGTCGGAATGCAAATGTGTAATGAAAATATCGGTAATATCGCTGTACGGAACATTGAAACTTTTAAAGAGTTGAGAATGCGTCTTCAGCAGTCCAAAAGCACGTATCCGTTTATAATCGCGGCGGAACAACGACGGTGGTCTTTGTTATCAAAACTGTCATCCTGCAAAATATCAATTCGGTCAGCCGCACCGGTGCCTAAAAAGCGAATCGAAAAACTCACTTAATCAACTCCTCAAAATCGTCCTCACTGAGAATTTTAATACCGAGCGCCGTCGCTTTTTCGAATTTGCTGCCGGCATTTTCTCCGGCTAAAACATAGTCGGTCTTTTTCGAAACGCCGGAAGAAGTTTTACCGCCGAAACTTTCTATCAAGGTTGATGCGTCACTTCGTGTGTATTTTGTCAGTGTTCCGGTCAGGACAAATGTTTTCCCGAGAAAACGCGTGTCGGTTGGTGCTATTGTGCTTTCGGTCATATTTATTCCCAAATCAAGAAACGCCGAAATCATCTCTTTGGTTTCATCGAGTGAAAAATATTCGGCAACACTTTCCGCCATTGTTTTGCCGTATCCGTCGATAGTTTCAATATCCTGAGCAGTTGCCGCAAAAAGCGACTCGACGGTATTAAAGCGTGTTGTTAAGAGTTTTGCCGCCTTATTTCCGATGTGACGTATTCCGAGAGCATAAATAAAACGGTAAAAATCATTGCTTTTTGACTTGTTTATCGCATTTATGAGATTATCCGCCGACTTCTCACCAAAACCCTCTAAAGCGGAAATATCGTCTTTTTTTAGCGAATAGATATCAATCATCGAAGAAATGAGTTTTTTATCCAAGAGTGTTTGCAAAACGGCGGGACCCAAACCTTCGATGTCCATAGCATCGCGCGATGCAAAATGAATCAAATGTCGCAACAGTTGTGCGGGGCAGTCGGTGTTTGTGCAACGAACAGCCGCCTCGCCTTCTTCGCGGTATACCCTTGCATTACACGAGGGGCAGAATTCCGGCATTGTAAAGGGTGTGGCGTCGGAATTATGTTTTGCAACTCCTACAACTTCCGGTATAATATCACCCGCTTTGCGAACGATTATCGTATCGCCGATGCATATTCCTTTTTCGGCAATAAAATCTTCGTTATGAAGTACAGCACGGCTGACAGTAGTACCTGCAAGTTGTATGGGCTCAAATTCGGCAGTCGGAGTCAGCGCGCCGGTTCTGCCGACGTTTATAACAATATTTTTGAGCACAGTTTCCTTTTTCTCGGGCGGATATTTATACGCTATTGCCCACTTGGGATATTTTGCCGTACTGCCGATTTCACTGCGAAGTTGAAGATTGTCGGCTTTGATAACCGCTCCGTCAATATCGAACAGCAGGTTTCCCCTACTCGCACCGATACGCTCAATCTCGGCAACAGCCTCCGCAATATTCTTGCAAGACTTATATGTCGGTAAAACGTTAAATCCCAAACTTTTTAAGAAATCAAGCGTTTCAATATGGCTGTTAAAGGTTTTGCCCTCAATAGACTGAATATTGAAAACAAAAATATCAAGTTCGCGCTCGGCGGTGATTTTCGGGTTTTTCTGTCTGAGAGAACCCGCGGCAGCATTTCGTGGGTTTTTAGCGATTCTCTCGCCTAAATTTTCTTGTCGTTCAACGAGTTTCAAAAAACTCGCGTGCGGCATATACACTTCGCCCCTAACTTCAAGTGCGCCGCGAAAATCAATAGTTTTCGGAATACTTTTAACGGTCATAAGATTGGCAGTAACATTCTCTCCGACATTTCCGTCACCGCGGGTCGAACCGCGAACAAAAAGACCGTTGTTGTATTCAAGCGATACCGAAAGTCCGTCAATTTTCGGCTCAACCGAATAAACCGTTTCACCGAATTGAGAAGTTATTTTTTTATCAAAATCGTATAATTCTTCAAAACTGAACGCGTCAAGCAGACTTTCCATACGAACGGCGTGCGAAACCTCGGTAAACTGTTCTGCAGCAGCACTGCCGACGGTTTTTGTGGGCGAATTATCAGCCGCCAATGCGGGAAACTCTTCTTCAAGTTTTCTGAGTTCGCGCATCAGCATATCGTATTCAAAATCTTCAATTTCGGGGCTGTCATCAACATAATATTTAACGCTGTGATAGCGGAGCGTATCCGACAGTTCCGCGATTTTTGCTTTTGCTTCTTTTTCGGTCATTTAATCACCTGTTTTTTTCAAATTTAAGTCTGCTACCGTTTCGGGAACAACGCCTGTTATAACCGTTTCAGCAATTATATATGATGTCCTAAACTCGGTCGAATTTTTAAACCACGGCGACATCAAATACGCCTCGGCCTCGACCGATATGCAAAGTTGGTGCAGGGTTTGGTTAATGCCCGCCGAATAAAATTTGCTTTCGTAATCACTTGACGTGTTCACGGACACTTCAAGCCGCACCTTAACCGACGGACCTCTGCCCAGCGTATACTCATTTCCGACGATAGTGCCAATCGGAACGGCAATTTCAATTTCCGGCTGTTTGTTCATTTCCTCGGAAAAATAGTTGTCGATTTCGGTCTTTATAAGATTGAGAGCAATAGTATCAGTTTGCACCGACGTTACGTTGTTTTCCGCATTGCGCGTTACATGAACAATATCGTCATATTTGTATCCTCTGTCTTCGACGGCGCGGTTTACCGCAACGTTGGCGCAGTCGGACATAATAATACCAACCTTATTGTCCGACATATCGATAATAATTTTTCGAAGATTTTTGTCGGATAACATAAAAAGCAGAACAAAAAGTGACGTTATTGTCAAAAGGATAAAAGCAATAAGAAAACGGATTTTTTTACGTTTTCGCATTAAAAACACCTGCTTTCATATTACATAATACGAAAAGGTGTTGTTTTGTGACTTTCAGTAATAGTATATCACCGAACGTATATTTTTACAAGGAAAAAGGACAGGAAAACTCCTGTCCTTTTTTTCTTAATCTCTAAGTGTCGTATAAACTGCAATGCTCATAGCGGGGAGTGTATCGGTAATTTCCGTAGTAACGTTCTCGAACACTTTATCTGCAGCGGGCAACGATGCGGTTTCATCGGGCAATACGTTTTTTGAATTATAAGTATGTCGATAGAAAGTGCGCTCAAGCAGACGGTTTACTTCAAACGTGCAGGTCTGCTCTTTATCCGAATAATTTACAACGCTCAGAGTAATATTTCCGTCGGGTAAAATATTTATATTTGCGGCAACTTTTTCGAAGGAATAATTCACACAGTTATAACATTTTGTACCCTCACCGCCGGTATAACGGCTTATGAGCCCCCACGCATAATATGACGGATGCGGAACAAGCGTTTTTGTCAGCACCGGCATAAGACCGTGCAGATGTACGCCGTCTTCAAATGCGTCGGCAGTGTTAGAGTGATTATTAGGCCACTGTTGATCAAAAAGTGTCCACATAAAGGAACTTTTTCCGCCGCCGTTCATCATCGCAATCTGACCCAAAGCAAGCCAAATTCCGTGTTTGGGGTCGGATTTTTTATCAAACTGAACATTATACTCATCGTGCCAATATTCGGTTTTGAGCTTCGGTGATATCATACGTATTGCATCTTTTTCGTAATCGAGCCAAGTTGTATAATGGTCGGTAGATATAAAACGGCTCCAAAGCAGATACCAATCGTTTTGTCCCTCAAAACTCGGGTCAATAAGGCACTCTTTTTCGGTATCTTTCTCACGCAAAGAACAGTCATCAACAAAAATGCAGTTTGCGTTTGAAAAGAGGAACGGTAATCCCTGATACAAATTCTCTCTTGCCCCGTCGATGCGTTTGACGTTGTTGTAAATGCATACCGAAACATCTTCGAGTTCGCCCGAATTGAAACTGATTTCATATCTTTGCCAATCGCTTTTCATTTCGGCAATACGCAAATTTTTTGTAAATATTGTGTCACGCGTGTCGCAGTAATTAAAGAAATAGTGATAAAAACTGCCCTTGCCGAAAATTCCGAAAACGATAGAACTGTCTTCAGTTACGGGAGCATTTTCAATGCGTTTCATCCAAACCGAAAAGGTATAATCAGTGTGTTTTTTAAGTTTAACATTTTGCTGTATGCGCGAACCCGAAAGTGCCAAAACAACCGATTTATTACCGCTGTGAACATTTTCTTTTTCGGTTTCGTCATAAAGTAAATAACTATGCATTGAAATTCCGTCAAGCCATTCGTCGCAATGCTTCACGTTTATTGCCCAATCGGTAAACCACGGACGAGCACCTATTCCCTCTTGCGGACCCAAAAGTTTAACCTTATAGCGAAGTCCGTTTTTTACAAGAGTTTTATGTGCGGCAAGAGCACTGTCGTACCAAAGTTCGTGATACTGTGCACCTTCAAACGGGAGCGACGGCACAATACATTCGTTTGGTTCGGTAAAGAGGCATAAGTATTTGATATTATCAAAACCGCGCTTTATAATTATTTCGCGAACAACTTCGGAAACCCAATCGGCATAGTTATGAACGGTTTTAGTCCAATCGTTTTCGACATAAAAAGGCGATGCTCCTGCGTGAAAATTCCCCATCTGGTCACCGACATTCCACCAACCGACATTGAGAACGACCGTAATACCCGCATCTTTCATACGCTGTGCCCAACGGTAAAACGCCTGACAGCGCTCGTTTTCCCAATCCCAAGTATTGGTTGCGGCATCCCACGCATACCAAGTGAAATAACTGCGGACGATTTTCACACGTAAATCAGACACGCGTTTTGCTTCCAGAGCACACTGCTCTTCTGTATATACACGTCCCGCATCGTCAGGCATACCTGCAAAAGCGTGATAAATCGCGCCGAGTCCCAAAAAGTTTTCCTGCACCGGTCTTGTTAGGTCTGCTTTAAAAGTAACCATTTTACACACCATCCCTAAGTTTTTCTGCATTATATCATCGATAATATTGAAAGTAAATGCACAAAACAAAGGAACTGTTGTCTTTTTTGCACAAAACGAAACTGTTTTTGAAAATATTTTTATCAGCTGAGGTTAAGAAAACATTTTCCTTGACTTTGATTGCAGGTTATATTAAAATATATGTGTATGCGGGCGTGGCGGAATGGCAGACGCACCAGCCTTAGGAGCTGGCGCCTTCGGTGTGCAGGTTCAAGTCCTGTCGCCCGCACCATATCGACGGTTGAAATAGGATTTATCTTATTTCAACCGTCTTTTTATGCCTGCTTTTCGGTTTAATAAGTGATGCTTTGTGTTTTGTTTTCGCTTAAATCAAAGTTATATAACGGTGGCAGTTCAAATTTTCCGATAACA
>CAZMHU010000034.1:0-5785 GCA_964566175.1 uncultured Eubacteriales bacterium
TTCCGCGGCATCTCCCGAAGAGGTATCGCCTGTCTCGGAAGAGTCGTTCGATACAGGTACGTCTTTTACAATATCGCGAATAGTGCCCGTATGAGTTTTACAGGTCTTGCGGTCGTTCTTTTTATACCAGCCGACAGCAGTTGAAGGACAGGCATTTGTAGCAAGAAGTCCTGTTTCGGTACAGTAATATCTGCGCTCAACATACTTGCTGTCTTCAAAATCGGCAGATGCAAGGCCTTTGTGAACCTTTGCCATAACACTGCCCCACATTTTTTTGCCTATACTGCTTTGACTGATAACACCGTTCTTATCATATCCGTACCAAAGAGAAGCAACATAATACGGCGTGCCGCCGACAAACCAAAGGTCATTAACTTCCTGTGATGTACCGGTTTTAGCAAACACGGTCATATTAGGCAGATACGACGCAACACCCGCGCCTGTACCGTTAGAGCCATATACAACGTTTTGTAGCATATGGTTCATAATGCAGGCGGTGTCTTCGCTTATTGCCGCCACGGGGTTTGTCTTTTTCTCAAGGACAATTTCGCCGAACTGGTCGGTAATTTTTGTATAGAAGGACGGTGCGTAATAATATCCGCCGTTGCCGAATATTGCATACGCCGCCGCCGATTCAAGCGTTGTGAGACCGCCGTTAGTTCCGCCGAGCCCCATAGGCGCCAAATCGATATCCTCGGGCGAGTTCAGAGTTGTAACACCCAGTTTTTCTGTGAGGAAGTCAAAACACTTTTCGGGGGTCATCTCGTTGACGAGCATAACAGGTATAGTATTGCTCGAACGCTGAACGGCGTAGGCAGCGGTAATATTGCCCCAATAACCACCGTACCAGTTTTTAGGCGTCCAAGTGTTGTTTTTATAATAGACTTTTTTATCGTTTACAAGGGTCGAATAGGTTATCAAATTGCTCTCAACAGCGGGGGCATACGCCGACAGCGGTTTCATAGTTGAACCGGGTTGACGCACCGCAGTTGTGGCACGGTTAAGTCCCCTGTTTTCTTTCTTTTCGCCGAGACCGCCTGCTATTCCGACAACATTACCCTCGTAGTCCATAATGGTAATAGCCGCCTGTCCCAACTCTTCTGTCTGTTTATTTTTAAGTCTGTATGACTCGTCGGTAAACACAGCCTCAATCGCCGACTGAACTTCCGGCACAAGGGTGGAATAAATTTTATATCCGCCGTTATAAACGTTGGTCGTTGCGTGTGTTCTGTCAATATTATAATGTTCGGCAAGGTCATCGGCAACTTGGTCGATAAGTGCATCAACATAATAGGAATATATTTCCTGTGTAGCACTAGCACTCTGCTCACACACAATTTTTATTTCCTCAGCGACAGCGGCATTATATTCCTCTTCGGTGATTTTTTTGAGTTCAAGCATCTTTGCGAGAACGACAAGTTGACGTTCTCGGTTATTGTCAAAGTTTTTATCGGGTCGGTAAAATTCCGGACTCTTAACTATTGACGCGAGAACAGCACTTTCGGCAATCGTCAAATCTTTTGCGCTTTTGCCGAAATAATAGTTTGACGCAACCTCAACACCGCATTTACCGCCGCCGAGGTTTATAACGTTAAGGTAACAACCGAGTATTGTGTCCTTATCATATTCCATCTCCAACCGGCGCGCACGCATAATCTCACGGACTTTACGCATTGCGTTTTGATCGGTATCCCGTGTTAGGTTCTTAACCAACTGTTGCGTAATCGTAGAGCCGCCGAACTTTGAAGAAAACTTTAAAAATTCGTTGGCAAAAGCGAATACGGTACGTTTCCAGTCTACGCCGCCGTGCAGGTCGAAACGTTCATCCTCTATTGAAATAAAGGCATCGCCGAGATATTTCGGCAATTCGTTATAGTCAACCCAAATTCGGTTTTCGCCGCCGTGAATACGCTTATATTCAACATATTCACCGCTGTCCCCGCCCTTAACATATATTGTAGTAGTATAGTTAAGAACAAGATTATTAAGGTCTTCCGGCAAAGTGTCATCAATAAATCCGAAAACATATATTGAAAAAGCGCCGACAACAAAACTAAAGGTAATTATGCAAACCAAGAATATGGTGAGAAGATTTTTGGCAAGTTTCTTTTTCTTGCTCAAACTCTTCCGTTTACCTTTGCGTGTCGACGTAGTTTCAATATTTGTTTTCTCGGAAAAAGTATCGTTCACAGTTGAAAAACTGTTAAGATCAAAACTGCCGCCTTCATTTGAATTGACATTTTCATTAAATTCGTTTTCAGCCATAAATACGGTAACCTCCATTTCGCTGAATTTAAAATATAATACAATAAAACTGCCAAAAAGCAATTTACGTGTATATAATACAAATCGGTTGTGCGTTACCAAAAGGCAATTCGCGTGTATATTATACCATATTTTCGGCAAAATGGGGTTACAATCTTGTATTTTTTTAAAAAATTAAGAAACTGAATAAATCTTTACAAAATGTTAATAATATTGCGGGTGATAACTTATGAGAACACGGCTTATAGTTTTACTCACTGCGGTCATTTTAAGCATCGTATCAATATCGGCATTAGGTATATACGCCGACCGAAAAACCGCACGCATTACAGAAAATACACCCTATGTACTGACGGTCAAAGATGAGTGCGTTGTCATAATGAAGAACGATAAAATACTTGAGCGGCTTGACGCGGTAAATTACAGTGCGTTGCCGGAATATGACCGAAATCAACTGAAAAAAGGCATAATTTTTCAGTCCGAAGATGAATTATATTCAGTTATCGAGGATTTCGACGGATAATTTTGTAAAATTTATTATTAAATCTTTACAAATTTCGGAATAAGTTATATAATAATAAACACAAAACATTATTATATAAACTTCGGAGGACATTATGCGTATCATTCATACTGAGAATTATAAAGAACTCAGCCGTCAAGCGGCAAGCATCATCGCCGCTCAGATTGTGCTAAAACCCAACTCGGTTTTGGGACTCGCAACCGGTTCTACACCTATCGGTGCTTATGACGAACTTATAAAACGCTGTGCCGCCGGCGATGTCGATTTTTCGGGCATTACATCCGTAAACCTCGACGAATACTGCGGCCTTAACGGCGACAACGACCAAAGTTACCGTTATTTTATGAACAATCACCTTTTCAACCACGTCAACATAGACAAAGAAAAGACTTTTGTTCCCTCGGGCGTAAACGAGGACACCGACGCTGAATGTGCCGCATATGACGCACTCGTTGAGAGTTTCGGCGGAACGGATTTGCAACTTCTCGGTATCGGACACGACGGTCATATAGGTTTCAATGAACCCGATGACTGTTTCACTCTCGCAACCCACGTTGTTGAACTCGACGAGCAGACAATCGAAGCCAACGCAAGATTTTTCGATAGCATTGACGATGTGCCGCGCAAGGCTGTTACAATGGGAATGAAATCAATAATGAGTGCAAAGAAAATTTTGCTCGTTGCCTCGGGCGAAGACAAGCAGGAAATTTTACATAAAGCCCTTTTCGGTCCTGTAACACCCGCCGTTCCCGCATCAATTCTTCAACTTCACCCCGATCTCACGGTTATTGAATGTAAATAAGCATACAAACAACGCTCTCGGCATACCGAGGGCGTTGTTGTTTTATGATGCTTTAGAGTTTTCTTTCGCGGCGTTTTGCGCTGTTTTAAGCATGTTTTCAGCAAAAATCGCATAACCCTTTTTCGGGTTATTAACAAACACGTGAGTTACAGCACCTACAAGTTTACCATTTTGCAGTATAGGACTGCCCGACATACCTTGCACGATTCCGCCCGTGCTGTTAAGCAGACGCTCGTCGGTTACAGTAACTGTCATATTATGAGTGCTTGCCGATTCGTATTTAGACCTGTGCGCTATCTCACATGTATACAAATTCGGCTCATTGCCGTCGACCGTCGTATAAATATATGCCGCACCGTCGCAAATTTCCTGTTTCAGTGCTATTTGCACTAGATTATCGCCGTTATAATCAAGTGTATTTTCACCGTATACGCCGGTTTCGCTGTTAAGCAACAGCCGCCCTACAAGTTTATCGCGAAGTTTTCCTTTGAGTTCGCCTGTTGTTCCGACACTTCCCTTGACGCAAGAAAGAATTTCAGCACTGACAAATTCACCCGAACTCACGCTCATCAACTGTTCGGTATCGGTATCGCATATTCCGTGACCCAAACCGCAAACAATATTATCGGCTGGCGAATAAAATGTCAGCGTGCCTATCCCCGCCGTGCTGTCACGTACCCAAATTCCTATACGGTATATACCACTGCCTACGGAATAAACAGGGGTGATGTTCACGGCTTTTATTTCCTCGCCGCGCACAATCACTACGGAAAGTTTTCTTCCGTTCGAAGACGATACTATATCGGCAACATCTTCGTTTGAATAAACACGTTTTCCATTTATTGAGCGTATCGTGTCGCCGACACGTATTCCTGCCTTCTTCGCAGGATTTACATCGCCGTCGGGCGAATCGACGTTATCCATATTCACAACCATAACGCCGTCGGTATAGACCTTAATTCCGAAAGGTGTACCCAAAACCTTAACCGACATTTCGTCAATAAGACTGACATTAGCACTCGACACGGGAAAGACTCCGAGAAGTTTAAAATTTGCGTTGTAGGCTGTTTTTTCGCCATCACGTGTCAATTTTGTTTGAACTGTCTCTTTAATTTCTGCGGTAATAGGGACTTGGCAATTAACCTCTAATTGCGTTCCCTCTACCAAAAAATAATTTTCAGCCAAACTTTTGTCGGCATAAACTATTCCCGAAAACACCGCCGCCGTAACAACAGCAAGCGCAAGCGCAAAAGAGCGAACGGCGATTTTGATTTTTTTCATTTTTTTATTTTCTCCTTTCGCCTGCAAAGATAATTTGCTCAATTTCGTCTTGTTTTATTAAGGTAAATTAAGCCTTCAAACAAAAAAAGCAATCGGCAAATGCCGATTGCTCTAAAACGGAAAATTTTTCTTTTTTCTTTTGTAAAATTCCGGCGGTTCGTAATTTATCAAAATTGTATCCTCACCGATAATTTCAATGCACTTCCAGGGTATTACTATATCGTCACAGCGCCCGAAGACGCCGAAAAACTTCGGTCGGCCGTATATTATTATCGAAATGATTTTTCCGCAAGAGGTATCGATTTCGACATCGCAAACACATCCGATTATTGTGCCGTCCTTTACGCATATAACCTGTTTATCGCGCAGTTCCGCAATTTTGCAACACATAAATTATCACCCCGTAAAAATATATATGCCGCGGCACTGCGTTTTTATAATTTAATTTTTTCAAGCGCACCCTTTTCAAGCCGTGAAACTTGCGCCTGTGATATTCCTATCTCGCCAGACACCTCCATTTGGGTCTTGCCTTGCATAAACCTAAGCGATAGTATCTTTTTCTCGCGGTCGCTCAAAGCCTTTATCGCCTCTTTGAGTGCAATTTCCTGCAACCAGTTGTTATCGTCATTTCGGTCGCCGATTTGGTCAAGCATATATATTGTGTCCCCGCCGTCGGAAAATACCGGCTCATACAGTGACACGGGCTCAACAATACTTTCAAGCGCCTCGACAACATCTTCTTGCGGCAGAGAAAGTTCTGTGGCGATTTCCTCTATTGTCGGCTCACGGAGATTTTTTGCGATAAACCGCTCTTTTACCTGCATTGCCTTATACGCCGTGTCTTTTACCGAACGGCTGACACGTATTGAATTATTATCCCGCAAATATCGGCGAATTTCACCTATTATCATCGG